>JABSRH010000177.1 GCA_013215175.1 Parvularculaceae bacterium | reverse complement strand
TGGTGCGCTACCTCTTGGATGCGCAAAAGGAGAACGGCTCCTGGCCTCTGTTCACTGGTGGAGCGGGAGACCTTTCCGCCACGGTGAAGGCCTACTGGGCGCTGAAGATTTGCGGCGAAGACCCAGAGAGTGAGCCTATGGCGCGCGCACGGACGTGGATTATCGGCAAAGGCGGCGCGGCACGGGCGAACGTCTTCACACGTTACTCCTTGGCGCTCTTCGGTCACATCCCCTGGTCTGGCTGCCCGGCTATGCCGGTGGAAGTGATGAAGCTGCCCAAGTGGTTCCCCTTCCATACCTCCAAGATCGCCTATTGGTCACGGACGGTGATGATCCCGCTCCTGGTGCTTTGTGCACTGAAGGCCAAGGCGGCGGACTGCTCCGTGAAGGTGGATGAGCTCTTCGTGACGCCACCTTTTGAAGAAAAAAAGTGGCAGACCAACCCCAACAACACCACCGTGGGTCATGCCTTCTTAGCCATGGATAAGGTGCTGCACGCCATCGAGCCTAAAGTGCCGCAGAAGCTCCGCGAACCAGCCATTCGGGACGCTGAAAAGTTCGTCATTGGACGCCTCAACGGCGAAGATGGCCTCGGCGCGATCTATCCTGCCATGGCCAATGCCGTGATGATGATGCGTGCCTTGGGGTATGCGGATGATGACCCTCACATGGTCATCGCTCGCAAATCGATCGACCTACTCAAGGTTCAGCGAGGTGATCAGCTCTACGTTCAGCCTTGCGTGTCGCCGGTCTGGGATACGGCGCTTTCTAGTCATGCGCTGCTGGAGGCTGGCGAGACCCAAGACCCACGTCTCGAAGAGATGCTCGATTGGCTAAAGGGCAAGCAGATCCTCGAGCATAAGGGCGACTGGACTGTCAGGCGACCCAACGTGCGTCCTGGCGGATGGGCGTTTCAGTACGAAAATCCCGATTATCCCGATGTCGATGACACCGCGGTGGTGGCCATGGCCATGCATCGTCAGGGATCGGATAAATACCGGGAGAATATTAACCGAGCCTGTGAGTGGATTGCGGGTATGCAGTCAGCCTCGGGCGGTTGGGGTGCCTTTGAGCCAGAGAACGAGCACTTCTATCTCAATTCGATTCCGTTTGCGGACCATGGCGCGTTGCTTGATCCGCCGACGGTGGATGTCACGGCGCGTTGCATCGGTTGCCTCGCCCAGGTGGACCCGGAGAAGTATGCGGAGAACATCGAGCGCGGCCTCAATTACCTCAAGTCAGAGCAGGAGCCGAGCGGGGCTTGGTTCGGTCGTTGGGGTGCGAACTATATCTATGGCACGTGGTCGGTGCTCGTTTGCCTTGAACAAGCGGGCGTCGATATGCGCGAGCCCTGGGTTGCTAGCGCAGCGCAGTGGCTGAAGCGCCAGCAGCGTGAGGATGGCGGCTGGGGCGAGGGCCTTGAGAGCTACGAAGAGCCCGGCCGCGGCGATGCGGTGCCCTCCACGGCATCCCAGACGGCTTGGGCGCTGATGGGCCTCATGGCTGCGGGTGAGGTGCACTCGGAAGAGGTTGGAAAAGGCATAGGCTTCTTGCAGGATGCTCCGCGTCAAGACGGAACAGCCCGGTGGGAAGAGCAAATCTATACCGGCACAGGCTTTCCGAAGGTCTTCTATCTTAAGTATCACGGCTATGCGGCCTACTTCCCGCTTTGGGCGACAGCGCGGTATGAGCGGATGTCGAAAGCCAACGATCCTCGACAAGGCTGGGGGATGTGAAGCTAGGTATCGTTTGTGGTTTGAAGTCTGAGGCGGAAACGGTTGCGGGCACTCCGGCGACCGTCGCTGTTTCAGGTGCTCACGCGGGCAGGGCTTATGCCCATGCGTGCCGGTTGGTGGATGAGGGGGCCACCACGCTGATCTCGCTGGGTGTGTCCGGCGCGCTTGATCCAAGCGTTTCGGTGGGTGAGCTGATCGTTCCGAGGGCGGTGGTTGATGCGACGGGGTCTGTGGTCGGCGAGGCCGCTTCCGGCGTCGTTGAAGTCTCCTCGCAGACTATTCTTGGTTCAGATGATTTGATCGATAGTGCCGCCGAAAAGAGCGCCTTGCGAGAGCGCACTGGCGCCATCGCTGTGGATATGGAGAGCCACGCCGTCGCGCGAGCCGCTACCGAACGCGGTGTCCCCTTTGTGGCGATACGGGCCATTGCGGATCCAGCGAGCCAGGTCCTGCCAAAGGCCGCTGCGCAGGCGGTGGCTGAAGATGGCTCCGTGCGGACGCTCGCGACACTCCTGGGCCTGTTAAAGCGCCCGCAGGACCTGTCCGACCTCTTGGCGTTGGGCCGCCAGTCCGCCGAGGCTCACGCCACGTTGACCCGTGAAGCACCGCGCTTGATTGAGACGATCATTCGAGCCTAGGTCATCTCCAACAACATTTGGAGGAAACCATGTCTGATTTGCCCGCTACGATGCGCAAAATGACGAGCGAAGTGAAGTCGAACGGCACCCTTGAGGTGCGTTTGTCGGAAGTACCGATGCCCAAGCCTGGCCCAGGCCACGTCTTGGTCAAGGTCGAGGCAGCTCCGGTTAACCCGTCCGACTTGGCACTGCTATTGAGCATGGCGGACGTGTCGGGTGCTGAAGTGTCGGGTACAGATGATCTTCCCGTGGTGACGATGCCGATGCCTTCCTTTGCCATGCCCATGATGAAGGGGCGCATGGATCAAGCGATGCCCGTGGGTAACGAGGGTGCCGGTACCGTCGTCGCCGCGGGCGATAAAGACGGCGAAGCCATGATTGGTCGCCGCGTCGCTGCGGCTGGCGGAGAAATGTTCTCTGAGTACCACGTGGTTCCTGTGGCTCTGTGCATGCCGTTGCCTGATAGCGCGTCCGCCCGCGACGGTGCTTCAAGCTTCGTGAACCCCATGACCTCCCTTGCCATGACCGAGGTGATGAAGCGTGAAAAATCGAAGGGCCTCATTCACACAGCAGCGGCTTCGAACCTGGGCCAAATGCTCCAGCGGATCTGTGCTGCTGACGGTATTCCGCTCGTCAACATCGTCCGCAAGCCTGAACAGCAGGCGATCCTGAAAGATCTGGGTGCGACGCATACGCTGAATTCGCAGGATGATGACTTCATGCAGCAGCTCGTCGCTGCTTGTGTCGAGACCGATGCGACGATTGCCTTTGATGCTGTCGGCGGCGGCAACCTCGCTGGTCAAATCGTGACCGCCATGGAAATGGCCCAGGCTGGCAAAATGACTGAGTACAGCCGCTATGGCTCGGATACGCAAAAGCATGTCTATGTCTACGGACGACTTGATTTGTCACCGACGGTTATCCCGCCGGGTGCAGGCATGGCTTGGGGTGTTGGTGGTTTCTTGCTTCCCCACTTCCTTGCAAGCGCTGGTGCCGAAACACGCATGCGCATGGCCGGTCGTGTCCTCAGTGAGCTGACGACGACGTTTGCCAGCCACTATTCCGATGAGATCACTCTGGCCGAAGCGCTGAAGCCCGATGTTATGGCGCAGTACAATGCACGCCGTACTGGTGAGAAGTTCCTCATCACGATGAACTGATCCTCGGCCTTGTTCTCCCTTGCGCTGCACCAAAGAGTGCGGCGCAGGGGAGGGGAAATCAAGCATGGCGGCGAGGGTTCAAGTCCGCCTCGCCGCTGAATAACGCTAGACGTTATTGATCAGTGTACGGGTGCTGTCGCTGCGCGCTGAGGTTTTGGCCTGACGTTCAGCTTCCAGCTCCGCCATTTTGGCATCGACAATTTCTTCGTGCACGTCGATAGCCGGCCGCGTAGCGCGCAGGTCAAGCTCTGGCGCCATCGGCCCTTCAGTCTTGATGCCATTCATCAAGATCGGCAGCATTTTCCACGGCTTGGTGAAGGACATATCAGCAGCGGTGGGCTCGTAACCGCAATGCGCCATGCAGTCGTTGCACTTCTCGTAGGCGCCCGTGCCGTAGCTGTCCCAGTCCGTGGTTTCCATCAGCTCATCAAAGCTGTCCACGTGGCCTTCGCCCAGCAGATAGCACGGCTTTTGCCAGCCAAAGACATTATACGTCGGCATGCCCCAAGGCGTGCACTTCATCTCTTGGTTGCCCGCGAGGAAGTCGAGATAGAGATCCGAGTGGGCAAGCGTCCATTTTGATCCGCGGTCGTCGCGAATTTTGAACAGCTCACGGAAGTATTTCTTCGTCTTTTGACGATTGAGGAAGCTCTCTTGGTCGGGCGCCCGCTCGTACGCGAAGCCCGGCGACATCGAGACGTTGACGTTGAGCGACGCGGCATAGTCAAGATAGTCCGCAAGCTCATCAACGGGGTAGCCGTCGAAGATCGTCGCGTTGACGTTGACTTGGAAGCCCTTGTCCTGAGCCACCTTGATCGCGTCGACCGCCTTCTTAAAGACGCCGTCTTGGCAGACGGCTTCGTCGTGCTTTTCCTCGAGACCATCGAGGTGCACGGAGAAAAAGAGGTAAGGGCTTGGCTCAAAGAGGTCGAGCTTCTTCTCAAGCAGCAGCGCATTGGTGCAGAGGCTGACGAACTTTTTGCGCTCCACCAGCCCGCGCACGATCTCGCCGATTTCTTTGTGGATCAGCGGTTCACCACCTGGGATCGCCACCATCGGCGCGCCGCACTCTTCTGCGGCCTGCCAGCACTGCTCGGGCGACAGACGCTGGTTCAAGATCGGCGCTGGATAGTCGATCTTGCCGCAGCCGGCGCAAGCCAGGTTGCAGCGGAAGAGGGGCTCCAGCATCAGCACCAGCGGATAGCGCTTCTTGCCCATGAGCTTTTGCTTGGCGATGTACGCCGCAACGGCGGCGGCCTGGCGAACGGGTACGGACATGAGAGGGGCCTCTTCGGGTTCAGTCGGGTCAGGCGGCGGGGCTGGTGCCCGTGCGCATGCCTGCAAGGGATGGTGGGAGTTTGAAATGCACGTCTTCTGCCACGCCGTCGAGAGGACGCTCGGTCACGTCGTACCATTCACTGAGGCGAGCAATCACTTCGCGGATCAGGACTTCAGGCGCCGATGCTCCTGCGGTGATGCCGACCCTTTCGGCAAGTGAGAACCAGGCTGGGTCCAGCGCCTCGGCGTCGGCAATCAGGAAGGACGGGACGCCCTTCTGCTCGCCGATCTCGCGCAGACGGTTGGAGTTGGAGCTGTTTTTGGCGCCCACCACCAGGATCACGTCCGCTTGGTCCACCATATTGATCACGGCGTTCTGGCGGTTCTGGGTGGCGTAGCAGATGTCTCGGGTGTCTGGCCCCACGATGGCGGGGAAGCGTTCCTTCAGCGCAGCAATGACCTCGCGAGTGTCATTGAGACTAAGGGTCGTTTGAGTGACGAACGCAATTTTCTCAGGGTCGCTGACCTCGAGCTTGGCCACGTCGTCTTCGGTACCGACGACCTGCACCCGGCCGTCAATTTGGCCTAGGGTGCCTGTCACTTCCGGGTGGCCAAGATGGCCGATCAGCACCACGTCAAAGCCGCGCGCCGCATAGCGCTGGCCTTCTCTATGGACCTTAGTGACCAGCGGGCAGGTGGCATCGATAACGTCGAGCTTTCGTTCAGCAGCGGCGCCTTCTACCACACGCGCGACACCGTGGGCCGAGTAGATGGCGACAGCGCCCACGGGGATCTCGTCCACTTCGCGAACAAAAACCGCGCCTTTGTCCCGCAGCGTATCGACGACCCGCTTGTTGTGTACAATTTCGTGGCGCACGTAGACGGGCGCCCCATATTTCTTGAGGGCGAGCTCAACGATATCAATGGCGCGCTCAACGCCTGCGCAAAAGCCGCGCGGCGTGGTAAGTAGCAGTTCCAGAGACCGACGGCTCATGGCGTGCTCCCCTTGAGGCACCGTGCGTCCCACCCGGTGCGACAGTCTGGCTTCATTATGGGGTCTCTTCGCTGCCATGCAACAAAGGTTGCAAAGAGGAGCCGCTCAAAGCTGTCTTGCGGCATGAATTCTTCGCCATGCTCTTTCGCTCTGGCCCTCGTCGCGGGAGTTGGTAGGTTGGCGCCAAAGAAGAGCGCGACAGCCGCTTTCACCCCATGGGAGACACGTTCATGAGCACGACCGCACACCCTTCATCCATGACCCATGAAGAGCGTCAGGGCCGACACGATCTTGCCGCTGCCTACCGCTTAGTCGCGATGCATGGGTGGGACGACCTGGTGTTCACGCACCCCTCGGCGCGCTTGCCCG
>JABSRH010000176.1 GCA_013215175.1 Parvularculaceae bacterium | reverse complement strand
TTAGCTCATCATCCGCTGGTCTCTCCTCATAAGTAGCAATCGTCCCGACAAGCCCGTCTATGTCCACGACGTTGAAGAAATCAATCGGCTGCGCTCCCGCTGCCTGAGAGAAGTCAGTTATCTCAACTACGGTGTAGGGCTCCGAGGAGGGATAGACCTCGCCGTTGAAGCGCTCAAACCCTTCTACTGTGCTGTATCCTCCCTTAACCGCTTCAAATACGTTCTCGCTCTTGATTAAAGTTCCGGGGCTGACCTCCAACTCAGGAGTGACAAGGTCCAATCCGCCTTCAAGCGCGATGTAGCTGTTCGGCATGACGTCTCCTTATGAAATTAGCGATCTGTACGTCGCGAGCATCGGGTAGTAATGATTGAGAATGTCCGTGTAGGCGTTGGCGAACTCCAGTCGCGCCTGTTCGTATAGGCTGCGCCATTCGTTGCCTTGCTCTCGTGCGTAGTTCTTGATAGCCAACCAGACGATGGCCTTATGGAACTCCGGTGACATATAGGGTTCGTCAGTGTCCGTAACGAGGACCTGCGGTGCCCGGTAGTATTCGTAAATGATGCTGTAGGCTGCGTCAGGAATCGGATCGAGTACTAGAGCTTCGTCCGGTCGTTCTCCAACGTGCAGCGGTGTTCCTTGGGTGTAGATACCGATTGTCGAGCGCCAGTCGATGACGCCGAAGGGAATCGTACCGTCCTGTAAGTACATCTCGTCCAGTACGATGTCGTCGCCAGCCACCCTGCCCAGATCGGTGAGCGTGTAGATGCGCTGGCTGGCAACGGTCGTGAAGGTATCTACAGCCCATCGGAAGTTCCAGTTGCGCTTGCGTTGGATTTCTAGCCAAGCGTCACGAATGCGGACCTTCGCCTTCTCGGTGTCATCTTCAAGCGTCGGTCCCGTAAGCGTAGTTACGACGGGGTGAGCGTCCGTCTCGATGAAGAAGTCATTGACGAGCTGTAGATAGTTCATTGATTAGCCCTTCTGGATGAAGCGAATGACCTGGATGGGATACTTCGTCTTCTGAATGATGTTGGTGGTAGGCGGCGCCTCCTTGACGTCACCCTTGACCATAGGAGCTACGGTGAAGCCCAAGCTGTTCACGTCCATGAGAACGTTGTAGTAGCCGATGGGTACTTCGACTTCTTCCTCTCGTCGGAAGGAGAAGCGCTGACCGTTAAAGCCGCCTTGGACGGGGTCGCTGCCGTCTGGGTCTGATGTCTTACCTACCTTGATTACTGCGTGTGTCGCGTTTTCTGACGGGTCCTTGGGCACCCACTCCATGTAAGCGCGGATTTCACTTTCGATGTAGTCACGACCTGCGCCGTCCTCAAATTCCAATCCACACTCAGCTTGAGCGAATGCTAGGAGTTCGGCTTTGCTCGCATCTGCGATGGTTGATGCGGTCAGTGCCGGAGCCTTCTTAGCTGCTGTCATTTAAATCTCCTCAAAAAAGAAAAGGAGGCCCGAAGGCCCCCTTGTGTTACTTCCGTGACGCTTACGCGACTACAGAGTGCTTAACTGCAACGATCCAGTCCGTGTTCAGGACCAGCTCGCCTGAGTACATCTTCCAGCCTACAGAGCCGGTCTGACCCAGAGGGTCGCTGTCAGTGGGATTGCCTACAGAGCGAACAACAGGGGTGTACACGCCCTTGCCTGCGAGGTTCATGCAAGCGTAAGCTTCAGTACCGACGAAGATAGACGTGTAGACGTCAGTTGAACCGCTACCGATGTTGGCACCAAGAGCACCACCAGCGGCAAGCTGTGGGTAAAGATCAGCAGACAGGATGTAGCGAACGTTATCGACTGAGCCCAGCTCCATTGCGTGGATAGGCTTCATGCTGCCGTAGCGAGCTACAGGAACGAACCCGTCCATTGCGCGGATAGCAGCTTCAGCATCGGTGTGAGCGAAGCAGATGAACGCAGCTTCAATCGGGAAGGTGTTCTCCTTCACGCCACCTTGAACGATGCTGGTGAATTTCATCGCCTTGTTGCGATGCAGCGTTCGGACAGCCTTTCGCTGTTCGTCAAGGGTCAGAGGCTGGGTAACAGAGCTGACTCCTGCAACGCCGTTAGCGTATTGAACGTTGGTGGTGGCGCGGAGCTGACCCCAGAGCAATGCTTCCTTGGTCTTAGCAGCTTGCTCAGCGTTCAACTTGTTGATATCACCGAGAACTGGCGTAGTGTGCAAGTCAACGAGCTGATCCGTGACGGTTACATACGCACCGTACTGGAGGATCGGGATGTCTATTTGGTCGTAGCGCAGTTCAGTCGCGTTCGGCACGATACCTTCGGTCAACGCTGTAGTAGCGGCTACGAAGGGGATAGGCCGACGGCATCGGAGTACTTTGGTGTCGTTCTTAGGCAGCGACATCTTCTTGGCACCGGTGGACAGTACCAGATGAGGCTGCGCGTGCTTCAGCGCTTGCTTCTCTAGAGTGGCAGCAACTGTTCCGGTGATATCACCGTATTGGTTAGTAGTGTAATCAGCAGGCATGATGAATCCTTAATCATCTTTGGCCCACTCCGCGTCGTATTCCTCCTGAACCGTTAGGCTTACTTTAGGAATGTCCGGTCGCGCCTGTGTGGTTTGAGGAGGCACCATGCTCTCCAGGTTGTTTACAGGCGGGGGCTCCGGTGGCGGAGTAGATCGGGTTTCTTTGAAATAGCTGAGAGCGGCGATGGCTTCAGCAGGGTCATCTGAGTGAAGGGCCGTATGGACGAACATGGGCTTCTCATCGACAACGAACACTGGGTTCGCTGCGAGGAAATCAGCCATCTCCTGTGACTGAGAGACCTCAAAAGCATCTGGGTGAGCGCTTACGATTTTGTTCGCAGCGGCAGCCAGTGCTTCCTCTGGATCTACTTCAACAGCAGGAGCCTCTTCACGGCCAGCCAGCTTCTTGAAGTCTTCAGCATAGTCAGGGAAATCCCTCTCGAAGTTCGTGAGAGGTCGAGCAGCTTGCTCTAGCTCAGCGTTCTTCTTTTCGAGTTCCTTCAGTCTGCGTCCTCGTACTGCGAGGCGATCTTCAAGGGCTTTCTTTTCAGCCGCGAGCAACTTGAGATTGGTCTCAGCGCGTTGCAACGCTTCCTTCTCGTCTTCCGTCTCCGTCCTCGTGCCTTCGTCGTTGACGCCCTCCGCAGGGGTCTCCGATGAATCACTTGCAGTTTGATCGGTAGTCGTATCTGGAGCAGGGTCAGAGGGTGCGGTTTCCTCGTTACCTGTCGGTGGATTTTCGTCAGTCACTACGGCCTGCTGGTCAGAAGCGTCTTCACGGTCCCATTCCGCATCGTAGTCAGTGGCGAAGTCATCCTGTTGAGATGTGTCCATATGTATCCTTCCTCGTTTGTGCTGGGGAGTCCTTGCGAAGACCCAGCGAATATCAGTCCGTTAGGAGTGAGGCAGCGTCGTCGCCTTACCTGAGATAAGGTCGCGAACATCTGCTATTGCTTTGTGTCGAATCCGCAGCTCACGGCAGAGATCGTCAGGAGTCCTTGGGTTCATCCCGGCTTTCTCTAGCTCTGCGAGCTGCTCATCGATGATGGAAATGGCTTCCATGTAGCGAAGGGCATCTATGAGCATCAGATACCCTCTTGACCGGTAGCCATCTTGTTAGCTAGCTCGGTCTGTTTCGTTTCAGCGTTCATAATCGCCGCTGTAGCTGCCGCTTCTTTCGCGGGTTGCTCTGCGTTGATCTTGGCGGCTGCGGTGTCACGCTTGGTTGACTCAGTCAGAACAATCTTGTTCATCTCGCGCTCTGAGTCGGCCTGGAACTTCATCAAGCTCTCTTGCAGCTTGTCAGCACGGGCCTGTGCGCGGTCATTGAAGTCTGCGGAAGCGGTAAGCTCTTGGAGCTGGATCTTTGCGCTCTCGATCTGGAAGTCCATTTGGTCCTTCTGAGCCTTGCGCTGGAGTTCTGCTTGCTCTAGTTCAATGCGAGCTTCTTCGACCTCCATCTTCTGAGCTTCAATCTGCTGCTCTGGCGACATGACATCGCCTTGCTCTTGCTGAGCTTGGATACGTGCAGCTTCTTCGTCCTCAGTCTCAATGAAGCGACCTTCAGGCACCTGCATGACACCAGCGATTGCTCGTAGTAACGGCAGGGTCTTAACGCCCTCGACAGCGCCTCCTCCAGTCATCTCAAAGAGACGCATGAAGTTCTGGGCTTGAGCTTCCTTCGCTAGCAGTACGCTCGAACCGCGAGGCTCAACGACCATATGGGCCTTGATGTCCTCGTCGAGATCGAACTGCATGAAGTAGTCGTAGAAGCGACCGATGAGACCGAGAGTTACCTCGTCATCCCATCGACGCGCTAGGGCCCTGCGGGATACTGACGAGTTGTTCTGGACGATCTGCGTAGCACCGAGGGTCACTGGCGCGTTGTCTAGGCCACCTTGGGCTTTCTCGACGCGAGTAACGCCGGATAGCTCGTAGGCGTCCTCAACGGCTCTATCCATCATCGCCCAGAGTTCAGAGAGATTCTGATTGATCTGATGGACTTCGAAGGGACTGCGGGTAGCTTCGTTGGAGTAGACCTCGCCTGTGCGGAGCCATACCTTGCCGCCTACTAGCTCGTTCTTACCGTCAGCAGCGGTTACCTGCTTCTGGTCAATGACGATCTGAGGCATTGAGGACAGGTTCCCGTTGTCCAGCGCCATGCGCCATGAGGCTACATAGGTCCGCTGTGGGTCCTGAATCAGCCAGGGGATGCCGTAGCCGAAGATACCCAGCGGGTCCTCATCCCAGCAGAAGACTGAGTACACGGACTCGTCGTTCTCATAGGGTGTCGGAGTGACCTTGAGGATTTCTCCTTGGCACATATACAGGACGCAGTCGAAGTAGCTGTCACCGTTCGGCGCTTCGACGTCATAGGCTTCCAGGCACTCACGAGATACTGAGCCTCTACGCTCCCAGACAACAAAGCGGCCATCTGATAGCTTCTCGCCGGTCTGTATCTGCTTGGCTTCCTCTCGGGTGTCCTCGGTGCTGTCTTCTTCTACCTGTGGCTTGCCGATTAACAGTGCTTTGACTGCATCAGCGCTGAAGCCCATGGTCTTGGTAGCTTTCTCAAGCGCAGCAGGCGTCATGTACGACCGCTCCCAGAAGAAGATAGCCGTCTCGCATGAAACAGCGCTTCCATCGGGGAAGAAGTCGAACGGAGACACCACAGCCACGTCTGGCTGGAGGTCTTCTGACTTCAGCTTGCCGTACTTAGCCCCGGTCTTCTTCGCCCAGCGTCCCTTAGAGTCCCGCATTGGTAGCGGACCCTTCAGGATGCCCGTACCGAGACGTCCTGCGTCCTGAATGACCTGTCTGGCCTTCTTCGGGTACTTCGCGGCAATCAACGACGTGTCGATCTTCGTGAACATCCGAGCTGTCTTCGCCGTAGCACGCTGTACTCGACGGTTATGTGCTTGGATGTTCGTAAGCTGCTGACCGTTTTCGTCCAGAAGCGGCTCGCCCTTGCTGTCTACGGCAGGTTCAGCCTGTAGCGGCAGCGGAGGCTTAGCGATTGCTCCAGGATTCAGCCCGTAATTGCGGTCATCGTTCGGAAACAGGAGGTCTCCTAGCTGTGCCGCTCCGTCATTCGTAATCTGACGGGAGATGTTGAAGTAGGCGCGAGCATTCTGACGAGGCATCTCGACCTTTCTGTCGAACGTCTCGTTACCGTTGGAGTCCCGCTGGCCCTCATAGAGCTGATGGGACAAGGTAAGCCTGTAATCGACGCCAGAAGCTCTGCGCTGGTTGACGGTGTGTCGGCGTTCAGCCTCGAACAGTGTCGAATGGCTCTTTCGGGCAAGCGCTTGCTTCGCCTCTGGAGAGGCTTCGTCATCGTCCCGCGCCATCTCCATTTCGTAGAGCTGCTGGTCGTTCATAGAGTCGCCCTTAATAGTTCGTGATGTGGTCTACTCCCTCGCGGGTGATGAACTCGGTGTGCTTGGTGAGCGCCTTGTAGTTCGGGTGCAGATGCAATGCGATGTACTGCAATGCGTCATGCGGGTGGGAGTAGTCGTTCTTATCGGGCTTGTCCTTGAATTTGGCCTGCCCAGAGACTTGCATTCGCTTGTAGACGTAGCCTGCGTTGAAGCCGCGTCTCAAACGGGAGCAGCTTCGGTCTAGCTGAAACCTCGTGTTACCTGCCGCTGTCTTCTCGGTGAGGAAGTAGCGGACGGCATTCAGCCGCAGCTCAATGTGGTTGCTCTTAGCGGGAACCGTCTGG
>JABSRH010000175.1 GCA_013215175.1 Parvularculaceae bacterium | reverse complement strand
TTCTCACGGGTGTTCATCGACCCACCGGCGCTTTCGATGAAGACGTTGATGCCCGTGCCGTCGATATTGTTGATCCACGATCCAGCTGCAGGTCCGCCCGCAAACACGGAGCGATCGGTGAGGTCGAGGATGGCCGCCTGCGCGCTGAACAAGGGGGCGGCGGCGAGGGCGAGTGCGCTGATCAGGGCAGGACGAAAGAGCATGGGATCGTTCCGAGTGACTTACACCAGGAACGTGTTCAAGACCCGTGCCAACGCACGCTTAGCGGGGGTAGAGCGTCGACCGATCCATCGGTACGCCCGTCAGTCCGGGCGCACGCTTTGCGGCAACGATAGCGTAGTTCGAGCAGCTCGTCCGCTCGAAGGCTTTGGCGAACAAGGCGAAATACATCTGCCAAAACAGCGTTCGCGCATAGCCCGCTTCGGCGATGGCCTCATCACGGCGCGCGGTGAGCCGGCGTTCCCACTCGGTGATGGTCAGGATGTAGTGCTCGCGTAGGCATTCCACATCGAGAACTTCGAGGCCCAGGCGCCCCATATTGGTCACGCTGTTCCCGACATAGTCGAGCTCGCCGCCGGGGAAGATGTGGGTGGTGATGAAGTTCATCGCGCCGGTGGCCTTGCGGAAGTTGGTTAGGTCCTTGCCGCCGCGCCGTGTGGTGGCCTGGTGGAAATAAAGACCGCGAGGCTTCAACAGCTTACGGACCAATTCAAAGTGGGTGTCAAAGTTCTCCCAGCCCACATGCTCGAACATCTCTACCTGGGCGATCTTGTCGTAGAGCTCGCTTTCGCCCTCCAGCGTCCGATAATCCTTGAGTTCCAGGGTGATCTGATCGTTCAAGCCCATCCGATCCACCTTCGTTTGGGCAAAGGCCAATTGCTCCTTAGACAGCGTAAAGCCATGGACATGGACACCATAGTTCTTCGCTGCATGGCAGGCGAGGGCGCCCCAACCGCAGCCGATCTCCAGCAAGCGCTCACCCGGCTGTAGACGGAGTTTCCGGCAAATCAGATCAAGCTTGTCGCACTGGGCCTTTTCAAGGGTCTCGTCACCGGTGAGGTAGTAGCCGTTGGAATAGACCATCTCGTCGTCGAGGAAGAGCTGAAAGAACTCGTTCGAAACGTCGTAATGGAAGGCGATCATCTCCTGATCGTCCCGCTCTTCCTTGGTTTCACCTGCTTCCTTCAGATAGCTTGGCAGCTGCGCGGGATCGGTGCCTCGCTGCAGCAAGAACGGCAGTGCGTTGCGCGCCATCAGCCCTCGGTCGATCCGCTTCAGCAGGTGCACCGCGCGGCCATGGTCCCAGCGATTCGCGAAATCGAGCGGGCTGCCGCCTTCGAGCAGCAGCTCCTTGCCCGCCAACAATTTGACCATGGTGGGCAAGCCTGGCTTGAGCAGCAGCCGGCGAATGACATCGGGCGAGGTGATGGTGATCGTCAGGTCATCCGCCGCGCCGGGCTTCATGGGCACGGCCGAGCCATCCCAGAGAATCACCGAGAAATCAGCCTGTAGGTGCAGAGCCACCTCCGCCAGCATCCGATGGGCGGCGGTTAGGCGCTTGCTCTTGGCAGCAGGCTGGGAAAGGGCTTCTGACACGGTAACAATTCTCCTGCGCTGTGCGTTAGCGCGGTTCTCTGCCTTCGCAAGCGCACAGGTTTTCCTCAAGCCGAGGACGGAGGCTTCCTTGCCACCGCGATGATCTCTAAAGGCTTACGTCCTTCTCTTTCATTCCTGAGGAAGCTTCGCATGGCCCGCCGTCCCAAGACCACGAAGACTGCGCCCGAGCGCCCCGAGCAGATCGTCGATGAGTCGATCACCGATGCACTGGCCCAGCGGTACCTGGCCTATGCGCTGTCCACCATCACGGCGCGGGCCCTTCCGGACGTGCGCGACGGTTTGAAGCCTGTGCACCGGCGTATCCTGTACGCCATGCGCTCGATGAAGCTGTCGCCGAGCGGCGGTTATAAAAAGTCGGCTAAGGTCGTCGGTGAAGTGATGGGTAACTTCCACCCGCACGGCGACCAGGCGATCTACGACGCGCTCGTGCGTCTCGTGCAGGATTTCTCTGTCCGTGTACCCCTTGTTGATGGCCAGGGCAATTTTGGCAATGTCGACGGCGACAACGCAGCAGCCATGCGGTACACGGAGAGCCGCTTGACCTCAGCGGCAGAGCTCTTGCTGCAAGGCATTGATGAAGACGCTGTCGATTTCCGCGAGACCTATGACGGGGAGGGCAAAGAGCCTGCCGTCCTGCCCGCCGCGTTCCCGCATCTCTTGGCCAACGGTGCCGCAGGCATCGCCGTGGGCATGGCGACCAGCATCCCGCCCCACAATCCGGTGGAGCTGATCGACGCGGCAATCCATCTGATCAAGTCGCCAGGCGCCCGCACAGAGACGCTGCTCAACCACGTGCATGGCCCTGATTTCCCGACCGGTGGCATCTGCATTGAACCTCGCGAGAGCCTCATCGAAGCCTACGCCACGGGTCGGGGTGGTTTCCGCTTGCGCGCGAAGTGGCATACGGAGGATTTAGGCCGGGGCCGCTACCAGATCGTCGTCACCGAGGTGCCTTACCAGGTTCAAAAGGCCAAACTCGTCGAGCGTATCGCTGAGCTGATCAACGGCAAGAAGCTGCCGATCATCACCGACGTTCGGGACGAAAGCGCTGAGGATGTGCGCCTTGTGCTCGAGCCTCGGGCCGGAACTTTGGACCCGCAGGCGGTCATGGCTGCCGTCTTCAAGGTCACCGATCTTGAGATCCGTTTCTCGCTCAACATGAACGTTCTTGATGCGGATGGTGCACCGAAGGTGATGGGCCTGCGTGATGTCCTGTCGGCCTTCATCGATCACCGCCGCGATGTTCTTATTCGTCGGACGAAGTACCGCCTCGACAAGATCGCTCACCGCCTAGAAGTCTTGGGCGGCTACCTGATTGCTTACCTCAACCTCGACGAGGTGATCCGCATTATTCGGTTTGAAGATCATCCCAAAGAAGAGCTGATCAAAGCCTTCGAACTCACCGAGGTGCAGGCCGAAGCTATCCTCAACATGCGCCTGCGTTCCCTGCGCAAGCTTGAGGAGATGGAAATCAAGCGCGAGAACGCCGCGCTGAAGAAGGAGCAAAAAGAGCTCCGTGCTCTGCTGAAGTCCGACGAGAAGCAAGCCGCGGCCATGACCGGCGAGCTGCGCGAAGTGAAGAAGAGCTTCTCGGGCAAGGACGGCTTAGGCTTGCGTCGCACCGAGATGAGCGATGCCCCTGTCGACGACGATATCGTTATGGACGATCTCGTCGAGAAAGAGCCTGTCACGGTCGTCATCTCGCAAAAGGGCTGGTGTCGTACACTGAAGGGTCATGTCGAAGATCCAACCACGATCAAATACAAAGAGGGCGACCGCGAGAAATTTATCCTCCACGCCATGAGCCATGAGAAGCTCACCATCTTCGCCACCAGTGGTAAGAGCTATACGATTGCTGTGGGTGAGTTCCCTGGCGGACGGGGCCACGGCGAACCGATCCGGATCTTGCTGGACATGGGGTCGGGTGATGAGCCGGTCACAGTGCTGGTTGCAGGCGAGGGGCGTACCTTCCTGCTGGCCTCTTCGGCGGGGCACGGCCTGTTCATCAATGAAGCCGACACGCTCGCCAACACACGCAAGGGTAAGCAGCTGCTAAACTTGGCCGATGGCGCCGAATTGGTCGTGGCCCGGGCGCTGCCGAAGGAGCCGGGCGCCAAGGATTTTGTGGCCGCCGTCGCGTCGAACCGGAAGCTTCTCATCTTCCCTGCCGCCGAGCTTCCCACCATGACCCGTGGCAAGGGCGTCATCCTGCAGAAGTCCGCGAAGGCGACGCTCGTCGACGCCAAGCTGGTGGACCCGAAAGAGGGCCTCACGTGGATCGACCGAGCGGGCCGGGAGCAATCCGAGACCACGTGGAAAAAATGGACCGGCAAGCGCGGCGGCGCCGGAACGGCCGTTCCAAAAGGTTTCCCTCGGAACTTGAAACTTGGTAACGCGACATAAGGTTTGTGTCGCCGACTCGGCTTATTCAGCTAGTTGGGGTAGGGGCGCGTGTGGGGAATCCCCTGGGAGACGATGTAATGAAGAACCTGGGGTTGAGCCTCCTCGTTGCGGCATTCGCTAGCCTGTCGGTCAGCGCAGCCCAGACGCCTGAGGAAATCGAGCGCTACAAAAAGATGACGATCCTCTCCGTCGGCGCGGCGATGGTCCTCAACGACGAGCCCTATGCGGGCTTCAATGACGGCGAAATGCGCCGCCTGGTGGTGCCGTTTTTTGCCTATAATAAGAACAACTTGACGGTCGCGGGCCCAAATATTTCCTACCGTTTCTGGCGCCCCGGCGGCGTGCAGCTTTCGGCTGAAACCCGCTACCGTTTTCAGAACTATGACTCCGACGACAGCCCTTACCTGGAGGGCATGGACAACCGTGACGGCACCCTCGAGCTAGGCCTCCAGGGCCAGAAGCGTTGGAACCGCCTGCGCGTTCAGGGCCGCGGTTTTGTCGATGTGGCGGGGCAGCACGATGGCTATGAGCTCCAAGCGCGAGCGACTTTTGAGGTCAGCGATGGCCGTGCGCTGTCTTTCCGCCCTGCGGTGGGTGTGTCTTATCAGTCGCAGAACGTCACCAATCACTATTTCGGGGTCCGCGCGAATGAGGCCCGCAACGACATCGATGTGGGCGGTGGTGAGTTGTTCGATCGCGCGGCCTACTTCCCTGACAGCGCCTGGGTGCCCACTGTGGGTGCGGAGTTCCGGCTGCGCATGTCCCGCCGTATTCAGCTCGGTGGCCAGGTCCGCACGGACTTCTTCCCCGACGAGATTGCCGACAGCCCTATTGTGGACAGTGACACCCGCTTCAGCGCCTTTATGGGCCTGAGCTATCTCCTGTCAGGCCCCGGCGTTGAAAAGGGTCGGTGGCTTTAGTTTAGGCCGGTAGGTCTTCCGCAAAGGACACCATGATGCTGCCTTCGGTCAGCGTCTCGCGCCGCAGCTTGAGCAGCGGCGCGTACTCTTCAGACTGGTAGAACGCCGTCGCCTGTTCCGCTGAAGGGAACTTCGCCAGAACGGCCCAGTTACCCTTCACGTCTCCTTCCACGACGCCAGCCACCGGCGTGGCCGCGAGGAATTCGCCACCGAACTTCTCGATCACGGGCAGCACATGCTGGCCGTAACGTTCGAGGTAGTCGGCGTGGTCCTTCACTTGGATATAGGCGAAGCTGTAGACAGGCTTAGACATTCGGTTCTCCCAGGCATTGCGCGGTTCGCGCGGAGCGGGCATCAGGGCGCTTCGCAAACGAGAAACACCATGTCCCGCATTCTGATTACATCGGCACTGCCCTACATCAACGGTATCAAGCATCTCGGCAACCTTGTCGGTTCGATGTTGCCCGCCGATGTCTACGCGCGCTTCTGCCGGGCGAAGGGGCACGAGGTGTTGGCCATCTGCGCCACCGATGAGCACGGCACGCCGGCTGAGCTCGCGGCACTGGCGGCGGGTCAGGACGTGGCCGAGTACTGTGCCGAGCAGCACGAGCGGCAGAAAGAGGCAGGCGCTGCCTTCGGTCTCAGCTTCGACCATTTCGGCCGGTCTTCATCCGAAGAGAACCATCAGCTCACGCAGCATTTTGCGACCAAGTTGAAAGAGAACGGCTTCATCGCTGAAGTCACCGAGCGCCAAGTCTATTCCAACGCCGATGAGCGCTTTCTGCCGGACCGCTATGTCGAAGGCACGTGCCCGAATTGTGGCTTTGAGAAGGCCCGCGGCGACCAGTGCGATAATTGCGGGAAGCTGCTCGATCCCACCGATCTGATTGAGCCATACTCGGCACTTTCCGGCTCGAAAGACATTGAGCTGCGCGAGACGCAGCATCTCCACCTCTTGCAAACCAAGCTGGAAGACGAGGTGCGTGCCTTTGTTGATGCGAATCCGCATTGGCCAACTCTGACCAAGTCCATTGCGTATAAATGGCTGGATGAGGGTCTGCGAGATCGTTCGATCACCCGAGACCTCAAATGGGGTGTGCCGGTTCCTGATCTTCCGGGTAAGGTCTTCTACGTCTGGTTCGATGCGCCGATTGCTTATATCGCCGCCACAGAGGCGAAGCTGGGTACGGACTACCGCAAGTGGGGGCGCGAGGACGAAGGCGCGGACGATGCGCGCTACGTCCAGTTCATGGGCAAGGACAATGTCGCCTTCCACACGGTC
>JABSRH010000174.1 GCA_013215175.1 Parvularculaceae bacterium | reverse complement strand
GGGTCATCGGTCACAAGTACAACCTTGAACAATTCATCCTCAGGCGAAAAGATGCGGTCGAACGCCGTCGAAATATCTGTGAGCGGATAAGTGTGAACGAGAGCTGCTGTATCGAGCTTGCCCTGTGCAATCAGCTCGACACCTTTGACCATAGCCTCGTACTTCTCGTCCATACGGCGGACATGACCATTGATGACGTCGATGGCCTTGTAGTTCCAACGCTTCATGTTGACCTGACGTTGGCCATCATGGCTTTCGTGATATCCAATCAGAATGACGCGGCCGTGGTGGTTCACGAGGTCAGTCGATAGTTCGAGAGCTGAGGGAACACCTCCAGCCTCGATCACAACGTCATAAAGGCCTTCATCCGGATCGAAAAGGTCAATGGCTTGAGGATCGATGGCGTGGTCTGCACCCAATTCGATCGCTTTGGCACGCCGATAAGCAACGGGATCAATCGCCAGGACTTCGCTCGGCTCGGCTAGCTTTGCCAGCTGCATGCAGATGAGGCCCATGAACCCGCACCCCACGACGGCGACGCGATCACCCTTCTGGATGTTGAAGCGCTGGCTAGCATGAACACAACACGCGACAGGCTCACCCAGCGCATGCAAAGGATCAACATTCTCTGGAACTCTGTAGACATGCTCGACCGGACTCACAAAGTATTCTGCAAACGCTCCGCTTAGGGACGTAACCATGTCGCCTATCTCGAAATTCTCTACACCGTCTCCCAAGGCCACGATGGTACCCGTTCCCTCATGCCCTAAGAACTCGAATTCAGGTGTCACGTTCTCTCGGACGGAATAGGTGTGTTGGTCGCCACCGCAAACGCCGCAGGCGATTGTCTTGACGACGACTTCATTCGGACCCGGTTCCGGGATCTGCACATCAATCAGATGGAACCCATCTTTTTCCAGTTTGGCTTGCAGCACTGAACAACCCTAAAAATGTGTGTACGCTGTATTGAAGAAAAGGCCTGCGCTTCAGGCAATACATTCTGAAGCGCAGGCAGACTTGTCGGACGGGAGGGCGCCGACTTAGAAGTCGTACCGCAGGGAGAAGTTGATCGTTCGGCCGTTCAACGTTTCCGCTAGGTTCGCGTCGCCAATCGGTGACGCGAAAATACCACTCTCACTGAAGCTGTTGATGAACTCATCCGTCAAGTTGTTGACGTTCAGCCCCAAGGTTACATCCTCCGTAACCTCGAAATTAGCGAAGAGATGGGTCAAGACATAGCCATCTTGTCGTATGGTCTCGGTATCCCCGTGGAAAAACTCAGAGCTCCCCACAAAAGCGGCGCCCACGGTAACCCGCTCGAAGTTGTATTCGGGCACCAACGTAAAGATGTAGTCCGCCTGGCGGTTCGGCTGATTGCCGATGATCGCTGGGTTATCAGCGGCGATGATCTCAGCATCCGTCCACGTCAGGTTACCATTGACGGCAAAATCACCCCAACGGGCGTTCGCCTCAAGCTCAAGTCCGTATGCCTCATAAGTCTGAGTGAAGACGCGTTGCGTGGTAATCTCAGACTGCGTTTCATCCGATTCCGTCCAAAACGCTGTGGCGAAGAAGTCGAAGATGGGTCCGTTGAACTTGTACCCAACTTCAGCCTGCTTCACGACATCGATCCCTTCAAGAAGACCGGTGTTCGCGGCAAGAATGCGGTTCTCGTTGAGGTTTGAGCCATCCCACAACCGATCGGCGACCAAGACACCGCCCCGGCTGTAACGACCAAATACTGCCATGCGCGGCGCGAATTGGTAGTTGGCACCGAAAGAGTACGAATTGAACTCGCGGTCATAGTTAGGCGTGATGGCGAGTTCCGTAACACCCTCTTGGGCAATCGCGACCGTGTCCAAAACGTCCGTGGTGTCACCATCGCCATTGAGATCCCGCGAGACCACTCCAGCGCCGAAGAACTTACCAGCCTTGGCGAGTGCACCCGTCACTTCGGTCATGTCTCGGCGGAAGCTGGCGTTCAGCGTGAGGTCATCCAGCTCCCAGGTAGCATCAATGTACGGAGCAACGGTTTCGTAGTTGAGATCGACGTTGTTCGCGAGAAAGGCGTTTCCAGACACGCCACCCGCACCCGACACGACCTCGCCGGTCGCCGTATCGGTGATAGCGATGCCAGCTGCATTGTCGCCCAGCGCCTCGACGATGTAGTACTCCCAGTTGTTCCACGTTTGGCGGATGTTCTGCGAGGACAGGTAGAGCCCGCCGGTCACAACCAAGCCGTCGAACGCTTTGGAAACGCGGAGGTCATTCACCGTCAGACCCAGGTCATCCATGTCGAAATCGAGCTCAAGGATCCCCAGAGCCAAAGTCTCTGGTCCAACCGCCTGCCCAACGTTCGGTCCATTGGCGTAGCTCAATTCCGGCGTACACCCGCACGCCCAAAAGCCGTCGGCTGCGAGCGTGCCAGCCTCGCCAAAGTTCAGCGCGAGAGGCGCGTTGAAGTCACCACGGACTTCCGACGTACGGAATCGGTTAATGACGCTCCACCCGTCACCAAGGTCTTTGGAAAACTCAAGACCGAGCGCATCGACGCGCGCGGTAATGTGATCGCCGACCCGGCGATCAATGGGGTTGCCGAGATGATCTAGCTTCGGAACATTGACCCGAAAGGCGCTAGAGACCGCTTGGTCTCGCCCGTCAAAGCCAGGAATTGGCCGATAGCTGCCGTTATTCGCGAGAGTGGGTGCTCGGGTATACGTCGCAATATTATCGTCGAGGTGTTTGTAATAGAGCCGCAGATAGCCATCATCGAAGCGCTTCGTGATATTGAATTTGATCTGCCCACCATCATTGGCATTGTAGCCGACCTCACGAGGGCCCTCGCCCACGCGATAGAAACCGCCGACATGGAAGAACAGGTCATTGGCGATTTCACCACCATAGTCGAAATCGGCCCGGTATTCCTCGTAGTCGAGACCCGTGCTGAAACCGATGGATCCACCTTCGCTATCCTCACCCGTCTTGCTAAGATGGTTGATGATACCGCCCGGCGCGTAACTGGTCAGTGTCGACGCACTACCGCCGCGTACGGACTCAATGCGGCGTAGCGTGAAATCACCGCGCACATAATTGGGGACGTTGCCGGCAACAATGTCACCGAACTGAAGAACAGGCAGCCCGTCTTCTTGCAGCTGGACGTACTTATAGCCACCTGTGGCCAGCGGGATACCGCGTACGGCAATGCTTCCGTTACCAGCGCCCGTCGCAGGCTCTGACCGAATACCCGGGATCGACCGGTAAAGTTCGCCTAAGGATCGAGGCGCGGTCTTGAAAGCGTCGCGCGGATCTACTGTGCTGATTGAGATACTTGTCGATGTTTTGTTGGCCTGGGCAGCAACGCCCGTAACGACGATCGTATCGCCACCGTCATCCTCGCCATCATCGAATGCGGCCTGCCCCCAGGCCGGAGACATCATCAGCGCTGTCGTTGCCATGAGTGCGGCATGCGTTGATTTGAACACGTTTTTCCTCCGGTTTGCCCCAGCGCTTCGAGGCACTGGTTTCGGAAAAAATAACAGATCCTGTTCCGGGATAAATCAAAAATCCCGCAACTTGTTCCGGCGCGGTCGAAAGCCTCGGCTGCTCTCTGCAGCCGGCCTAGACTATTTCTTCAAAGCGTGCGGCGACCAGCACCAGCACAACCCCCAAGGGCTGAATCCTGCAAAGGCCTGCACTCTACTCGCTGTTCAGTCGCAAAGACATTCCATTGAATGCCGATCCGCAAAGTGCGATCTGTCCGCACAATGATTATCGCAGCTTTGGGCGCTGGCGGACGACTAAAGCAACCTTGCGAGAAGCATAATGCCAACAAGCCAAACGACATTGCAGGAGCTCAATTATGGTTTTTTGCAGGGGGTGAAAAACTAGCGGATCGGCTAAGTCATTGATCCGATGGTGCGCGTACCAAGGTTCGAACTTGGGACCCCTTCGATGTCAACGAATGGGACCCCTAGACGTTCTATGCTTATTCCGCTCTTGTTCCCCTTTCGTTGACGCTCATTGACGCCAAATGCGCCCTAAAACGCGGGGTTGTAGGGGGTGATGTAGGGGGTGAAAGCCGTGTCTCGCCGTTCTCCCCTCACCCTCTCCTATCTCACCACCCATTCGAACGGGGTAAACATCTACTGCGAGGGCTGTGACACGTGGTTTGGGAGAAGCCAGAGCGACCTTACCTCCATCCTTGAGGTGTTCGGCGACATGCCGATTCCGGTGTTCCAGGAGCGACTGCGATGCCCGAATGGGTGCAAGGGGAAGGTCACGCGGATCGACCTCTCCTCACCGGATGGACAGCAGGCGAAGGGTGTGGGTTAGCGTTCCTCTATTTCTGTTCCCAGGATCGCACGAGTGATCGACCAGCAACACAAACCAGCGCTAGCCCAGCGAATGCCGCCAGCTCCGGCGATAGCACCGAAATCAACTGCAAGAGACCTGCGAATATCATCGCCCAGCGGACACCGATCTGCTCTTTCGAAAGCCTCTCACCCATCAGCGTGCCTCAATTTCGCCGTCCGGGCTCTTCTCAACCTTCTCGCCGTTAATGTGGATCGAGTAGCGATCCCCAGCGAAAAAACCGCCGTACCAGCGGGCCACCTTGTCGGCGTCCTTGCTCGCGACGGTGACCGTCTCGACCTTAGGCCTCGCGTCGCTGTTGGTGAACTTCATTTCGACAGTGTTGGTCATCAGCGTGCCTCCTTTGGCATGGCGGGCTCCTTTGTTCTCAGCTCCACGAGACTCGCCACGAACGCCACCGCAACTGCCAGCGGAAACCCAAACGCCACGGCGTATTCACCTGTCTCAAGGTTGTGCGCGAAGACCCCGAGCGAGGCGATCACGCCACACACGAAGAACATCACCCGCGAAAAAAAATATCATGGCCGTGCCTTCTTTTCCTTTAGCTTTCTGCGAGCCCACGCCGCAGTAAGCGACCGAATTACGTCTGACAGAGTTTCCCCCGTCTCTTCTTTGTGAAGCGCTATGGCGGCGTCGATGTCACGGCCCTCGGGCTCGGTGACGTGCGAGACAATGCGGCGCTTTCTTCCTGTGTCTGGCCTTCCCATTCCTCGGGCGCCTTCGTCGGCGTGCAGATGATCGCCGCCTTGTCGGCGCAGCACTCGCTACTTAAAGATCGAGGGATCGAGGCTGACATCATGTGGGCTTAGCGTGCCTTTCTTTGGGCGGCGCTAGAGCGAGCGGTTCCTCCGTTTCGGCCCGCAGCTGCGTGAGGACCTCCTTCTGTGCCTCGACAACTTGCTGACTGAGGTCGATCAGCGCAGCCATGGGCCTGAGTGCGCGAGCCTCGTCCAAATGACGTCCTGCGTCAGTCAGTGCGTTCAGAGCCTCTCGGAGCAAGCGAAGGCGCTCCTCTAAGTCATCGCGCTGCGTCATGACGCGCCTCAACCCCAGCCTTCGATCAGTACGCCACCAAAGCCTTCGATCTGGCCGCTGCCTTCTTTCATGGTGTTCTCCTTCATGCCTTGGGTGCCTCCGTTGACGCTTCTGCTCTCTCTTCCTTTGCTTCGTGTCGCCGAAGCACGCCTTTCGCCCAACGCACCAGCAGAGCGCGCCCTTTGTCGGACAGCGTAACGCGCCCATCTAGGTCTTTGGCCTTCATCATCAGCTCGCGCTCCTCTTCCGTAACCCGGATTTTTAGCGTGGCCGTGCGGTTCTCTGTCGGTCTGCCCATGCATTCCATATTGCCACGACTCTTACCGGGCCCGCAAATCGAACCCTTTTGAGCAATATACAGGGCCCTGTTAAATATTTCAAGGAGATTAAGGCTATTGACTTACAGGGCCCGGTTAGTTATGTGATGAAAAACGAAACGACCACCGCAACAACCGTTTTCGACGAGCATTCTGCGAAAACGCAAAACCGCTCAGTTCACAGCCTTCATTGGCAAAGACGGGGACCTTCGGTGGGGTATGTCAATTAAGGAGACTTCTATGTCAGACGTTCAAAGCCAGTCGGACCAACGCACCGCGAACAACATGGCCGCCGTTCGCCACAACTACCGAGTGCTCAGCGACGCTGAGAAAGCCACGATGGTCGAGCTAAAAGACTTGGGCGCTGCCCTGCTCGCTAAGATTGAGAGCGTTGGCCAAAGCCGCGAGTTGTCGCTGGCCAAAACCAAGACAGAAGAGGCGGTTATGTGGGCCGTGAAGCACGTCACAGCATGAGCAAAGCCGAGCCGTTAAGGAGCCAGAGATGATCCGATCGAAGGTATGGAAGGCACGCGTGACCCGAGGCGG
>JABSRH010000173.1 GCA_013215175.1 Parvularculaceae bacterium | reverse complement strand
TTGTGCTCCGTCAGTGCACGGGCATTCGAATGGCTCGCGATGATGGGCGCTTTGGACATGGCGATGGCGTCGTAGAAGACATCGTCACTGCCGTGAGAAACATCGACCATGATCCCTAGGCGGTTCATTTCCTGAACCACCTGCTCGCCAAATTCGCTGATCCCCTCATGTTCGGGACCGTTCGAGTCGGTGGCTGAATCCGCAAGGTCATTGTTGGTGGAGTGGACGAGGGTGATGTAGCGCACGCCCTTGTCGTAGAAGAGCTCAACGTTCGAAAGGTCATCGCCCACGGGATAGCCGTTCTCGATGCCGATATAGATGGCGCGCTTGCCTTCTTTCTCAAGCTCGTAGGCGTCTTCGGGATCAACGGCGAGACCCACAAGGTCGGCATGCTTCTCGGTGGACTCGATGACGGCGTCGATCATCTGTAGACCGAGTTCTTTGGCTCGCGTCTTACCCTCATCGTCGCGGATGTCTTGGGCCACGAAGGCGGCGAAGAAGATGGCGTCGAGACCGCCCTCTTTCATGCGGGGATAGTCAACCTTCGATCCTGTTTCGTTGGGATCATGCCGAACCGACATATCGAAGCCAGGTTCAATCATGCGCAGCGGCGTATCGGCGTGGGAGTCGAACGTCAGCACACGGTCGTGGATCTCGAGCGCGCGCGCGATCAGCTGTTCTTCGGTTTCTTCGGCGGGAACGGGCGCGACAGCCTCTTCAGTTTCAACCTCCTGCGCGCAGGCCGCCAGGGCGATGATGGAGAGGGCGAGGAGGGAACTTGTTATTTTCAGCATCGGCCAGCCAATCGTGAGTGATCTTCGCGAAGAGGCTAGCGGCTGCTGCGGTTGCGAACAAGCTGGGCTTGAACAACGTGGATCAGCGGTTCCCGCCCAAGCGGGCTGGTGCGTCCATGAGGAGACGGCGGGCTAGGTAATCCGGGTGCGCATCAACCAGGCCGTCGGCGATGAACGGCGCTTCGGAGAAATAGGCTAAGGCCATGCCCGAGGCGTAGCAGGCGGAGATCGCGGCACCGACGCGGCGCGAAGCATCGAACTTGGTGATGATGCAGCGGCGAACGCCGAGCTCAGCGAATGCGGTGACCCAGTCGGCGTGCTCAGAAACGTCGCCGGATGCCGGGATAACCAGCACCATTTCAGCGCCTAAGGCTTCGCGGAACGCGCGCAACGCGTGAACGTCGGCTGCCGCAAAGGGGCTGACGCCCGGCGTGTCGAGGATCAGACCTTCGCCGGGACGTTCGCGGCGGACGATTTCGACGACATCGCGCGGCTCTTCGACGGCCCAGAAACGGGTGTCGAGGGCTTCGGCATAGGTCTGCATCTGCTCAACAGCGCCGGCACGACCGACGTCGGCAGAGATGAAAGCCAGACGACCGCCTTGGGCCGCAGCGGCGGCGGCGATCTTGGCAGCTGAGGATGTTTTGCCAGCGCCGGTCTGGCCGATCAGCATGATCGGGACGTCGCGGGCAATGTTCATGGGCGCGAAGCGTAGGGTCCGGCTCAAGGCAGCGGACAGGATCTGCGCCTCGTCACCGCGGCCACCCAATTCGTGCGCGGTGTCCACCAGGGTACGGATCAAACCCGGCTGGAGACCATGGCGACCGAGCTTTTGGTCCCACGAGCGGAACAGAGGGTCGTTCTTTGATGTGTCGCGGTTGAGCTTGCGGGAGAAGTCGCCGCGAAGCGCTTGCGTCGCATTTTGGGCAGGGCGGTGATCGGCTTGGGTCGCACGCGGTTCGGACAAGCCGCCGAGGCTGGGCGCGGCGGCTTGTTCTTGCTGGCGACCACGGCCGAATAGACCGCTGGTGACGCCGCCTTCGCCTTTGAAAAGAGGTTCGCCCTTACGGATGCCGCGCATCTCTACCGAACCGTCTGGGCGACGGCGGGTCGCAAGCACCACAGCATCTGGGCCGAGCTTGGAGCGCATGGCGCGCTTCGCTTCTTCTACAGATGCCCCAGTAAAGGTCTCATAACTCATCGGTGCTGCCGAACTCTTCAATAGGGCGTGGATCTGCGGATGGACCCAATCCCAGGTTGCCTTACGACGAAGCAGGGGCGCTTCGCCAGAAGTGCTACCTAACGGTTCATAGCTTAGCCTGAAAGGCCCGTGAGACATAACCTTACGTCAGAACGTTCTGACGCCCCGCCACCCATGTGGTAGCGGTTGATCATGCAGGTTTGGTGCCGACGGGTCGTCGGCACGCAAATCGGTCAGCGATATTGCTGAAC
Source organism: Parvularculaceae bacterium (assembly GCA_013215175.1). Lineage (GTDB taxonomy): Bacteria > Pseudomonadota > Alphaproteobacteria > Caulobacterales > Parvularculaceae > Parvularcula. Next base: position 4,038 of record JABSRH010000173.1, on the reverse strand, counting down.
GCGGGTGGCCCTAAGGCCCTGCATGCCATGCTTGTCGATGGCTTGCTCCCACGAATGAAACTCTTCTTCAGTAATCTGATAACGCTCGCATGCGGCTTCGAACGACAACAGTCCCCCACGGACTGCTGAAACGACTTCAGCCTTGCGGCGGATCACCCACCGTTTCGTCGACGGCGATGGCAAGTCGGCCAGAGTCAACGGGGTCCCATCCGGACCGATGACATACGGCTCGCGCTGTTGCCTTTTCTGCATTGACGCTTCCATCTCTTTCCCCACGAAAGGCCACCCCCACGGCGGACACTCGATAACGCTTGAGAAGTGAGAATACATAACGCCACCTAAGACGCCGCTAACGGGCAAGGTGAAGGTCAGGTGAAGCGATTGTCCCATTGAGGCTTTCTCAGCTCAGCCTGTCTCGCGGTGGGACAAATTCTCAAGCTGGAACGGTGCGCGCGTTGCGGAAACGTCAACCTGCCAAGGACGCTCTCAAATCCGAGAGTGGGCGCAAATCCGGCTCAACAATAGTGCGTCGAGCCTGCACCGACCACAGCAGGGGCTTCGAGTAGTGACGCTCAAGCCAAGCCAATCCGCCGAGCGGACCGGTCATCAGCTGATCAACGCGCTGGGCCACAGTGGCGGCATGGCCATCCGTGATGAGGATTTGGGCGGCCGCCATGCAGGCAAAGGTGATGGTGGCGTGGAAGCCCTCGGTGTCGGTGTTCGCTGTGCCCACGGCTTCGTTGTAAAGAGGGATCGCTTTAGCCATCGCCGCTGCGGGGTCATCTTCTTCGATGGCGATGACGAACGCGGCTAGCCAGTGGGCGCGATGGGTCCATTCGGCCTTGGGCAAGTTAGCCTCACGCACACCGGTGGCGACTTGGCGGGCCTCGGCGTCGATGGTGAGAGAAGTCATGCGGGCGAACTCGCTTCTGAGCTGTGCTTGCGGCTGGCGTGACGGCTTAGGCCCCTTCTGACAAGCCTATATTGAGGCAGGGCGCTTGACGCCCCGTCAGGCGCGCGCCATGGCTCGCCGCTGAACACATGGAAAAGGGTTTTTGAGCGATGCATGCTTACCGGTCCCACAATTGCGGCGCGCTGCGGGCTTCAGACGTTGGCGCAGAGGTTCGCCTGTCAGGTTGGGTCCACCGGAAGCGGGACCATGGCGGCATCCTCTTCATCGACTTGCGCGACCATTATGGCCTGACGCAGATCCTGTGCGAGCCTGAGAGCCCCTTCTTCAAGGATGTGGACGCGGTGCGCGCGGAGAGCTGTATCCGCATCGACGGCAAGGTCGTGGCGCGCGCGGACGACGCCAAGAACCCGAACCTCGACACCGGCGAGATTGAGGTGCGGATCACTGGCTTTGAGGTGATGAGCGCGGCGGGTGACCTGCCCTTGCCGGTCTTCCAAGAACCGGACTATCCCGAAGACATCCGTATGCGGCACCGCTATTTGGACCTTCGCCGTGAGACCATGCACAAGAACATTGTGCTGCGTAGCCAAGTGATCCGGTCGATCCGCGATGGCATGCACGCCGAGGGCTTCACGGACTATCAGACGCCGATCCTCACCGCGAGCTCACCGGAAGGTGCGCGTGACTTCCTTGTACCGTCGCGCCTCCACCCTGGCCGGTTCTTTGCGCTGCCGCAGGCGCCGCAGATTTTCAAGCAGCTGATCATGGTCTCGGGCTTCGACCGCTATTTCCAGATTGCGCCTTGCTTCCGGGACGAGGACGCACGTGCCGACCGCTCCGCCGGTGACTTCTACCAGCTCGACGTTGAGATGAGCTTCGTAGAGCAGGAAGAGGTCTGGGACACGACGGGCCCTGTGGTGGCGTCGGTCTTTGAGGCTTATGCCGGTGATCGCCGCGTGGATCCTTACGCTTCGTGGCCTCGTATTCCGTACGCGGAATCGATGCTGAAATATGGTTCGGACAAACCGGACCTGCGCTGCCCGCTGGAAATGCAGGTGGTGACCGAGCATTTCAAAGGCTCGGGCTTCAAGATCTTCGCGTCGATGGCGGAGGACCCTGAGAAGCAAATCCGCGCGATCCCCGCACCGCAAGGCGGTAGCCGCGCCTTCTGTGACCGGATGAACTCCTGGGCCCAGAAGCAAGGTCTGCCGGGCATGGGCTACATCATGTTCGACGACGGCGACGGCAAAGGTCCACTGGCGAAGAACATTGGGCCAGAGCGTACCCACGCCATCCGCGAGCAGCTTGGCCTACAGGCTGGCGATGCCGCTTTCTTCCTCGCCGGTAAGCCCGACGAGTTCGAGAAGGTCGCTGGTGCGGCCCGTATCCAGGTGGCGCAAGAGCTCCACGGCATGGACAAGACCATGCCCGACGGCTCGCCGATCTTTGACCAAGATCGCTTCGCCTTCTGCTGGATCGTCGACTTCCCGATGTATGAGTGGGACGAAGAGCATAAGAAGGTGGAGTTCGGTCACAACCCGTTCTCCATGCCTCGCGGTGAGCTGGCGACCTTGGAAGCTGCGACGACGGATCAAGAGATCCTGGACATCAAGGCGAACCAGTACGACCTCGTTTGCAATGGCTACGAGATGGCGTCGGGCGCGATCCGGAACCACAAGCCCGAGATCATGTACGCCGCCTTCGCCAAGGCCGGATACGGTCCCGAGGTGGTGGAGAAGGAGTTCTCCGGGCTGCTGAACGCGTTCAAGTTTGGCGCGCCTCCGCACGGCGGGATTGCTTACGGCATCGACCGAATTGTCATGCTGTTGGCTGGCGTTGAGAATATCCGGGAAGTGACCATGTTCCCGCTGACGCAGAACGCTGAGGACTTGCTCTTGGGCGCGCCGTCAGAGGCATCGCCGGAGCAATTGAAAGACGTCCACCTTCGGGTTGTGCAACCGATCGTGGAAGCCAAGGAAGACTGATCATGATCACCGCCGCAGCCTTACTTCTCTCCAGTTTCAACGTCAGTGCGGAACCGGAGGAGGAGGCTGTACTGGAGGTCTTGGACGCTTTCTTCGTGGCGCTTGAGCGCGCCGATATCCCTGCCATGGAGACCATGGTCGATGCTCAGGCGTCGATGATGTCGCTTCGCCCTGGCAAGCAAGGCCTGCCGCAGACCAAGGCATCGGATCGCGAGACCTTCACGATGGGCCTTGAGGGGCTGGAGGGCGTCATTGTCGAGCTCTACTGGGATCCTAAGGTCCAAGTTTCGCCTGTCGGCCTTGCGCAAGCTTGGGTGCCTTATGTGGTGGAAGCCAACGGCAAGCGGGTTCATTGTGGTGTCGACAACTTCACCCTGGTGAAGCGCGAGACAGGCTGGGTCATTACGGGGCTGTACGATACCCGCGATCCTGAGAGCTGTGATCGTCTTGGCATGGAAGAAGCGCACGACCGGATGCGGCCGGTGTCTTTACGCGCTAAGCTCAAGAACTGAGCCGGACGATAAAGTTTTATCTCAAATCCGCGAGCGCGGCATAAGGATTGCTTCACCCTTTTGGAAGAACCAAATGGGGGTCTCAAAATGAAACAGCTTCTTATCGGCACCGTTGCGGCTGCCATTGCTGGCCTGGCCTCGGCCAACGCCAGCGTCGTCCTTTCGCCAACACCACTGACGCAAGCTGCCGTCATCGACATTAGCGGCTTTCTTGGCCACGGCATCACGACCATCAATTTCTCCGGTACGTCGACAACGTCTGACGCCGACGCCGTCCGCACAGCGGGTTCGTCTTACAGCGATGGCGACACGTTCCAGCCTGAAGGCCTGACGAACTTCCTGGCTAACACGACGATCCAAGATGCGCTGTACACGGCCACGGGCAACGCGACGCTTACGATTGGTGGCGTCACTGAGCTCATCACCGGCATCTTCCTGGATTCCGATGATGGCGAGAACCACAACGACGACTTTGGTCTGCGTACGCAGAATGAGCTCAGCTACAGCGCTGGCGATCTTGTGAGCTATGCGGGTTCACTGACGATTGGGCTCGACATCTCGGCGTTTATCGTTGGCACTTATCTCAACACAGATCCGAGCAACAACAACCTTGGTGATCTGGGCCTCA
>JABSRH010000172.1 GCA_013215175.1 Parvularculaceae bacterium | reverse complement strand
TGATCAGATCGAGCGCGGCTTCCAAGGCGGCGTCCTCGTTGTTCAGCCAGCTATGATACGTCGTCGGGGCGATCACGTCGGGGATGAAGCCTTTGCCCGGCACAGGGTCTTTCACGCCCGTCCGCTGAAAGAACCAGGGTATACGGACCACCAACTCGCTCTCTGGCAGTTCCAAGAACCACAAAAGCCCGGCGGTGACGCCTTCTTGCGAGCCGCCCGTCTCTTCGCCTACCAGGGTGATCCCGTCCTGACCTGCTAAGACGCTGTACATCTGCGTCACACCCGAGGCATTCCGGCCGCTCGTGAGGATGATGATGTCGCCCTCGAACGCGTCGTCAGCCTGATCAAAGGGCAGCAACTGATCGTTCGCCACCGGCGCCACATCGAACGTTCCATCAGCACGCTCGGTAAAAAGGGCCGGGTCCGGATCAAGCGCCCGCGGATCCCAAGTGCGGATATGCTCCCGCAAGCCGTCAAAGTCGTAGGTCTTCACCCAGACATTGGTCAGCACACGGTTATCGTCCTCACGGGTGAGGCGAGCGATCAAGCCCGCCATGGCGTCCGTGGACCCACCACCATTGCGCCGGACGTCCACAATCAGCGTGCCCACGCTCTCATCCTTCAGTTTCGCAAACAGCGGGCCATAGATCTTGGAAGGTGAGACCGGCGTGCGATAATTCACAAAAGTCTCAACACTGAGAATAGCCACATCCTCCGACACCATCTCCAGGGTCACGGAGCCAGGGTCGGAAAAGTTCGTCCAGCGTTTCTCTTGCTTGATGGCACGCCAGTCAGCGTACCCGATGCGGTCCAACTCCACGGTCCGCGCCCGCTCGCCAGGCGTCTTGACCCGCAACACCACCTTGCTGTCGTCAGGCTCCAGCATCGCGTCGAAGTGCAAGAAGCCGGAGCCGTAATATTCGCTGGTCCGCTCAAGGCTCAGGTCCCGCACATGATCCGTGAATCCATCTACCGCCATGAAGGGCCGCGCAGCGTTCAGGCGGCGGGCCGTACGATCCCCGTCAATGCGCAAGATCTGATCACCGCGCCTCAGCCCTGTCGCCGGGTCAGCCGCCTCGACGAACATCCGATTGTCAAAGATCTTGAAGTGGAAGGGCAGGTACACCGGATCGGCCTCTCGCGCCTCCGCCATGTCAGGCGATAGCTCTGCCTTGGTGTGGTCACACCGTATGTCCGCCAGCAGGCCTGACAGTCCCAGATAGAGCTCCGTCGCGTCAGCGCCGTCTTCCGCTTCCCGTTCCAAGCGGCGCCAAGCCCGATCCAAATCCGCCTTATCGGCATAGCGGTCATAGCCTGGATGGATCCGCTCGAGGGCCTCTTTGGCCAGCGCGAGATCCCGCGCGGCGGCCTCGGCACTCAACGCCCCGTCGGCGGATCCGGCGAGCGCCATCGCGGCGATGATGGAAACGAAAGACATGCAGATAACTCCCTGTCGCCCGGCTTGGGCGGTCACTCCACGTAGGGGGCGGCACGTCGCTCACGTCTCGAAACCGCCCCCAAGCCCGAAAACTTAGAGGTGACACGCGGCCCGGCGATGTCTCACGGGCGCTCGCGGCGGCCCATTCGGCCAAGATGAGACGTGAGACCTATATCCCCACCGCGGGCTCCGTTCATGGGCCCGCGCTCGGGATGGTCTCATCGCAGCCGTCGGTGCCTTCGGACCGTCCCAAACCGTTGTTCACACCTAGACCCTTGCCCCATGTCCGAAGACCAATTCACGTCCCTCACCATGACCTGGCGCACCGCCCTGATGTTGGCGGCATGCCTCCACCTCACGGTCTGCGCGGTGCTCATTTGGCGCCGCCGAGCCGGCGGGCTCGCTGCTAAGCTGCTGGCCGCGTTGTTGCTGACCATCGTGGGCACGCTGACGCCGCAGATGATTGGCTTCGCCGGGTTCTACAACGTCTATCCGTGGCTGACCTTTGCCCCATTCGACAACGAGCTCCTGCTCGGGCCGCTGATTTGGGCCTACATCATGGTGCTGACCTCAGGGCGCCTGCCAAAGCCCGGCTGGTGGGTCTTCGCTCCGGCAGCGATCGCCTTCGTCTACGGCATGGTCTGGTTCCTCACGCCCTATGAGCCGCGCATGGCCTACCGCCACGCCTTCCATGCGCCCTACATCGATCCCGCTGAGACCTTCCTCGGCATTGTCTTTGCCGTAGCGGGGATCACCCTCGCGCTGCGTCAGGCGGCTCGTTATTCGAGCTGGCTCGCCAAGGAGAGCGCGGGCCGTGAGACCTACCTCATCCGCTACCTCATGGGCGCCATTGCCAGCCTAGCCGTGCCCGTCGTGGCGTGGGTGGTCATGGACATCATCGAGGCCACCATGGGCCCGCTGAGCTACACGAAGGAGTACCCGTTCTATCTGCTCCTTGCGGCCTCGGGCTATGCGCTCGGTCTCATCGGTCTCCTCCAACCCCATGAGCCATTTCCCGTCATGGGTGCGCCCAAGCCGACACCAGAGCCAGAGGCACCGCCCACCTTCGACGCCCATCCCGACTGGGAAGCGGTGGTCGCTGATCTCCGCGACGAGATCGTGGCCAAGGGCTGGTTCAAGGAACCGCGCCTCACCGTGGCTGAGCTCTCAAAGCTCACGGGGCTCGGTCGCGATGATCTCTCCCAAGCCATCAACAGGGGTGCGGGCGCCAACTTCAGCACCTTCATCAACGACATCCGCGTGGGCCAAGTCAAAGAGCGGCTGGAGCAGGGCGCCGACGACATCCTCCGCGAGGCCTTCGAAGCAGGCTTCGGGTCAAAGGCGACCTTCAACCGGGTCTTCAAAGCCGCCACCGGCGAGACGCCCAGCATGTACCGCCAGCGCATGGCCGCCGAGACGGACCCGGACTGACCCTCCCGTTAGTGCCGAACACCCAAGCGACCGACCGGTCGCCGGGCGGCAGCCCGCCCCATCGGAGGGCCCACGGCCCGTGAGATAAAACGTCTCTCTTGGGTACTGTAGCCAGAGCGCCTACATAGGCCCTCCAACAAGGAGTGTTGCCATGACCGAGACCAAGACTGCCGTCCTCGCCGGAGGTTGCTTCTGGGGCATGGAAGAGCTGATCCGCCACCAGCCCGGTGTGCACAAAACCCGCGTCGGCTATACCGGCGGCGCGCTCACCAACCCCACCTACAACGACGTGAAGACCGGCACGACGGGCCACGCTGAAGCCATCGAGATTGTCTTCGACCCGGCCCTCATGAGCTACGAGAAACTGCTCGGCTGGTTCTTCCAGATCCACGACCCAACCACGAAAGATCGTCAGGGTAATGACCGAGGCAGCCAGTACCGCTCCGCCATCTGGTACCAAGACGACGAGCAAAAGGCTGTCGCTGAGAAGGTGATTGCGTCCGTCGAGGCCTCAGGCAATTGGCCAGGCCCTGTCGTCACCGAACTCCTTCCGCAGGCCGACTTTTGGGAAGCCGAAGACTTCCACCAAGACTACCTGCAGAAATACCCCAACGGCTACACCTGCCACTATGTCCGCCCGGATTGGACGCTGGACAGCTCAGCAGCCTAATCAAGCCTATGACGGGTCAAGCCTATGCGGGAGAAAGCCATGCGGCGCGCTCCGGCCTGACCGTTCGAAGATCCGGGTCGCACCACGATGTAAGCGATATCTTCGTCGGTAATGTGCTGTACAATGGGGCTGCGGACAAAGGCAAAACCTGTAGGAGACAAGCCTGATGGCTGGCTAATGAAGAGCTTTTCATTGCTTTCTAACAAGTTGCCACTCGTTCCGTAGGCTTCGACCTTCATCCTGAACGGTAGATTCGCCTGGTGCACGGGTATCATCGGCATACCGATGAGGTAAAAGCTACGAACCGCAGGTTCGAACGATATGGTCAGTAGGCCTTCGTTTTCGGTCGTGCCATTAAAGATCCACCAAAGCTCGCCGGCCTCGCACAGGTCCGAGGGCAAAGTCTTGCTCTCACCAGAGCTTTGGAATTGATCTAAACGGACGCCGTCACCAAGCGTGATCCCAAATCGGTCCTTAAGGTGGGCTGCTGCCTTTGAGGTGGAGGAGAAGCATGTTTCTGGATCGTGCAGGTCAACAAAATCCCTCGCGACGGTGACCAGCAAAGCGTCGGGGTCGATGAAGCTGCCGCTTGTCCTATCGGCTGCCAAGCTAGCGGACAGCCAGGCGGAGGCAACCAAAGCCAGGAAAAATAATCGAAGCAACGCTCGTTTCTCCCACAGCCACAAGGGGCTAAGAACGGCCACCTGCGTCCTGTACCAAACAAATTGATAACGCAAATTGCTAAACGAACTTGTCCGTCTTCAGTGTCCGCATCACCGCGATGCGGGCGCTGACCGTCGACAGCGTGCCGAGCAGAAGCGGGATCACCAACATCCACAGCGCCGTGGACGTGTCGATGGAGAAGGCGGGCAAGAACCCACCTGCATCGGTGGTCACCACGGCCAAGACCTTGGTCACCACCCAAGCCAAGAACGCGCCTGTCGCGCCGCCAGCGAAGCCGAGCAGCAAGTAACGCCGCCCGATCTGGCCCGCGATAAAGCTATCCGTGGCGCCCACGAGGTGCAGCACTTCGATGATGTTCCGGTGCGCTGCCAGGCCCGATCGCGCAGCAAAGACGATGACGCTCGCCGCCGCTGCCGTGATCAAACAAAACGCCAGGAATGCCAGGCCCCGCATCCGCCGCGCGGCCTCCACCAGCTGATCCGTCCACGCACCATGGTCATTGAGGCTAGCGCCCGGCACGTCTTCGGCCAGGCGCGCCCGCAGAGGATCCAGCGCCGCCCGCAGCTCGGGCGTCACATCCGCTGTGACAAGAGCGGGCATGGGAAGATCTGCAGGCAGATTACCTGATCCCAGCCACGGCTCCAACAGAGCTTCCGCCTCGCCGCGAGGCATCACCGCGACGTTGCTGAGCCCCACGGTCTCTTGCAGCACCGCCAGGGCACTGGCTGTTGAGCTGTCGATTTCAGCCGCGGACATACCCCGCACCTGCACCGTAATCGAACCGGTCAGCTCACCCGACCATCCGCGTACAGCCGAATCCACTGCAAAGAACGCCGTCAGCGCGATCCCAGCCAAGAAAGCCAACACGGCGATCACCACACCCAGTGAGAAACCGCTAATGCCGTTCTCCGGCAGGATCGGCGCGTTGCCGCTGCGCACAGAAGGGGCCTCAGACGTTGAGCTCATGAGCCAGCTCCTTCCGTGGCCTCAGCTGACGCATCCGCCTCAGCAGGCATCGGCCCGTGCAGCGTCGTCACGCCATCCTTCAGGCGCAGGATCGGCTGCTTCAAACCGCGCACCAGGTTCAAATCGTGGGTCGCCACGATCACCGCGGTGCCCAGCCGGTTCAGCTCCAGCAGCAACCGCATGATCTTCTCGCCCATCACCGGGTCCACGTTCCCCGTCGGCTCGTCGGCCAAAATCAGGTCCGGCTTGGCAACCAAAGCCCTAGCCAGGGCGACCCGCTGCTTCTCACCACCGGACAGAACCGTGGGTGTGGCATCGATGCGGTGTCCCAATCCGACCCAAGTTAAGAGTTCGATGACGTCATCTCGGTAAGAATTCTGCGGCTGTCCCATGACACGCATGGGCAGCGCCACGTTTTCGAAGGCCGTCAAATGATCGAGCAGCCGGAATTCTTGGAACACCACGCCGATGCGCCGCCGCAAGGTGGGCAGGGCGGAGGCCACCGTCTGCGACAAATCCTGGCCGAACACTTCGACTCGCCCCGAAGTAGCGAAATGCGCCGCGTAGATCAGCTTCAGAAGGCTCGTCTTCCCCGCGCCACTGGGACCCGTGAGAAAGCGGAAATCACCAGGGCGCAAGCTAAAACTCGTGCCGCGCAGCACTTCCCGCGCACCGTCATAAGTCAGGTGAACATCCTGCAGATCGATCATCGAGGGTTCGGTGGCGGCGTCATCCATCAGGGGTCTTTGCCCTGTTCCGGAGGATTGGGGCAATGACTCTTCCCGCTCGCAAGGACGATCATCTTCCACATTCTCCGCGCAAACGGACGCGGCTCGAGGAAAAAGAGCTCGCGGACCAGCTGCGCGAGCGCATCGCCCTCGCCGAACGGGCGGCTTTGGCCGCAGCGGAGGAGGCGCAAGCCCGCATGTCTGAGGTGGCGCGGGCGGAAAAAGCCGCCACGCCAGAGCGCTTCGGCGTCATCTTGCTCGTCTGGTCCTGTGTCGCGCTGCTGATCAGCATGGGCATCCTCGCCTACGAGACCTTAGGCCCCGGCGCCACCGCACGCGCCGTCGAGCGCCCTCAGCTCGAGTTCTCAGGCCTCAACACCCGCTTCGTGCAATCCGCCGAGGGCCCGGCCGTCGA
>JABSRH010000171.1 GCA_013215175.1 Parvularculaceae bacterium | reverse complement strand
CTCAAGTTCACGGCTGGCGTGTCCGCAATCTGATTGTCCCAGCCTAAGAACCGCTCGCGGTCAAAAAAGTCGTGCACGGAGTCCTGCGCTTGCCGCCCAAGGGCTGAGGGCCCGACCACGCCCAGCTCCACCGCCACCTGGTCCACCCGGTCCACCTGCTCAATCAGGCGCGTGAACCGCAGATAGAGATAGCCAGCATAAGGGTGCTGATCGGGCAGGGGCTCGACCACGTCGCCGTCTTCTGGCGTGAAAATCTCCTGCCCAATCGAGACGCCCTTACGCACCCGCAAGCGGCTAGGGTCTGTGCTCAGGCCCAGCACCCGCTTCGCCACCCATTCACCCATGGGATCAATCTCGCTGTTCCCGCTCAGGTAGGACAGCCGCAGGCCGCTCGTATAATTCTGGTCGCTGCCGAAAAAGCCGTCATTCTCCCACGTGAACGACCAGGTCGCCGTGGGGTCATCGAGCACCACATCTTGGGCCAGCGCCGCCAAAGGGGCGACGCCTGCCACGACAGCCGACAGCGTCAGAAGCTTTTTCATATCCCTAACAAAGCCTAAGCGCGCCGCGGGTTCCAGCCCGTTTCCATGACATTTCAGGGTAAACAGCGCCCCACCTGGTGCGACAAAGGCACACTCCATCTTGTGGAGAACGAGGGTTTTCCTCGGGGGTGACCACAAGATATCGTGTGTGTAAGAAAGCGTTTACCAAATACCGCGACGTGAGAATCGTTGTTATGTTGCGCACCATCGCGTGATGAGTTCGGAGAGAAGACCCATGTTCGACGCCCCAGATAACGGTCGCCAATTGCCAGGCCTGATGATCCCTTCGAAGGGCTACAAGCCGCATCGTTATCCGTGGGCGTATGACTTCTGGAAGAAGCAGCAGCAGGTCCACTGGATGCCAGAGGAAGTGCCTCTGGGCGAGGACTGCAAGGACTGGGCCCGTGCGCTCTCCGACGGTGAACGGAACCTCCTGACACAGATCTTCCGCTTCTTCACGCAGTCCGATGTTGAGGTGAACGACAATTACATGGAGCGGTACAGCCGCGTCTTCAAACCCGTTGAGGTGAAGATGATGCTGTCGGCGTTCTCCAACATGGAGACGATCCACGTCGCCGCTTACGCGCTCCTCCTCGAAACCATCGGCATGCCCGAGAGCGAGTTCTCCGCGTTCCTCGACTACAAGGAAATGTCGGACAAGCACGACTATATGGGCCAGTTCGGTGTCGAGAGCGAAGCCGATATTGCCCGCACCGTCGCCATGTTTGGTGCGTTCACGGAGGGCCTCCAGCTCTTCGCATCCTTCGCGATGCTGATGAACTTCCCGCGTCAGAACAAGATGAAGGGCATGGGCCAGATCGTGACCTGGTCGATCCGTGACGAGAGCCTGCACTGCGAAGGCATGATCAAGCTCTTCCACACCTTCGCCCAAGAGACCGGCTGCCTGACCAAATCGGTCGCCGACGATATCGTCGATTGCTGTAAGACGGTGGTAGGCCTTGAGGACCGCTTCATCGACCTCGCTTTCGAGGCCGGTGACATCCCAGGCATGACGCCGGACGACATCAAGCAATATATCCGCCACATCGCCGACTGGCGCCTGGAACAGCTAGGCCTACCGCACGTATACGGCGTATCGAAGCACCCGCTGCCATGGCTCCGCGAAATGCTCAACGGCGTCGAGCACGCCAACTTCTTCGAAGCGCGGGCCACGGAATATTCCAAAGGCGCCACCCAAGGAGCCTGGCACGGCGCCGAGGGCGTCTGGGCCCAGTTCGAGAAGCTGAAGGGTTAGGCGTGGAGGTCGTAACTCTGCTCGCAATATTGTTCAGTCCACTACTAGCTGTTTTGGCTACCCGCGAGGTTGATCGGCGGCGAGAGGCTAGGGCTCGAAAGCTTGAGATATTTCGGGTATTAATGCGAACAAGAGCAGAGCGCCTTGCCTACGACCATGTTGGTGCGCTGAACCTCATTGAGTTGGAATTCTATCGGAACAAGAGCGTCATAGTTGCGTACAAAGACTACCTCTCGACTTTAAGAGAGCCATCTTCTTCCCCCGAACAGGAGCGTCACATCATCGAAAGGCGGAATTCGTCGTACCACGAATTGCTCTATCAACTTGGCCGGGCCGTCGGTCTCTCCTACGATAAAGCGGAGTTGCAGGAGCATACCTATTCTCCGCAAGGATGGGCGAATGACCAACAAGTTCAACGGCTCAACGGGCAGCTACTAAACGAGTTGTTGTCCGGTAAAAGAACGTTTCCGATAACAGCAAAGATCGAGGATCAGTGAAAAATGGCGACTACGATGTTCTTCGAAAAACGTGTTCTAGACCCCACCAAGTCTGGATTGGAGGTGCACCTTGAAGTTGGCCGCACGTCATTCCCTGGCTTCAACACCGTCTACCTAAATTTCAATGGAAACAGTGTGCAAATGGATGAAGCCACAGCGCGAGAGTTTATCGCTGCTGTTGAGAACCTCGGAAGCTATTTGGGTTTTTCGCAGTATAAATAGCTCCGGCACAGAGTGACCCACTTCGCCTTCTACCCACCCAACAGTCCTTCATCCCGGAAGGCGCGTAGCGGCTATCCGGGACCCATGGACGAACGGTAACCACCCTGCGTACCCGTTCCAAAACTCACCCCCTTGGTCTCGGATATTTCCTGTCCGAAATTCCGGGATGACGGCTCAGCAAGTGTGGGGTGCATGCACTTTACACAGACGGCGAACTTATCCCCCACGTACCAAACACCCGCACAATGCCAGGATGCCGCGAAAGAACAAATGCTCCACTGACCTCCTCACACACCTCCGCATCGAGCAAGAGCGGGAGAAGCTCCTCCTTCTACGCATGAAGCGCCAAGACGAGGAGGCCAAACGCTCCCGTCGCCGAAAGCGTGACCGCTTCGACAAGCTCTCCGATGCCTTGGGTGAAGCCGCAGCCGCCCACACCTCCCCCTGGGGCGTCAGTTAACCGCCATAAGACAGCGCTCCCCGCGGCGAAGACCGTGAGGCCCATGTCCCATCACCTGCACCCTGTCATCCCGGGCCCCGACCCGGGATCCATCAAAAAAACAATCCCCCCACCCAAAAACCAACGTACACTCATCATGCCTTCCCCGCATTAGGGCGGTCCTGACGTCAAAGGCTCGGCGGGGAGGCGGTGCTCTATCGTTCCGTGGTTTGACACCCATGGCGCCATAGACGAGGGTTTCAAGCGCTGAGCGGCACGCCGACCCGGCCCCTTGCCAAAAGGCCTCGTTCTCGCATGATGCTAAGCTCAGCGCTTACTTTTGGCGGCGACGCTTCAGGCCAGCGATCAGGGCACCACCGAACAGGAGACCCGCCGCAGGAACCGGCACTGGTGCTGCTCCAGCGTCGAAAGTAAGATTATCAACGACGTAGGTGAAGTCATCCTGCGACTGGAAGAAGACGAGCGCAGCAATATTGCCTGCCGATAGGGCGATGTTCTGTGCACTGCCAGAAGCAGTAACGCTTTCTAGGACATTGCCGCCAGCGTCGCGTGCTTCAATAAGCGTCGTGTCGTCGAAGCCATTGTGGAAGAAGCTGACGTTGCTCACCAGAACGTCGAATGTGACGACCATTTCGTCGGCACGGTTGGCATCCGTGAAATCCAGATCATCGACCAGGTTCCAAAGGCCTTGGCTCGTATGCGCACCGTTGAAAGACGTGATGAAACCGCCACCAACGCTGCTGCCGTTTTCGAAGGCTTCGACAGTGATGCCCGCAATTTCGTTCGTCAGGTCCGACTCGGCGGGCCGCGACTCAAAATCGATGGTGACGGCAGAAGCCTGGGCACCCACCAGCGTAGCGAAGGCCGCCGCGGCAGCAGAAACAAGCAATTTCGTGATACTATCCCCAAATTAAGATATAATGTATCATAAATGAAGTCTTAACGCAACGTGGGCTGTCAAGCGCTTAGTGGCACCGGGCACCAAAAACGGGGCGCCGTGGGCCCCGTTTTCTCGATGCGTAGCGGTCAGGGTTAATTCTGTAGACGTCGCGCCAAGCCTGCCAACAAAGCGCCGCCAAACAGCAGACCTGCTGCTGGAACCGGCACCGGTGTGCCCATCAACGCGATGTTGTCGATGGCGATATCTTCGCCGTCAGCATTCGTCTGAAATTGAAAGCCGATGCTGATGATCTGCTGGTCGAACACGGACAAATCGAGGGCCATGCCCAGCAAGTCGGACACACTCACGAAGCCGCCGGTCACGCCAGCGGGAAACGTGCCGCCAGGGCGGAAGGTGCCATCGGCCTGGAACTGTAGTGCGTTGCCAGGCACCGCGCCGATCTGGACGCCGTTCACAGTGACACCGAAAAAGTCGGGGTCCTCGAAATCACCACCGGTGGCAAAATCAAAGTCGAGCGAGAGGCTCATATAGTCTGAGGTATCGATGTTCTGTAGACTGTCGAAGAAGACCTCGTACAGACCATCGGCATCTTCGACGAGGAAGTAGTTCGTGGCGTTGCTCGCGCCACCTTGGTTGATGGAATTATCCATCGGTGAGGTGCTGGCGTCGCTCACGACACCGATAATATCCGGCGAGTCGCCTGCAGGCGACGGGCTCGTCGCACCGGTGCCGTACGTGTCAGTGAACTGTGCTGTCAATGAAACAGGGCCTTCAAAGTCTTCCGACGCAATGATGCTGCCGGCAGATGCCGAGGCCATCAACGACAGCGCACTGGCAACCGCGACCAGGGGCATAGAACGCATGGGGATTCTCCTCCTCTGACTGGTGAGGAGGCGCTAACACGATCTATGGTGATTTGCACCTTAAGGTTGTGCTCAGGGTGCAAATTTCTCAGTTTTGTAGACGTTCCAAAATCGCCTCAATCGCCGTGCCTTCATCGCCAGGCAGCGTGAAGGTCTGCGTCGAGTCGCACGTCATGCCCGGATAGGTGCCGCCGATCTCGCCCGCGTCGCAGATCTCACCGTCGTTATCCATGTCAGTGGTGAACACCAATCGGTACTCACCTTCGCTCACATCGGTGAGGGTAAAGTCAGCCCCGGCGCCGTCAGCCACCGTGAACTCGAGAACGGTGTTGAAGGAGCCGTTGACACGCTCCTGCAAAACAAAGCGCGCGGGGCCGGTGTTCGCGTCTGTGCTGAAATCGGGTATGCGGAAGGTAATCGGTATCGATTTCGATACACCCTCGGACGATGTCGCCGTAAACTGAGCAACATAGTTCCCTGGCTGGACCGAGTCGCGGAACAGGCCAATTTCGTAAGAACCAAACCCCTGACCGGTATTCTCGACCGGAGAGGGACCGAAGAACGCGTTTCCATCCAAGCCTTCGCCACCAATGGTCACGTCGGTGATCGTGAAGGCTGGATCACCGACCCGGTCGACATCCACGAGGGCAGTATCACCAAAGATACCCAGATCGATCGAGCTCGGACTAATGCGGAAGTCAGCAGGCAGGACGAACGTGCCATCGCGCAGCTGCAGTGCCACTTCAGCCATCTTGCGGAAGGACATCAGGCCATAGCCCGTCTCATTGTCTCGTCCAGACGCCGCGATGTCAGAGGTCAAGACGCCCGTCTCCAGCAGCTCGCGCGCTTCGTCGGAGGTGAGCTCGGGGTAGATCGACTTCATCAGCGCGAAACCGGCGGCCACATGCGGTGCCGCCATCGACGTACCCTGATAGATCGCGTAGCGAGCTTCGAAGTCGGTATTGCCGCTGTTGGGGCGGGCCACGCCGCCCACAACCGCATCGGCCGCGCCGTCGCCGTTGCGGTCGAAGCGACCGTCACCGCCAGGTGCAGCGATCTCCACCTGCGGATAAAAGGAGCTATACGGAGCGCGCTCCGATTGAATGTCGATCGCAGCGACTGCAAAGACGTCCGGGAAAGCCGCTGGGAAGTTCGCCGCTTGGACAGGCTCCTCCCCTTCGTTGCCGGCCGAGGCGACCACAATGACGCCCGCTTCCACCGCCGCTTCGATGGCTGCGCGCGTAGCGGGGTTCGGCTCGGGTCCACCGAACGACATGTTAATGACGTCGGCAGGTCGCGCGGGAAGGGCGCCTGAGCTGTTCGGCAGACCGGCCGCATAGCGGATCGCACCCGCAACATCGCCAACGATGAAACGGCACTGTGGGTCTTGGTTGAAGCCAAGCTTTAGCATCATCAGATCAGCATACGGCAGGCCACCCACCATGGTGCGCCCGTTGATCTCGCCAAGGCCCTCGGGTGCTACGGCTGTACTCGCCACATGGGTGCCGTGGAAGTCGAAGCAATCATCTGGGTTGGGATCATTGATATCCACATCCTCTTCGGCTTCGGCATCGAAGCCATCGCCATCGATGGTTTCGGGCACAAAGTCCCGAGCATCCGTCAAAACGGGTGCGATGGCCGGGTGGCTCGAGAAGACCCCGCTGTCGAGGATAGCAATCACGGGGCGGCGAGGGTCGGAGATCTCAGCCTCTACAGC
>JABSRH010000170.1 GCA_013215175.1 Parvularculaceae bacterium | reverse complement strand
TAACGTCAGCTTTTTCGGTGGGCTCGGACGTCGAGAGAAAAGTGAAAGCCCCATAGCCGCCAGTCGCAATAACGGCCACGAGGAGAACGGCAAGTAAGGCACGCACCATCATTGTCTCCTTGGCGAGAAAAAAGCCCGACTTGCCGGGAGGTGGCAAGCCGGGCACTGGGCGTTAGCTCTTAGAAGCTTAGCTCAACCGTGGCAAAGATCTGACGCGGTGGGCCGTAGAAAGACGTGGCCACACCGGTGGTGCCGAGGGTTGACGTAAGCGGATCAATGAAGCTGCCGTCTTGGTTCTGGGCAAGGAAGTTATAGCCTGCGACACGGTACTCTTCATCGAACAGGTTCTTGCCGTGTAGGCCAATGGTCAGTCCACCCGTCTCGGATTTCCAGACCACGCTGGCATCAAACAGGGTGAAGCCATCTTGGTCGATGAACGCGTTCGGGATCTCGAACTGGTTCACTTCGGAGCGGTACGACGTGACCGTCAAGAAGCTCAAGTCACCACCAGCAACCGGGCGCGTATAGGTGGTGGTCAAGCTGGCGGTGGTGTCAGGCGTGTTCTGGACCACCCGCACGTCGGAAACGTCCGTTGGCTGACCACCGACAAGGGCCTCAAACTCTGTGTACTCAGCATCGATGAGGCCGATGCTGTAGGCGGTGGAGAAGGTATCACCTGCGCCTGTCAGGTCATCCGACCACAGGAGCGATCCTTCGAGCTCGACACCGAAAAACTCTGCGGCGCCAGCGTTGGTGGTGACACCGACAAAGGTTTGGTTGCCGTTGGCGTCCTGTCCGCCGAACGAGCCGGGGATCTGGATGTCTTGATAGTCTGCGAAGAACACCGCGAGGTTGTTCCGTAGGCGGCCATCGAGCACGATTGATTTCCAACCAGCCTCGTAGGAGTTCACGGTCTCCTGATCGAACTGCATGAACTCAAAGATTTCAGCGTCGGACACGGTGCCGTTGCCATCAATGTCAGGTGCTGACGTTGTTTGGCCGCGAGGGTCAAAGCCGCCGCCTTTAAAGCCTTGGCTGTAGGTCACATAGAAATTGTGCTCGCCATTGGGGCTGTAGGACAGCGAGACACGCGGGTCGAAGTTGGTGAAGGTCTGCGAGTCGTCAAAGTCAGACGTCGGTGCACCGAAAGGGACCTGCGCGTCAGGATCGCCACCGAGTAGAGGCGTCCGGCCTGACAGATAGCTCTGGCGAAGGACACGGCTGTTGCGCTTATCTTCCGTATAGCGACCACCCACCGATAATTCGAAGCCGGTCATGCCGAGCATCTCTTCGAGATCGAAGCTATAGTCGGCAAAGACGGCCCAGCTCTCGGTGTCGACGTCACCCGACGTGTTGGCGTTGAAGCCTGGTAGGGTAGGGATCAGTGTGCCGAGCAATACGTCGAAGCTGGTGACGGCGTTAGCGTCGATGTAGAAGATACCCGCCACGCCGCTCACTATGTCACCTTCATAGGTGAGCTGAACTTCTTGTGTGAACTGCTCGTTCTCGTAGATGGCTGGCACGTCGAGGTCGGGTGCTGGCAGCGCGTCGAAGTCGATCTGCGTGACCGTGTCATCGGCACGGCTCGATGTGATCGACTTGAGGGTCAGGTTGTCGGACAGCTTGAGCTCAGCCGTCAGGGCGACGCCCCAAGCTTCGAGCTCGTTCGGTCCTGTGATGCCGCCAGCTGTATCGAAGACGTCCGTGATCTGCGGGCCCATGGGATCAGACAGGTCAGGGATCTCGCGGAAGCCGCCGCGGATCGCCGAGGTGTCTTCCAGATAGTCACCGGCCAAGCGCACGAACAGACGGTCATTCGGTTCAAACTCAACGGTGGCGCGAGCGGCGAGGATCTCTTTGTTGTAGTTCTCCGCACCCGTCGTGATGTTTTCGCCAAAACCATCGCGATTGAAGCTGGCGACCGTACCGCCGATGCGCAGGCTGTCGGACACTGGCACCTCACCCGTGACGAGGAGGTCACGCTGGTTGAAGGAGCCATATGTACCGCGTACGGAGAGGCTAGGTTCACTGCCTAGGCGCTTGGTGACGTATTTGACGGCACCGCCGATGGTGTTCCGACCATAAAGCGTGCCTTGCGGACCACGGAGCACCTCGATGCGCTCGACATTATACAGATCAAGCACGACGCCTTGGGGGCGGTTGAGGTACACGTCGTCGATATAGATGCCGACACCGTTCTCAAAACCGGCGACCGGGTCTTGCTGGCCGACACCGCGGATGAAGGCGGTGAGGGTGGTGTTGGTGCCGCGGCTGACTTCCAAGGTCACGTTCGGTGTCGTTTGTGCCACGTAGGTGATATCCGGCGCACCGAGATCTTCGAGCTGCTCGCCGCTGATCGAGGTCACCGCGAGGGGCACATCCTGCAAGCTCTCACCACGGCGACGTGCCGTGACGATAATGCGGTCCTCATTTTCGTCCGCAGACGTTTCACTTGAGCTCTGCGCAACAGCAGGCGTCGCGGCCATGGCGCCGAGGGTTAGGGCAGCGGTGCCCACACTGAGAAGCCAGCGATTCATATCATCCTCCCGCACCGGCTCAGGGTGTCGGCCGGCGTTCATTCATCTTTTGTTGAGGAATACTAACCGCGAAAAACGCTCCACGAACATGACCTGACCGATTGGGGCGAGTGAACACTTTCGATCATTTTAGCCGTTGGCTCGTTTCCGTGCGACGGCTGGAGTCACCCCGCGGCGGGCCCGGTAGGCGCGGTTGAAGCTGCGAACGTCGGAGAACCCGAGCCGTGCAGCCAAGTCATCCAGCGGGATTGACGTGGATAGCAGTGCATCCGCTCGCTCCAGCATCACTTCGGCCAGAAGCGTACGGAAGTTGACGCCGAACTCGCTCAGTTTCCGCCGGAGGGTCGCCGAGCTCATGCCGAGCTCATCGGCCACACGGTCTTGTGAAGTCTCGCCGCGCCTGATGGCGGCGGAGACCAGGTCAGGGAATTGGGCGAAGCCACCCGTCATCTCGCGCAGGATTTTGATCTGCGTGCGCACAACGGCTTCGAACGTCAGATCTTCGCGAGGTGGCCGGTCGACGATCTGGTTCGCCAGCTGGGCGTCATAGGTCAGGCCGTAAAGAGCTGATCCCAAACGCACTTCGGTGAGCGTATCGAAAGGAACTGACGGCTTTGAGTTCTCGCGGCGCAACGCCACGCTTTGCAGGCCGCGCGATGCTGGCTCTGGCGCGACCAAGACCAAGATGGCGTGGGCGAAGAGCAGCGTTTCTTCCATCACCGAAAGAACCGTGTTCTGATCGTCTACCGCGAAGGGAAAGTCGCGGTCATCAATCTGAAAGGTCACTGATCCGGCGCGGCGGACAACGCTGTTGAACTTGCCGCCGTGCAGCAGGTTGAAGGCATCAGCCACGCGGGCGGCGGCTTCCGCCAACGTCACGTCTCGTGGCAGCTGTGATAAGACAAGCTTGGTGGAGCCAGGCAGCAGCTGCCGTTCCGACAGCGCACGCGCCTCGTCCCCGAGGTTTTGCGCCTCGGCCAGCTGGCTCTGAAGCCGCTCGATCAAACTCGCGATCGCCGCCTCCCTCACAACACAGTACAGCGTGCGCGCAGAACTAATCACATCGGCGCCCTGCCTCACAATGCGCCATTTGTCTGATGGCGCGAGCCGCGTTGAGGCACGGCGTTTTGATCTGCTGCGATAACCGCTTTGAGTTGTCGTCGCGACAATTGGCATCGCCTCACGATTGTGCGAGGTGTTCGCAAGTCTCTGGGTCCTGTTCCATGTCTCCTTTCCACACTGTTTTGTCGTCCGCTTTGATCCTGCTCAGTCTTTCCGCTTGCGGTGGGGGCACTGAGGAGGCGCACGAAGCGCCCATCCGGCCGGTGAAGCTGGTCACCGTTGAGGCCACGTCGAACGAGTTTCCTGTGAGCTACCCCGCCGTGGTGGCGGCGGCACAGTCTTCTGCGCTGACCTTCCAAGTGGGCGGCTTGCTGCAAGAGCTACCCGTTGACGAAGGCGATCTGGTAGAAGCAGGCGCACTCATCGCGAAGCTCGACCAGCGGGACTTCCAGAACAATCTCGCGTCGGCGCAGGCCCAGTACAACAACGCTCAGTCCGAGTATCAGCGTGCCGCTCGTTTGCTTGAGCAGGATGCGATTTCGCGCAGCGCCGTCGAGGCTCGCCGGTCCGCACGCGATGTGGCTAAGGCGCAGCTCGACACGGCGCAGAAGGCTTTCGACGATACGGAATTGCGCGCGCCCTTCACCGGGCAGGTGGCGACGGTGAACGTCGAGAACTTCCAGAACGTTGCGCCGCAACAGCCCATCGTCACACTTCAGTCGGTGGGCGCCGTGGAGGCGGTCATTGATGTCCCTGCACGGATCATTGCGTTCATTCCCCAGATCAATCCCGTGAACACCGTGGTGATCCTCGATGCAGCACCGCAGATCCAAATTCCCGCCACGGTGAAGGAGGTCTCTGGCCAGTCCGACCCGACCACGCAGACTTATCGCGCTCGCTTTAACTTCACGCCGCCCGAAGACTTTCTCATCCTCCCTGGCATGACGGGTACGGTGGAATCCAATTTTGTCTATCTAGGCGATCAGGTCGATCTCGGTGTGGCGGTGCCCGTCGGCGCCATTATGGTCGAGGGTGATCAGCGGTTCGTCTGGATCGTGGATGAGGAAACCATGACGGTGTCTCGCCGCGACGTGCAGATCTCCGAAGATCGTGTGGGTGAGGAAATCGGCGTGGTCGCAGGTCTCGAAGGCGGCGAGGTCATCGCTGGCGCTGGCGCGTCCTACCTGTTCGAGGGCATGCAGGTGCGTGCCTGGGACGGCGCACAGTAACGGAGCGCTGGCCATGAACCCCGCAGAGTTTGCCATCAAGAACCGGCTCATCAGTGTGCTGGTTATCCTATTTTCGCTGTTTGGCGGTTGGTCCGCCTACCAAAACATGCCTCGCTTTGAGGACCCCGAATTCACGATCCGCACAGCGCAGGTCCTGACGCAATATCCCGGAGCCTCGCCGCAAGAGGTGGCGGACGAAGTGGCGGAAGTCCTCGAAACGGCGATCCAAGAGATGCAGGAAGTGGAGGAAATCCGCTCCACCTCGCGTGCGGGCTTCTCGGAAATCAGTGTCGATATCAAATATGAGTTCTCGACGTCGAAGGCCGACCTTCAGCTTATCTGGACAAAGCTTCGCAACAAGGTTGCTGATGCTCAAGGAAACCTGCCCCCCGGCGCTGGTCCCTCGGTGGTCTTCGACGATTTCGGCGACGTCTATGGCCTTTATTACCTGCTGACGGGTGAGGGCTATTCAGCTAACGAACTGCTTGAATATGCGAGAGACTTGCGGCGCGATCTGCTGCAGGTCGACGGCGTTGCGAAGGTCACGTTTGGCGGTGTGCAGACGGAAGTCATCTATGTTGAGATTGAGCGCGAGCGCGCCGTGGCGCTGGGTGTCTCCATCAGCAATGTCTATTCGGCTTTGGCCACACAGAACGCGGTGGTTTCCGCCGGCAACGTTCTCCTCGGCGAGAACCGCCTGACCATTGCACCGACCGGAAGTATCAGCTCGTTGGCTGCTATCGAGAATCTGCTGGTCTCGACCTCAACAAATGGCTCGGTGACTTACCTTAAAGACATCGCCACGGTGACGCGGGGCTTCCAAGATCCGCCCACGCAGCTCATCCGCATCAATGGCGAGCCTGCAATCGCGGTGGGCGTGTCGAATGTGACGGGTGCGAACGTCGTGAAAATGGGCGCGGCCATCGACGAGAAGTTGGCTGATACCCTCAGTCTGCGTCCTCTGGGGATGGAACTGAACGAGTATTATCACCAAGGCAAGATCGTTGACCAGTCCGTGCAGGACTTTGCCGTCAATGTGGGTCTCGCGCTCATCATCGTCATCGGCACGTTGCTCCTCTTCATGGGGCCGCGTTCTGCCGTTGTGATTGGCGTGGTCCTGCTGTTGACCATTGCCGCGACGCTGGCGGTGATGTTCGTGGCCGGCATTCCGATGCACCGTATTTCACTCGGTGCCCTGATTATTGCGCTGGGTATGTTGGTCGACAATGCCATTGTGGTCACCGAGGGTATTCTCATCGGCGTCCAGCAAGGTCAGAAGAAACTTGCGGTGGCCAAGGACATTGTCCGTCGTACGCAATGGCCGCTGCTTGGCGGCACCCTCGTGGGCATCATCGCTTTCGCACCGATCGGCTTCGCCCCGGGATCGACGGCGGAGTATACGGGCGATCTCTTCTGGGTGATTTTGATCTCGCTGCTCTTTAGCTGGGTCTTCGCCCTGACACTTACGCCCCTGTTCTGTGATTGGCTGTTCAAAGAAGCGTCCGGCGCCCAAGCCGAGCAAGCGGAAGGCGCCTTCTCGAAGGGCTTTAAGGCGTTCACGCGGACGGCGCTGAACCTGCGTTGGGGCGTCCTGGCGGGGGTCGTGGGGATGTTTGTCACCGCCATTTGGGGCTTTCAATTTGTGAAGAGCGGCTTCTTCCCCGCCTCGACGACACCGCAAATCGCCATCGACTATTGGCTGCCCGAAGGTACTGATATTCAGACCACGAACGCTGAGATGGCGCGGCTGGAGAAC
>JABSRH010000017.1 GCA_013215175.1 Parvularculaceae bacterium | reverse complement strand
CATGTTCTCGTTGGCGCACCGGCACCAGTCCACCGATGACCCTGATCTCATCCGGTTTGATCAATTGGCCCGCTATACCGATATCCACCGCGACTTGATCACCAAGGTTGCTTACGAGGCGAGGCCACCAAAGTGGAACCGCCGCGATAAGCTGGGCCGCATTTTGGGCGCCAGCAAAGACTGATCCTTCTTTGATTGGTTGGCCTGCCTGGTTTTCCTCAACATCGCCCGTCTGGTCTCTTTCCCTCACCAAGCAAAGCGCCTAGGGCGCCGGGCTTGGGCTTCATGAGGAGATAACCATGGCGCATGTGTCGGTGATTGGCGCGCAATGGGGGGACGAGGGCAAAGGCAAGATCGTCGACTGGCTATCGTCGCGAGCCGAGGTCGTGGCTCGTTTTCAGGGCGGCCACAATGCTGGGCACACGCTCGTTATCGACGGTGAAGTCTACAAGCTATCCCTGCTCCCGTCAGGCATCGTGCGCGAGGGCAAGCTCTCGGTCATCGGTTCCGGTGTGGTGATCGATCCGGTCGCCTTTTCGAAGGAAGTCGCATCGCTTGAAGGCCAAGGCGTGAAGATCAGCCCGGTGAACCTCGCGATTGCTGAGAATGCCTGCCTCATCCTACCGATGCATGGTGAACTTGATCGCTTACGCGAAGAGGCGGCGGGCAAGGCCAAGATCGGCACCACCGGTCGAGGCATCGGCCCCGCCTATGAGGACAAAGTAGGGCGCCGCGCCATCCGCGTGGCGGACCTTCGCAACCCGGAAGATCTTGGGCCACGGATCGATCGCTTGCTGACGCACCACAATGCGCTCCGTCGCGGCTTTGGTGCGGAGCCGATTGAGGCGTCATCGGTTCAGGATCAGCTGGTGCAAGCGGCAGAGGCCCTACTCCCCTTCGCCACGCCAGTTTGGCGGCTGCTTGATGAGGCTCGCCGCGCCGGAAAGCGCATCTTGTTTGAGGGTGCACAGGGTGTTCTGCTCGATGTCGACCACGGCACATTCCCGTTCGTCACGTCGTCCAACACCGTCGCAGGCCAGTCAGCCACGGGCACGGGTCTCGGCAAAGCAGGAGATGCCTACGGTCTGGGTATCGTGAAGGCCTACACAACCCGTGTTGGCTCCGGCCCGTTTCCCACCGAGCTCCATGATGAGGTAGGCCAACGCCTTGGTGAGCGCGGGCATGAATTCGGCACCGTGACGGGGCGGCAACGCCGCTGCGGTTGGTTTGACGCCGCCCTGGTGCGCCAATCTCTGGTGACGGCTGGCATCGACGGCATCGCGCTCACGAAGCTCGACGTGCTCGACGGGTTTGAGACCCTAAAAGTCTGCGTGGGCTATCGCATTGGTGCTGAGCGGTTCGATTATTTGCCATCAGGCATGCGCGAACAAGAACAGGCTGAACCGATCTACGAAGAGCTGCCAGGTTGGCAGGGTTCCACCGCCGGTGCCCGTAGCTGGGCGGAGCTTCCAGCCGAGGCTGTGAAGTATGTTCGCCGGATCGAAGAACTGGTCGAACGACCCGTGGCGCTAGTTTCGACGTCACCAGAGCGTGAGGACGTTATCCTCATGAAGGACCCGTTCGAGAGCTAATCGCTGAAAAGTGAGAAGTCCGCCACGGATTAACCTTTTCACTTCAGCACGTATTAACGCCGCTCCGCTCTGCTCGACTTGGGGAGAACGGTCATGCGGTCGGGCGAAAACGCCAATCTAGCTGCTTTAGACGAGCTGTGGGCTATCAAGCTCACCGAACAAGCGCGCCGAAAGCAGTTCATCGCGCGCATCGCCATCGGCGGTGTCGGCTTTGGCTTTCTATCGATCCACTATGGCCCAGTCGTCGCCAGTGCTCTGTTCGGCATCTTGGTCGCGGGGCAGATCGTCGAGCGGTTTTCGAAGGCGGCTATCGTTCGCGATGATCGGGAGAAGCCTTTTTCGCGTCGCGACAAGGTCTTGCTTTGCTTCATCAACGTTCTGGCTTCGTTTTCGTACGGCGCAGTGCCTTTAGCGGCCTGGTTCGTGCCGGAGACAGGCTTCAAGATCTTTGCCGCTTTCTGGCTATCGGGGTCCATGCTCCATGTGATGCTGCATATGCACCATGAGCTGTCGACCTTCCTTTCCTCATTTATTCCGCATGCAACGTTAGCGCTCATCATCCCGGCCACCTCACTGGCCATTGGTAATGATGCTTCCGCGCTGACGTTGGGTGCGCTGTTGTTCGCGACGTGTGTCTTCATTGCCCACTTCGCGACCGCCTTTAAGACGTACCGAGCGCAAAGCCGTGAGTTGCGGGAAGCCAAAGCGCTTGCGGAGGAGCGTAGCCGTGCGGCCGAGGCGGCGAATCTGGCGAAGTCAAACTTCCTCGCGACCCTGTCTCATGAGATCCGGACACCGATGAATGGCATCATCGGCATGGCCACGGCCCTCGATGACGCTGATCTGCCGGACGATGCTAGGGCGCAAGTCGATGTCATGCAAAGCGCCAGCGACCTTCTCTTGGTGCTTCTCAACGACGTCCTCGACATGTCCAAGATTGATGCCGGTCGCATCACCCTTGAGGAGCGGCCCTTCTCGCTTTTGGGCGCGGTTCAGCAAGTGGCTTCGCTTCACGAAGCGGAGGCCCAACGCAAAGGGCTCGAGCTGCGGGTGCATATCGAAAACGGCGTGGCTGACTGGCGCTCGGGCGATGAACACAGGATCGTTCAGGTGCTCCACAACTTGGTGGGCAACGCCGTCAAATTCACCGAGAAAGGCCATATCGGCATCACCGTGCGTAGCCACTTCGGCAACGACGAGCGTTTTCAGGTCGTGGTGGAAGACACCGGCATCGGCATGAACGAGGAGCAGGCCGCCACGATCTTTGAGCCTTTTACCCAGGCTGACGTCTCCACGACGCGGCGCTTTGGTGGAACAGGGCTAGGCCTGACCATCGCCAAAGGCCTCGTCACCACCATGGGCGGAGCACTGCACCTATCCACAAATCCCGGCCGTGGTTCGACCTTCAGCATTGATTTGAGTCTTCCCATCGAGACGCACGTCAGTCGTATCGTGGCGCAAACCAGCGACCGCCCAACGATCAGCTTGCATGGTCGCCGCGTGCTCGTCGTGGACGACAACAGCGTGAACCTCTCTGTGATGGAGATGCTGCTGGGCCGCGAGGGCGCACTGGCCGTGACCGCGCAATCCGGTGCGGAAGCCCTGCAATTGTTCGAGGCCGCCGAATTCGACCTGATTCTGCTCGATATCGCCATGCCCCAGATGGATGGCCCCGAGACGATGCATCGTCTGCGCGCTCAAGCGCTGGGCAGCACGCCGCCCATCATCGCCGTCTCGGCTCATGCTATGCCGAGCGACATAGAGCGGTTCCTCGCCGATGGTTTCGACGGCTACGTCACCAAGCCTGTGCGCCGCCAGACGCTGCTCGAAGAAGCTAGCAGAGTGCTGTCGCAGCAGACCCGAAGCTCATCATCGCGCCACACCGGCTAACGGCCTCTTCTGATTGCCAACTCGTCAAGTCCGCGCTAGTTCCTACGTCTGCCGAGGGGCACCAGGCATCCCGCCAGGTTGAGACGTACCCTTAGAACCTGATCCGGTTGATACCGGCGGAGGAACGGCCATGAGCTGCTGCGCGCCGCGCTGGCGAAACGCATGGACAAACAAGAACGCTGCCCTGGCAGCGACTGTTCCGTGCGCTGAAGCTTGCCCTCTGTTCGACACCATTCAACTTCCGACTGAAGAGGTCTCCCCATGAACAAGCCTGTCAAACAATCCGAATTCGAAACGCCCAAAGTCACGACCGGCCCGTTGCCCAGCTCGTTCAAGCGGTATGTGAAGTCGGACCGGTTCGATGACGTTGCGGCGCCCGTGCGGGATATCATCCTGCACCCCACGTCGGGCGAGGCGCCTCTGCCGGTTTATGATCCCAGCGGTCCTTACACAGAGGAAAACTTTAAACCCGATGTCGAGAAGGGCCTTCCAGCCCTTCGCGCCTCGTGGATCGCGCGCCGGGACCAGGAGGCCTACACGGGCCGCGACGTGAAGCCAGAAGACAACGGCGGCGCCACGGGCGACTATCTCGCGCGGGCTTTCCCTAACGTCCCGCAACCGAAGCGCTACACGGGCAAGATCCGTACACAGCTCGAAGCAGCGCGGGCGGGCATCATCACCGAAGAGATGGAATACATTGCCATCCGCGAAAACTTGGGCCGCAAGGTCGCTGCCGAGGGTGCCGCCATGCGCGCAGCCGACGGCGAGAGCTTTGGCGCCGCTGTGCCTGAATTCGTCACGCCAGAATTCGTGCGTGACGAAGTGGCTGCAGGCCGCGCGGTGATCCCCATCAACATCAACCACCCGGAAGCCGAGCCAATGATCATTGGCCGGAACTTCTTGGTCAAGATCAATGCCAATATCGGCAACTCCGCCGTCACCTCATCGGTGGAAGAAGAAGTCGACAAAATGGTTTGGGCCACCCGCTGGGGCGCCGACACCGTGATGGACCTCTCCACTGGCAAGAACATCCACAACACCCGTGAGTGGATCCTGCGCAACTCGCCGGTCCCCATCGGCACTGTGCCGATCTATCAAGCGCTCGAGAAAGTGAACGGCGTTGCTGAGGACCTAACCTGGGAAGTCTATCGCGACACGCTGATCGAGCAGTGTGAGCAGGGCGTTGACTATTTCACCGTGCACGCTGGTGTGCGTTTGCCCTACATCCATCTGACGGCGGATCGTGTGACGGGCATCGTCTCGCGCGGTGGCTCGATCATGGCCAAGTGGTGCTTGGCCCACCACAAAGAGAGCTTCCTCTACACCCACTTCGCTGAGATCTGTGAGATCATGCGCTCCTACGACGTGACATTCTCGCTGGGCGATGGCTTGCGTCCTGGCTCGATCGCTGACGCCAATGACCGGGCGCAGTTCGCTGAACTAGAAACCCTCGGTGAGCTGACGAAGGTCGCTTGGGACCACGGTGTGCAGGTGATGATCGAGGGCCCGGGCCACGTGCCGATGCACAAGATCAAGGAGAACATGGACAAGCAGCTGCGGGAGTGCGGCGAGGCGCCGTTCTACACGCTTGGCCCGCTCACCACGGACATCGCGCCGGGTTATGACCACATAACATCGGGCATTGGCGCGGCGATGATCGGTTGGTTCGGCACGGCGATGCTTTGCTATGTGACGCCTAAGGAGCATTTGGGTCTGCCCAACCGCGACGACGTGAAGGTCGGGGTGATCACCTATAAGCTCGCGGCCCACGCTGCGGACTTGGCCAAAGGCCACCCGGCGGCCAAGCTGCGCGACGATGCGCTCAGCCGTGCCCGGTTCGAATTCCGTTGGGAGGACCAGTTCAACCTCTCCCTCGACCCCGAAACGGCCCGTCAGTACCATGACCAAACCCTACCAAAGGAAGCGCACAAGACCGCCCACTTCTGCTCCATGTGCGGCCCCAAATTCTGCAGCATGAAGATCACCCAAGACGTGCGCGACTACGCCGACGGCCTCAGCGACAACGAAAAAGCCGACCTTGAAAGCATGAGCGAAGCCGAACGTGAAAAGGGCATGGCCGAGATGAGCCAACTCTACCGCGACAAAGGCGAGAAGCTTTACTTGGATGTGGAGTGATCCAATACCTGTCACCTGATAAATGTCTGTAGACAGAGGGCAAATTCTTGACCACCATCGCAGCAGTTACGGCAAGTGGCAGCACTTGGTTCGGATGGAACTCGCACGCAACGATCGGAGATACGCCGGTTGCGGGCAATGAGCCGTGGATTTCGTTGGGGAATTGGTGGGTCGAGGTCAGTGGATCAAGCGCGCAATTCGATCGGATAATCCGCAATACTCGTGAGTTGTCCATAGAACTGAACGATGCCCATGATGTTGTAGCCCTTCTTGAGAGTGTCCTCGACCCGGTCTCCGACGACGATGGCGAAAAGACCTACGGAATATGGTCTATACTGATCAAAGATTCCAGCCAGTTGTGGGACCTAGACTCGAGCTTTGCTCTCTCTGCGATCCCCGAGGGCAGAATTTGGTCTCGGGGATCTGGAATGGACTATGCGCTGGGCGCAGGCTTTGCAGCGATGCACTGCGGCAAGCGGCCTGAAGAGGCGCTTTCCATAGCCATCGAAGCAGGGATATCGCATGACATATGGAGCCCTGGTGCTTCTCAGGTCCGAAAATTCGACTGAAACAGTTGTCTACCGCCAATAATCATCGCGGTTGCTCCCATCGAAATCTGCCTCCCTTGAGGCAGCACTTCTTGAAAGCTCCGTCCGGAACCGCACGGGCACGGATCATTTCGGCCTAGTTTTTCGACGAGTTCGACCTCGCCTCCGCGGATGAAGCGGTGGCCGCTCTTCACATTGGTCTCGCTCGGGAAGCCCTTGCGGCGCTTAGAAGTCCGCTCGAAAGCTAGGGAGAGCGTCGAAATCTTTGGTGGTCTTAGCCATGGTCGCCTCCATTGGTTGGTGGAGGGTGTCTACGCGCCAGCGGATCCGCGTCAAGCGGCGGAAAAGCAACACCGCCAACTTATCCCCCCACACCTCACCCAGCGTATCATCCGTTCCCATAGCTTTCTTGGGATGATGTGCGATGACCGATATCACGACTTATCAGACCGGCCTGTCGAGCCCGCCTTCGCGGGGCATGGCGGTGTCTCCGGATGATGGTGCTGACCTCGCCTTTGCCATTCGTGGCCTAATGGTCAGCACAGCGGGTGATGTAGCCCTGGTCACCACCCGCGGCGACACGATCACCATGCCTGCGCTCCAGCCTGGTGTTCAGTACGCGGTGCTTTCCACGCGTGTGCTGGCGACCGGCACCACGGCCACGGGTCTGGTGGGCCTCGCCTGATGGCCGCAGCCGCCCTGGGCCTTGGGCTTTCCTATCCCCAACAGGTGGCGACCTCCCCCCAGTCGCCACCCCCGCCGCCGTCAGCTTTCAACCCTTCGGACCTCTGGTTGGGCTCGGAAGCTGGCGGCTGGTGGGACCTTTCGGACCTCAGTACCCTGCGCATTGCCCGCGACGGTAGCGGAGCGTCGCCCACCTTGGGTGAGCCCGTGGGGCACGTGGTGGATCAGGGACCCAATGGCCTGCACCTTGAAGCCCTAAGCGACAGCGCGAGGCCGATCGTGGTGCAGCAAGGGCCCCGGTATGGCCTACGCCTTGACGGCCTAGCCGATTTTCTCCGCACCACATCGGAAGTGTCGGGCCCTGACAGTACCACGATCATTGCCGCTTCGAGTTTGGTTCCGCACACGAACACCGATGGGCTCTTCGGTCTCGACAGCCTCAGCGACTCGCCAACCGGCACTTACCGATTGGTTTCCAACAATGATCAGGGCCTATTCCGGGCCCGGCTGCGTTCCACTGGACTGCCACAGCTTGCCGTGCAGTCCTTTCATGTCACGGGGATTTTCACGCTGATATGGGACTTTGCCGCAGGCACAGTGAGCCTTCGCGCCAACGGCTCCGTCATCCGCTCCGAAAGCGGATACCTCTCGTCGATCGCAACGCGCCGTGTGATTTTTGGCGCCGATAGGACGCACACGTCGCCACTTGAATCCGAGTTGGGTGCCATCATTCATATAGGCCGATCGCTGGCACCCAGCGAATTGACCGATGCTGAAGCCTGGGCGACTGCCCGTTTACTTTCGTGAGGAAATATGACGGATTATCAGTATGCCGTGGTATTGATCATACCAGATGCCCATAAAGCGGCGTTTGAAGCTCTGGGTCAGCAATTAGGGCACTCGGGTCACGAATACTCCATTCCCCTGTCGGCAAGTGGCCAGGAACCTGTCACGCATTGGGGTTTGAACACACTGACGACGCAAGCCTTCGTCAACGTTTTGTCAGGGCAGGTGCCCGACGGCGTCGATAGCCAAGTGTTCCAGCAATTGTCATCCCTTCAGATCGTCAGTATCAAACCGTCAAGCGATTATCGTGGCCACTTCGCGGAGGTCTTGCTGGCCGAGGGTCTACAGAGCGTTATTCCGCCTGATCAGGATCTGGAAACTTAAACTGAAACCGGCCCTCCTCGGACCATTCAATGAGGATGCGCATGATTTCCGCTTGCGCTTCCTCGCCGTCTGCTGCGTTAGGTTTGGGTTGTTCTTCGATGCGCTCACGGATTTGTTCGGCTAGCCGTTGGGAGATGCTACCCAGCAAGAATTCTGCCGTATCGGGCTGATCAACAAACGCAAAGCCTAAGGCGTTGTCGATCAACTTATTATCGAGCTCACGGAACACCGTGGGTACGATCGTGCGCGGTAGGCGATCAGGAAGACTGGGAAAGCTGAGTAAGAACTCGGAGACAGCATCGACCTGCTCAGGGATCTCCGGCTTCAAGGGATCCAAGATCTCAGATTGCCGTCGCGCTGGCATACGGTTGAAAATATTCGCGATCGCCAGGGGATCGAAGCTCTTCTTCTCACTGGAAGAAAGGCGTCCAGGCGCCACACGGCGCAGCGACTCCGCGATGGCATCATAAGTCTTGCTCGTCGGTTCACGCCCACTGAGCATCTGCCGTACCACGGCGGAAGCTTTCTCTTCGTGAAGGGCGGCCAGCACAGCGCTCGAGCGATCAGCATCGAGTTGGTTGATCACCGCGCTGATGATCGCAGGGCGTTCATCCGCTACCAGCCTAGCGATTTTCTCTTGCGGTAGGGCTCGGACGTAGGCCCAAACGGCATCGGCATCAGCGTCCTCATCGATCGAGCCGGGATCTTGCTCCACCTCAGGTTCATTATCGTTGGTCAGCTGCGGCGGCGATGTTAGCATATCGGCCAGCGCGTTGGCCCTGCGTGGTCCTCCAGCCACTAGCGGTACCTCGCCGCTGAGCGCATCGAGATAAGTCTGGATAACGTCCATCAGTGTGCTGCGATCGACCATGGGCAGTTGCTCGAAGGCGTTGATGGCTCGTTCGGTCCTGCCCTGGTCGAAGCTGGTCGCTAGCTGGCGGGCTTGATCCCCGTCGAGCAATGACAAGATGATCGCGGCCTTTTGTGCATTGTTGAGCAGAATTTGAGGTGGTTGTGCGTTGGCGACGGCCAGGTTGTTCATGAGATATATCCGCGAAGAAGGGCCTCAGTAATCCGTACCCAGCCATCGGCAAGGACGAAGAAGGCAACCTTAAATGGCAAGGCAACGACGGTCGGCGGGACCATCATCATGCCCATGGCCATCAGGACAGAGGCGACAACAAGATCGATGATGAGGAATGGAAGAAAGATGGCAAAGCCAATTTGGAACGCTCTTGTGATCTCTGAAAGCATAAAAGACGGGATGAGTACTGATAGGTCCACGTCTTGATCTTCAATCAAGGGACGGTCGATCGCATCGGCCAAACGGTATACGGTTTCTTCGTCGACGCGCGTTTCCATAAAGGCTCGGAAAGGGACGATGGCCTTAGCTATTCCGTCAACTTCGTTCAGCTCACCGGCAAGAATGGGCTGTATACCAATGGTCCAGGCATCACGAGCGACCGGCTCCATGATGAAGTAGGTAAGGAATATGGCAAGGCTCGTCAGCATCATGGCAGGCGGAGCGGTTTGTAAGCCGAGTGCTTGCCTGATGAACGAAAAGACGATGGCGATGAACGGAAAGCACGTCACCATCATGAGAATGCCAGGCGCAATGCTCAGCAGCGTGACGAGGGCGACCGTTGGGATGACCGCCTGCCGGAGGGAGCGCGTGTCTTCTAAATAGGTCTCCACCTCGGCACTAGGGCTAGCTGCGCCGTCCTGCGCCCATGCCGTCCCCGTCAGAGCTATGGCGAAGACACCCAGCAACCCTATGAGGTACCGGCTAACTAACCGCGACGAGAGCATGTTTCCGTAATCCTCAGTGCAATGCCTTCGCCATCATCCGTCTCTTCAAGTTGGCCACGGGCGATGACTCGACCATTGGCACACAGATCTAACGGTCGCTCTGCGCTTTCGCGCAGCGTGATGATCGAGCCTTGCGTCAGGCGGGTTACATCATCGAGCGAGAGTTCGCTCGTGCCCACGCGAACGGATAGTTCTATCTTGAGATCAGCAAGAGCAGGGGGCAGCCCCTGATTTTCAACGGGTAGAGTTTCGGTCATGCGGCATCCTCTTTTTCATCAAGCCATGCATTGAGTAGGGTGGCTGCATCGTCAGGGCGCTCTGCGCTCCGATCACGGATCAACAGACGTGGGTCTTGCTGTGTGGGATCAGCTCCAAAGGCACCCAATTGATCAGCTTCGAGTGTCTCAGCGATAAGGATAGGATCGGTGCCGTCGGCGCTGCCACCGGCGAACATCGGGCGCAGGACCAACAGCCCAAAGAGCAAAAGAAAGACACCTAGGGTAGCAATCTCAATCAGTGAGGTATCCACCAGCTTTTCGTACCAAGCGGTCGGCGCTGGTTCCGGCACAGTGGGCAAGGGATCGAACGGCAGCGAACGAACGATCAGGGTGTCGCCGCGCGCTTCGTCGATACCGGCAGCGGCGGCCACAAGACTCCTCAGCGCTGTAATCTCCTGCTCTGTCCTCGCAATGGGCAGTCCTTCGGAATCGACCTCGTCATTGATCAGCACTGCGACGGAAAGTCTCTCAACGCCACCAGGCAATATCTCGATACGTCGCTCGGTGGAGCTGACTGCATAAGAGACCTCTTCGCGTGTCTCGTCTCTTTCGAGGGAGCGATCTGTGCCGGCATCTTCACCGTCGGGTAGGTCCGATGCTACGGTGACAGCGCGTTCGGCGCCTTCCTCGCGACTCTTGCTGTTTTCCCGGATCGATTGGGTAACGACAGCCCCGTTCGGATCAATCGCGCGTTCTTGGATTTCCTCACGCTGACGATCGAGATCCATCGCCACATTCACGCGAGCGTTCCCGATGCCAACTCGGGCTTCCACCAGAGATAACAAGCGGCGTTCGAGGGCGGAGGCGGCCCGGTCTCCGTCCAAGCTAGCCATTTGATCCGTGCTCGATAGGAGGCCGCGGGCACTGTCGATCACAGCAACCTCGCTGGCCGGTAGGCCGGGGACCGCGAGCGCTGTGAGGTAGCGGATCGCTTTGACTTGAGCTTCGTCGAGGCCACTGGGCGCAGTGATGGCGACGGAGGCTGTCCGCTTACGGTCTCGTCGTGAGAACGCGCCGCGGTCTTCGGCGCCGATGTGCACGCGCGCCGCAGTGATCCCTGGCATACTGATCAGTGTGCGCGATAACTCGCCTTCCTTGGCGCGCCAATAGGTGACAGAAAACATCTCTGATGTGGTTGAGAAGCCGTCGAGATTATCAAGCAATTCATAGCCTTGCGAGGTCGGACTCGGCAGATCCTGCGCGGCGAGTCGAAGGCGGACGGCATCGCGGCGTTGTTGCTCAACAAACAGACTACCGCCGCGCA
This sequence comes from Parvularculaceae bacterium, assembly GCA_013215175.1. Taxonomy (GTDB): domain Bacteria; phylum Pseudomonadota; class Alphaproteobacteria; order Caulobacterales; family Parvularculaceae; genus Parvularcula. The sequence continues at coordinate 13,561 of JABSRH010000017.1, read as the reverse complement.
CTTCATAGGCGATCGCTTCGCTGTCCAAGGCGGCGATCACTTCGCCTGCGGCTGTTTCACTCAGCCCACTGTAGAGAAGCGCCATCTTCTTGGCCGTCGCCACCTGAAACATCACCACCAACAAGCACAGCAACGCCACTGCACCGCCTGCGGCGATGATTTGTTGGCGTGTGCTCATGGACCCAATGCGTTCGATCAGTTTGTTCATTGCCCGGAAACCTTCAACCTGAGGTGGTTTTGTGAAGGTAAGCCTTAACAGAGCGTTTACTTAAGGTTGCAATAAAGCCCTGGCGCAGACGGGAGATTGTCGTGGCGACGGAAGATGAAACACCAGCAGACCCTCCAAAGGGAGGAATGCTACGAACACTGATTGTCGGTGCCGTGTTCTTGGGGGTGGGAGCAGGAGGCGCGACGTTGTTGCTGCCATCTCTGTCCGCCAAGCCAAGTGAGGCAGCTGCTCCTGATGAACCAGGGGCGGAGAAGACGGACGAAAAGGAGAAGTCCGACAAAAAGAAGCCAAAGAAGAGTAAGGGTAAGGGCAAAGGCAAAGGCGCCTCCACCATTCTCGATCTCAATCCCATGGTTGTTTCTCTCTACCGCGAGGGCATGAAACCGAGCGCCGTTCCGCGCATGCGCCTTTCCGTCAGTGTGGATACGGGCGAGGCAGGGATTGGAGATGGAACGAGACAGCGTCTGCGGCATGCTTTCATCGGAGCCGTTCAGTCACTTGATGCCACCTCGCTGAGAGGCCCTGAGGGTCTCGACCGCCTCACTCAAGCGTTGCGTCAAGCCGCTAACGATGCCCTCGGCGTCGAGGTGGCAGAGGTTTATATCACTGAATTTATTGTCTTATAGAGGGAAGAAATGGATATTCAGGTTTTGGCCGATGTCGGCCTTTTTCTCTCCGCATTCACCGCATCAGTCTATTGCCTGCGGCTACAGCGCCGTCTCCGCCTGCTCCAGGATCAGCGCGGCGATGTGCAGAATGCGATCCGACAACTGAGTGAGACGGTTGCAACTTCTCAAGCGGCTGCAGCCTCTCTGCGTACGGATATTGCCACGTCTCTGCAGGAACTTGACCAGCGCTACGGCCATTTGCAGCTCAAGCGGCAAGAGGTCGATGATGTCCTCGACGCGATGGATGGCCAGATCGGCTTACAGCTTCGGCGTTGCCAGGAAGCCCGTCAGCTTACGGAGCGAGCTCTCACGCCACTCGTCCGAAAGGCGGAGCTGGCGATCCAGGCGCTAACGCGAGCCCTTGAAATGAAAGCTAATCTTGATCGCGCGGCGAGCGCGGCGGAGGTAGAGGGGCAGCGCGCCGAGCGGGATTGGGACGAATTGCTTAGCCGCGTCGTGGATGGAGACACGCCCACGCGCCGCGCGGCGCGACGTCCCGACCTTCACGCTGATGTTATGACCGACCCCCTCAACCCATTCCTGCGAGCTGTCGGTGAATAGTCAGCCCACGATCCTTGGTGCACTAGCTATCTTCTTCATGATGGGCGCGGCGGCGCATGCCCATGCCCCCATCGAGCATGGCATTGAGTTCGCGAAATGGGGTGTGATGTGGCTTAGCGAACGCGCTTCGCTTTGAAGCTACGGCCGAGGGGTTCGACGCGCATACGGTGACTTTGCATGGCGGCTCGCGAGATCACCACGGTCTTCACCTTCTTGAGGTGAAGCTGCCGGATGGCGATGCCGTTGCTGGAGGTCTGGCGCCAGACTTGTCCATTCTCCAGCGTGACCACGAGTTCACCGCTGCGGTTCAGCCGGGCTTCCGTGACGGCGACTTCAAGCTTGTCGAGGGCCTCAACTTCAGGCTTCGCCACGGCCCGGCCGAAGTCTTCGACGGCCTGCTGCGCCCGCTTCTCTTCGCGCTCATCGATCGCTTTCCGAAGCGGTCCAACGGTTTGATCAAAGCAAGCGAGGCGCTTGGAATTGTTGTCAATTTCAGCGCATTCGAGCAGCGCCTGTTCGGACACGCTGCCCTGAAGCATTAGGCTGGCGGCAAGAAGGATCGACAACATTGCGGGGCTCCCAAGAACGTTTTTCTGAGCTTAGGCGCCCCAAGGCACGCTTGCCAAGTTAACTGGCGAGGGCGGCTTCACCACCGACGATGGCGCTGGCGGCTTGAACAACCGCAGCAATACGCACCGACGTTTGGATTTGCTCCGTCGTCAGACCGCCTTTGCGGACCACGTCCTCGTGTGCATTGACGCACATGAAGCAGCCGTTGATCGAGGACACGGCGAGAGCCCACAATTCAAAGTCGACCTTCTCAACGCCAGGGTTACCGATGATCGTCATGCGGAGCTTCGCTGGAAGTGTCTTATAGACGTCGTTCGCCACTTCGTGGCCGAAGCGGTAATAGACATTGTTCATGGCCATGATGCCCGCTGCCGCCTTGGCGGCGCGGAAGGCTTCTGGCGTCAACTTGTCTTCGGCTTCAGCAGCGATCGCCTTGATCACGTCAAGATTGCGACCGGCGAGCGCACAGGAGAGGAACGTGCCCCACTTTTGCTGCTCGCTGAGGGATTGATCGCTGGCCAGATTGCCGAGGTTCAATTTGATGTCCTTGGCGTAGTCAGGAAGTTGTTCACGCAAAGTGTCGAGCGACATGGGTCGTCTCCTTCAAGTCTCAAATTGTTGGGATACGGGATAAAAGGGGAGCACCGGTCCGGATAGTTGGGGGGCAGAGGGTCCGGACCAGTACTCCAAGTCCGCAGGCTTCATCAAAGGGGCAGAGGGACTGAGAAGCCTGCGAAAGGGTCGTTAGAGCGTGTCACCGCCAACAGGGCGGTTGCATGGGCAAAGCTCGTCTGTCTGCAGACCATCCAGCACACGCAGCGTGTCTTGTGGGTTACGGCCAACGTTCAGGTTGTTGACGTAGACGTGCTGAATGACACCGTGTGGGTCCACGACGTACGTGGCACGGAAGGCAACGCCTTCTTCCGAACGGATGCCGAGGCCGTCGACGAGGCTGCCGGTGGTGTCAGCGAACTGCCATGCTGGATGCTCAGCGAGATCAGGGTGATCACGGCGCCATGCCAGCTTACAGAATTCGTTGTCGGTCGAACCGCCAAGGACGACGGCGTCGCGGTCAGCAAACTCACCAGCCAGACGACCGAACTCAGCGATTTCCGTTGGGCAAACGAAGGTGAAGTCCTTCGGGTAGAAGTAGATGACCTTCCATTTGCCTTCGAAGCTATCCTGCGTCAGCTCTTCAAACGCGCTCTCGCCGTTTTCTTCGTGCTGCATGAACTTCGGCTTCACGCCGACGACTTTGAAATCAGGAATACGGTCACCAATGCCGAGCATTCGGAATCTCCAAAAAGTTGAGTGAACAGGTTGGCCCTCACGCGGCCATGAGCGGTAGATGGCTCAACACGCTGTTTATGGCAAATTGATATTGCTGTCTTAATCTATCGGATTTATCGATATCTATATGCAGCACCTACCGACCCTGAGACAGCTCCAATTTTTCGAGGCTTTATGCCGCAGCGGGAGCTTTAGCCGAGCTGCCGAGCTGTGCTTCGTTTCGCAGTCGACGCTGAGTTCGGGCATCAAGGAGCTCGAGTCGATTCTCGATGGCGCTCTGGTTGATCGGTCTGCCAAGGGCTTCGCCCTGACCGCCGCGGGCGAGGAGGTGCAGCGCCGGGCGGAGGATCTTTTGGCCGATGCCCGCGATCTTGTCCGGGCCGCATCGACCACCCGGCCGCTGCTCGATGGGCCTTATCGTCTAGGACTGATCCCCACGATTGGGCCGTTTCTGTTGCCGGACGCCATGCCTCGCATTGAAGCGGCGTTCGAGAGCCTCAAACTCTACCTTCGCGAGGATCTGACGGTGAACCTCGTCGATCTTCTGCGGACGGACCAAATCGATATGGCTGTTCTCGCCCTGCCGATTGATGTTGAGGGCCTCGACTGCATGGTCTTCGGGCAAGACCCCTTCCTTTTCGTCTGCCGCGATGATCACCCGTTAGCAAAGCGCAAGCGGCTGAAGACAAGCGAGCTCGCGGATGAGCCCTTGCTGTTGCTGGAAGACGGGCACTGCCTCCGTGATCACGCGATTTCGGCGTGCCGACTGACCAAACGGGCCGACAGCGGCTCCTTCGCGGCGACAAGCCTTTTCACCCTGGTGCAGATGGTACGGTCAGGCCTCGGCGTCACGCTGTTGCCCAAATTGGCGGTGACGCACGGCCTTGCCGATGACCTGACGGTGATCCCTGTGGTGGACCCTGGCGAGTCCGCGCCCTCGCGAGACCTCGGCTTGGTTTGGCGCCGGTCAAGCCGCCGCGCGGAAGAAGCCAAAGCCCTACTCCCCTTGCTTGAGGAAGCCATCCGATGACCGACCATCAGCGTATCCAAGTTCTCGGCCTGCCATTCGATACGACGAGCCCTGAGGATATTTCCAAAGCCATCCAAGAAGCTGCAGCGACCAAGTCGCGCATGTGGATCTCAACCGCCAACCTCGACTGGGTCGTCATGGCTCGGAAGGACCCCGACTTCATGCGCACCTTGGACGCATCGCAGCTTGTGACCTGCGATGGTGCTCCGGTGATGATCCTGTCCAAGATGGCCGGCAAGGCGCTGCCGCACCGCGTGACAGGGGTCGAGATCTTTCGCCGTCTGCGCCAGGGTGAGGCGGGGCCGTTGCGCGTCGGTTTCTTCGGGGCTGAGAACGACGAGGCGGTGCGTGCCGCCGAAGCATTGAATGCTGACGAAAGCACCCCGCTGATCGGCGCGGGTGGTCACAACCCGGGGCATGGCACGGTGGAAACGCTTAGCGCGGATGAACATATCAACGCCATCAACGCCATGGACGCCGACATTCTCGTGCTCGCGCTCGGTGCGAAGAAGGCGCAGGCCTGGATCGAGCACAATCTCGACCGCCTGAACCCGCCGGTGATTGCCCACTTCGGGGCTGTGGTTCGCCATACGTCTGGCGACACCAAGGAGGCGCCTCGGGCCCTCAGCTCCAGCGGTTTCGAATGGGTGTGGAGGGCCTATAAAGAGCCCGAGCTGCGCGCTCGCTACGCCAGTAATTTCGCGGCTTTGCCGGGTTTGATGCTGGCGGCGCTCCGAGAGCGGATGGCTTAGGCGGCTGCGGCTTCGCCGCCGTTTTTGCGCTTGACGATGGAGCTCAGATCGCCGTCGTCGGACAGCAGCACGGCCACGGCATGGGTTGATTCAAACTGCGCGAGCACGATCATCAGCACCACCGTCATCGGTACACAGAGGAACATGCCGGGGACGCCCCATAGCGTGCCCCACGCAGCCAAGGATAGCAGGATCACCAGCGGTGAGAGGTTCAGCGACCTGCCCATCATCCGAGGTTCGATGAACGATCCCACCAGCTGTTGCGCGCCGGTGAGCAGCACCGCGGAGAGCAGGAACAGCGTCACGCCGCCCTTGTCCGGCTGCACCAGCGCTAGGACGGTGGGCAGGATCACGCCGATGATTGAGCCGAGCACGGGAATGTAGTTCAGCGCAAAGATCACCATCGCCCAGAAGCCTGCGAAGTCGATGCCCAGGGCCAGCATGATCACCCATGAGATCGCGCCAGTGAGGAGGCTCGTCGACGTCTTCACGGAGATGTATTCTCGGATGAGGCGACCCAGATCATCGATGATGCCTGAAACAATGGCCCGTCCTTCGCTCGGCCCTGCGATCTGCACGGCCTTTTTCAGGAACCGACCACGCTCGAGCAGCATGAACGCCGTATAGAGAAGAACTGTGGTGAGCCCACCCAGGAAGCTCCCGGCGGAGCGGCCAAGATCGCGCAAGAACTGGGTTACGAGATCCACGGCGTTGGTGCGGAGGGATTCCAGCGAAGACACGATATCCTCCCGGAACGGAAGGTCTACCGTGTTCATATTGAGGCTTTCCCAGATCTCCGTGAACTTCGTAGCGTAGGCTTCCGATGCGTCGGCCACACCGTTCACGTTGTTGGCCACGACTGCCACGAGGGTGAACAGCACCAAGACGATGAGGGAGAAGGACAGGAAGAACGAGAGCCATTCAGGCAGCTTCGCGCCAATCCCCGGAATGCGTTCGCACTGCCGCTTCACCGTGATGATGAGGAACGACAAGAACGCGGCCAGGACGACGGGAACAATCACCGTTTGACCAATCCACAACACGAAACCGCCGAGCACAAAAAGCCCAGCGCTATAAAAAAGCGATGACAAAGAGCGCGTGCGCCATTGGTGATCGCTCTCTTCTTGAGCGGTGTGCGGATGATGAACCATGGGACTAACTCTCAACAGGCGCGGTCAAAGGCTTTGGCGGATAGCGCTTCATGAGCCAGGCGACAACCAGCACCAGCGCTCCGGCGGGAATAGCGTAACTGGCTGTGAGCAGGAAGAAATTTACGTAGCCTAGCGTTTCAGCCATCTGGCCGGAGAAGCCTGCCACGAATTTGTTCAGGGTCGCGTAGAGCGAGCTGAACAGGGCATACTGCGTGGCTGCCTGCGCGGGGTCCACAAGGCTGGACAAGTAGGCGATGAAGACCGTGGTGACGAACCCGCCTGCGACATTGTCCGCACAGATTGCAAAGGCCAAGAAACCCACGTCGTCGCCGGTCGCCGTACCCGCGAACCAAGCATAGGCGCCGTTCGTGATCAGGGTCAGCGCAGCGCCGAGCACCAAGCTCCACGTTACACCAAACGCTGCAGCCGCTAGCCCACCAATGGCGAGACCCACCATCACCGAAATCACACCGGGTCCGGACTGAATAGCGCCGACGACGTCCTTACCAAAGCCCAGATCTGCGTAGAGTGGCGTCGCCATCACCCCCATCGTGAAGTCACTGAGGCGGTAGATCATCACGAGAAGGATGATCGGCACCAGGACTTTACCGTACCGATCCGCGACTTGCAGAAACGGCACGGCGAACATTTCGTAGAGCCTACCTCGCTCTTGGACGTGGCCAGCGCTGGTTAGCGCCGTGGCCGTCGTCGCGCTTGCGCGGATGGCCAGCCAAATCATCGCCGAAAGAAGAGTGAGGGTGGTGATGACCAACCAGAGCTTGCCCACCTGCTCGTTTTCCGTTGTGCCGATGAGCTGATCGACGATGGTGCCGGAATAGACAAAGCCCAAAGCGGCGACACCAACGATCAAGCGCCAAGGAAGCGACATCTTCGTACCGCGCCAAACAAGGCGTCCCGCCAGAAGGCTGACCACACCAAATGCCGCCAATCCGTGGAGCAGCGGGATCGTCGTGCCGAACAGGCTGACCTCGGCGAAGTTCATCCAGGCCATGACCTTGGCGAGGCCAAAGAAGGCGAGGGCCACCGCCATGGCCTGCGCGGGACCAGCGAGGAACGGGAGCTCATCAATCGCCGTGCGCTTGCCGATACGCTTGGGCTCGCGGATCAGGAAGATCAGCCCGCCGACCATCGCCATCGCGGCAGCCATCGCGGAGAAGCTCCAGAACCACGACGCATATTCCGCGATGGCTAAGCTCAGCCCAGAGAACATGAGTGCCGCGCGGTAGCCAAAGGAGTAGGAGGCGGCCATGCTGGCCTGCTCGTCGCTCGGCGCGCTCTCGATCCGCCAGGCGTCGATGGAGATGTCCAACGTGGCGCCGGAAAAGGCCAGAAAGAGGGCGCCGACGATAATCTGTGTCAGCCCTTCGGAGGGATCACTGCCAGCAATGGTCACGAGGCCCAGCACGGTGCCGGAGACAGAGAGCAGCATCCACGACCGCCGATGGCCGAGCTTTTCTGTCAGCCAGGGTAAGTCGACCCGATCAATGATCGGGGCCCAGATGAACTTGAACGAGTAGAACATCCCCAGCCAGTAGAAGTAGCCAATGGTGGAAAGGTCCACCCCTTCCTCGCGCATCCAAAAGGACGTCTTCTGATAAAGAAGGTAGAGCGGGAGACCCGAGGCGAACCCCAGCATCAGCATCGCTGCGAGCTCAGGCCGCGTGAACGGCTTCACCATGCGGTGGAGCCAAGTCTCCCGCGCTGCTTCGGTCGTCGTATCACTCATGGCACAAGCTCCCTGCCCAACCCTGAGGAGCGCCGCTTGGGCTGGCAAGCGGCGGCCAGGTCACATTCCAGCTGTACAGGTGGGCAGCGTCGGAGCCGTCTCACCCGTCACCAGCGGCCCCGTGGTGAGGGTCTGCACAAGCCCCCCTGCCACGATGGCGTAGACCCGGCACTGTTCTAGGTCGTACCGCCGAAACTCGTTCGGTCCCTCGCGGCGGATGAGAGCTGCCATTCCGACGACAGCTTCCAGCATTTGGATGTCGCGGCCCACGAAGGAGGCGGCGTCCTGGCCGGGAGTAAGCGGCAGCGAAGCCGGTTCTGGCTCAGCTTCGCGGTCGATCAGCTCGCCCAGGCTGTCGCCTCGACGCACCTTCGGCCCATCTTCTGGAACGCTGGTGCAGGCAGAGATCATCGCAAGCATAGACAAAGCCCCCAGGGCCGATCTAACGCGCGTGGTTTGAAACAAGGAATTGGTCATGGCTGAAGTCCAGGTCGCCGCGTTGGGTAACGCCATCGTTGATGTTCTCGCCGAAGTTAATGAATCCTTTCTTGAGGAGCATGGCATTCCTAAAGGTGGGATGCTTCTCATCGACGAGGAGAAGGCCGCCGCGATCCTCGAAGGGTTCGGTGACACGGTCATGGTGGCTGGTGGGTCAGCGGGCAACTCCATGGCTTGCGTGAAGAGCTTCGGCGGCACGGCGCGGTTCATCGGTTCGATTGCCGACGACGAGCTTGGCGCGGCTTACCGCAAGTCCATGACTGACGTTGGTGTCATTTTTGAGACGCCGGCCAAACAAGGCGGCATCCCCACCGGCCGTTGCCTCATCTCAGTGACGCCGGATGCTGAGCGCTCCATGGGGACCTTCCTGGGCCGAGCGGGCGATATTCTCGAAGAAGACCTCCGCCCCGGCGACGTCGAAGACGCCCAGGTGTTCTTCATCGAGGGCTATCATTTCGAGGACGAACGGAGCCGCCAGACCTGTGAGGTTGCGGCCCAACGCGCCAAGATGGCGGGCCGGTTCGCGGCGATCACCTTGGCCGATGCCGGGATGGTAGGGCGTCACCTCGATCCGCTGCAAGATTTCCTCAAGCGCAAGATCGACATGGTTTTCGCCAACGCCGCTGAGGCCTCAGCGCTCACGGGAGAGAGCGATCCGATGGATGCTGCTAAGGCCATGCGTGATTTCTGCCTCTGGGGCTCGGTCACCATGAGCGAGAAGGGTTCGCTCGTCTTTGGACCGCAAGGCGACATCGAGCATGTCGAGGCTTTCAAGCCGACCCAACTCGTTGACACCACGGGCGCGGGCGATGCCTACGCAGCGGGTTGGATCTACGGCTTCACGAAGTGCCACTCGCTGAAAGAGTGCGGCATGCTCGGTTCCCTCGCGGCGACGGAAGTGATCTCTCATAAAGGTGCGCGCCCAGAGCAGTCGCTCCAGGCGCTGGCCAAGAAAAAGGGCCTGATTGGCGCTTAGGCTTTGCGGGCAGCTCGCTTGCGAGCGGCACCAGCGAACAGTGCGCCACCCATCAGCAACGCAGCACCTGGGATCGGCACCGCGGCATTGTCGACCAGGCTGCCGTCGACCATGAACTCAACGCCGGTCTGTCCTGTGCGCTCGAAGAAGATCAGTTCAAAGGTGTAGAGACCAGCACTCAGGCCGAGGGCACCGGAGCTTGTGTTGAAACCGCGTGTGCCGGTGAACTGGCCGATCAAGCTCTCGTTGATGCTCAAGCGAAAGCCATCATCCGAGCCCACCGACCAATTGGTGTCGTCGGCGTCGATTTGGATCATGCCGGTAAACCGAAACGCCGTGTTCTGGAGGTTTGGGAGGTTGGACCCGGTCCGCGTCGGGGCATCAACGCCGATGAAGCTGTCGAGCGTGTTGCCGTTGGTGGAAACGCTATTGATAGCGTCGCCGTTAGCATAGTCGATGGTGGTCACGTCCCACTGAGCGTCGGAGGCGCGGCTACCGATAAGAGCGAGGGCGTCACCGACATTGTTAAGCGTGGATGTGCCGTCCCACGCTTCGCCGGTCACGTTGACCAGTTGTGCAGCGTTGGCGAAGGACAGCGAGGCAGCGGCAGCGGCAGCGGCTGCGAAGGCGATGAGGCGCATAGTTGAGCTCCAGGCTAGATAGTTTATCGTTTGTGAATATATCACGTTCAATTGCTAGTTGAAGCGACAACTATGCCAACCTTAACGCCGGTTAGCTTTTCCGCGCCGCTTTCTCAGCAATGCCCGATGTGCCGGCCCGACGGTTCAACTCTTCGGCCACGTCGGTGAAGCTGAGGCCATTGGATTCGAGCAGCACCGCGAGGTGGTATAGCACGTCGGCGCTTTCGGCGATGAGCTCGTCGCGCTGGCCGAGCGCACCTGCGAGGGCCGCTTCAACGGCTTCCTCGCCGAGCTTCTTGGCGCACTTCTCAGGTCCGTCGTGGATCAGCTTCGCGGTATAAGACGTATCGGGATCATCGCCGCGGCGTGCTACGATGCGATCCGTGAGGGCGTCGAGGGCATTTCCGATATCACTCACCAGGTTCTCCTTACGGGAATGCCGCGGGCTTCCATCGCCTGCTTGGCTTCAGTGATGGTGTACGTACCAAAGTGGAAGATGGAGGCCGCGAGCACAGCGGATGCGCCGCCTTCAAGAACGGCATCGGATAGGTGGTCGAGCGCGCCAGCGCCGCCGGACGCGATCACCGGGACGTTCACTGCCCCTGTTACGGCCCGTAGTAGTTCGAGGTCATAGCCGGTCTTGACGCCATCCCGATCCATCGAGGTAAGGAGGATCTCACCAGCGCCTTTTTTTTCAGCTTGCTGAGCGAAGGCTACGGCGTCGATGCCCGTCGGCTTGCGGCCGCCGTGAGTGAAGATTGCCCACCGTCCGGGGGCCACGTTCTTGGCATCGATGGCGCAGACCACGCACTGGGCACCGACGGCGAGGGAAGCCTCAGTCAGAACGTTGGGGTCACGCACGGCCGCGGAGTTGATGGCGACCTTATCGGCGCCGGCACGAAGCAGCGCCTTCATATCGTCCGCCGACCGAACGCCGCCGCCAACTGTCAGAGGGCAGAGCGCCTCCTGCGCTGTCTTCGTTACGGTATCGAGCAGCGTGCCGCGGTCTTCGTGGCTGGCTGTGATATCGAGAAAGCAGATTTCATCCGCACCCGCCTCTGCGTAGGCTGCTGCAGCCTGGACAGGGTCGCCTGCGTCGACCAAGTCAACGAAGTTGACGCCCTTGACGACACGGCCGTTAGCCACATCCAGGCAGGGAATAAGGCGCGTTTTGAGCGTCATACCTTCACCGCTTCGAAGGCTTCCAATGGGTTGACGCGCTGCTCATAAAGAGCCTTGCCAATGATGGCGCCGACAATTCCGTCGGTCTGGTGTTGGGCGAGTTGCGTCAAATCATCTGCGCACGACACACCACCAGAGGCGATGACTGGAATAGTCGTTGAGCGAGCCAGGGCTGCAGTCGCCTCAACGTTAGGCCCTTCGAGGGCACCGTCTTTCGAAATGTCCGTATACACGATGGCTGCGACGGGCAGGCCTTCGAATTTCGCCGCAACTGCTTCGGCTGTTACAGTTGAGCCTTCTGCCCAACCTGCCGTAGCGACTTTCCCGTCTTTAGCATCGAGGCCCAGCACAACGCGGTTTGGGAACGCCTCCACGGCGGCGCGGGCGAAGTCGGGATCTTTCACTGCAGCGGTGCCAAGAATAATCCGTGTAATGCCAAGTTTGAGCCAGCGCTTCGCCGTTTGTAAGTCGCGGATACCGCCACCGAGCTGAACGCGTGCGTCGGTCTCCTTCAGGATACGCTCGACTGCATCGGCGTTTTCAGGTTGCCCAGCAAAGGCGCCATCAAGGTCCACCACGTGCAGGTTGGTGAAGCCAGCGTCGCGAAACTGCCATGCTTGCTCGGAGGGATCGTCGGCATACGTCGTGGCCTTGGACATGTCGCCGCGAAGCAGGCGAACGGCCTTGCCGCCTTTGAGGTCGATGGCTGGCCAAAGTTCAAAGCTCATGGCTTCCACTCCAGGAAATTTCTCAGGAACGCCTGTCCGTAAGCGCCGCTTTTTTCAGGGTGAAACTGCGCACCCGCGACGTTGTCTTTCGCCACCACCGCAGGGAACGTCTCACCGTAAGTCGCCTCAGCGATGACATGCTCGTCAGCGCCGTCGAATGCGAAGCTATGGACGAAATAGGCATCGCCGTTCGCTGGCAGAAGGGGGTGATCTGTCAGTGAGCTGACGTCGTTCCACCCCATATGGGGGAGCCGCAGGCCATCTGCTTTCATGGCTTTGACTCGGCCTGGGATCAGCTCGAGCCCTCGGCTGCCGCCATGTTCCTCGCCCCAATCGGCAAGCAGTTGCATGCCGACGCAGATCCCCAAGAACGGGCGCCCACGTTCGCGAACGGCTTCGTGGACAGCCTCCTCGAGGCCGGGTCTCGACCGCAGCCCTTCGGAACAGCTGGCAAAGGCGCCAACGCCTGGCAGGACAATTCGGTCCGCATCAAGAATATCGGCAGGATCAGCACTAACCGTGAGCTTCAAATCAGCCGTGGGCGAGGCGCGCTCGAGCCCACGCGCGGCGGAGTGCAGGTTGCCGGCTCCATAGTCGATGAGACAAACATTGGGCATAGGCCGGGGCGTTAGCTACTTTTTGCGCAGGTGCAAAAAGGTTTTTCGCCCATCCAGCGCTACAAAAAAACGCGACGGGAAAACCCGCCGCGCTCATGCAAACCAATCGGTGCAAGCCGAGTTAGTCGGTGCACTCTTCGATCGCTTCCATCACTTCGGATGGGGCGTTGGCCAGGTCGTCAGGCGAGCTGATTTCAGCCATCATCGCGGCCAGGTCGTCATCAGCGGCGACTTTTTCAGCAAGGCAGCCGCAATCGGACTCGCCGCCATACTCGGCTTGGAAAGCTTCGCACTGAGCTTTGAAATCATCGACAGATTGAACTGTCGTCATAGCGAGGAGCGAAGCGAACAGGCTAGAAATCATGGAAAGATCCTTCTTTGCGTTTCCCTAGAACACTGCATTCAGTGCAGTTGGGTCGCATTTACCTCGCCTTAACCTTGTTTCCAAGGACCGATTGTAGCGTTTAACGCGTATTCAGGATCCTAAAGAGCCTTTCGTCGAAGGCACGGCGCCTGCCGCTCTCGGTTCTCGCGTTGCCGCCATTTTGAAGGCGCGCGCTAGGGCCTTGAAACAGCTCTCAGCAATGTGGTGGTTGTTGGTGCCGTAGAGGTTTTCCACATGCAGGCACGCGCCCGCGTTCGTAGCGAAGGCGTGGAACCATTCCTTGAAAAGCTCAGTGTCAAAATCACCGATCTTGTCGCGGCTGAAGTCGACCTTCCAAATCAGATAGGGCCGGAACGACAGATCAATCGACGCGCGGGTCAGGGTCTCATCCATCGGCACATAGGCATGGCCGAACCGCGTGATGCCGGCGCCGCCTTGCAGCGCTTCTGCCGCGGCGAGGCCCATAACGATACCGACGTCTTCGGTGGTGTGGTGGCCGTCGATGTGGAGGTCGCCTTCGGCCCGCACCATCAGGC
>JABSRH010000169.1 GCA_013215175.1 Parvularculaceae bacterium | reverse complement strand
ACCGCTATTACCATCTGTATACAGAATGGGAAAGCGATACGCGCAAGGCTCTGAAAGACGTAGGTTGAGTACGGCAGAGTTGAACTCTTCACCCAGCCGGCTGTTCGCGAAAAGACAGCGGCGCCGTCCGTGATCATTGCGAGAAGTAGGCTGTACACTGCAAAGCCGAAAGCAACGTGTACAACGAAGGCCCCATCACCCAGGTCTGAGAACCCCCCAAAGAATAGCGCAATGCCAAAGACGAAGAGAAGGTAAGATAAGCCGAGCCATGCTAGGCCTAACGTGCTACGTCGGTAACGGTTTTGGATCTCATCCCATGCAAATGCCGTCCAGACCTCTCGCGCGGCGACGCCACGATACAAATCCAGCACGGCTTCTCGGACAGGCTGGAACCAGCTTGGCGATGCAACGTTTTGGTTGGATTGCTGATGAATAGGTCCTGACATATCGTACTAGTCCGGACGCCGAGGCGTCCACGTCTTTCCCGTTCGCGAGCGCAGGGCCGAAGGCGACCACGTCAAGCATTTCAGCAACGCCCATAGGCGGCCGGAAGGGCGGCTTCCACTCCGTCGAAGCTCAAGCATCCTTGCATACCCTGCTCGCATAGCTTTGCGATACGTCTTTCCAATTGCCGTGCCCCAAAACCGCAGCACGAAGTAGATGTTTGCCGCGACCTGAGCTGGCAAAAGTAGCCAGAACAGCGCGCTGGGGGCGTTCTTAGCCCACATCCATAAACGATTTCGGTGTCCGTGGAAGATCGAGAAATCAGAGCTTCGGCCTGTGATGCCCGAGCCTTCGTGGAGCACGACTGCTGTGGAAAGCTGGATAGAGCGGCCGCCGTTCAGCCTAAGCCGGAAGCCGAAGTCCACGTCTTCGCAATAGCAGAAGAACGCCTCGTCAAAGCCGCCGAGTTCGAGGAAGGTTGAGCGGTGATACAGCGCAGCCGCTGCGCAAGGGGCGAAGACCTCAACCGCCGCCGGTCTTTCGGCGACCGGTTGGCCTATGTCGCCGCGATAGGGGATGCCCAGGGCGTGAAGATTGTCGCCGAAGCCATCCAATCGCGAGGGGTCTTCCGCATCGAGCTGGAGCGAGCCGAAGGCAGCGGTCTCGGGCCAGTCGTGGGTGGCTTGGTCCAAGGCCTCGATCCAACCTGGTTCGGCGTATGCATCGGGGTTCAGCAGTGCTAGCCACTCGCCCTCGGCATGCTGCGCCGCCGCGTTGTTGGCTGCTGCGAAGCCTAAGTTTTCACCAAACCTCAAGCCCTTGATCTGAGGAAAATCCTGTAACGCAGCATCGAATGAGCCGTCGCTTGATCCGTTGTCGGCGACAATGATCTCCAAGGGCTGGCTCGTCTGCCCCTCGAGGCATTGCAGGCATCGACGAAGCCGTTGCCCGGCATTGAAATTGACGATGATAACAGAAATCGAGGGCATGGTTTGCGGGGGTTAGCGGCTTCTTTTGATAGGCGCTTAAGCGTTAAAACCCACCTGCCCATGTTCAAACTCGCCGTCTACTCGTGCAAGGTTACCGATTGCCTCGGTCGACCAAGGCTCGGTGAGCCGTGCTGTTGCCACCATCAACCGCAAACGGCTCGGAAGGTTCGGTGCAGTTTGCGTGCAGCTCCTCGCTTTGGTTCCCTCTCGCCACAGAGATTGATCGCTTTTGGAAAAAAGAGAAGCTTGATCGCTTGACCTCGGCGTCACCCATGTCTAATCCCGCGGCTCGCCCCGACATATGGGGCATGCGCGGGTGTAGCTCAGTTGGTTAGAGTGCCGGCCTGTCACGCCGGAGGTCGCGGGTTCGAGCCCCGTCACTCGCGCCACTTCTCTCTACGAGGGAAGTGTCTAAAGAATTGAAATAATTGACAATTTCCTCGTGACGTTGTAGCCCTATCCGCAGTACGGCTGTTTGCACCACAGAATGCAAACCGGGTGCACTACAAAATCGATGAACCCATCCCTACCCGGAACAAAGTTCCTCAAATCTCGCGCTGATGCTTGGCACTATCTACGGCGTGTTCCGAAGCGCTTGCTGGCCTGCGACGATAGAGGTTTGATTCGGCTATCCCTGCCGCACCATTGCTAGAGATTGCTCAGGTGAGGCGAGATGCGCGGGCTGAGGCGGATCAACGCTTCTGATCATCATGGGATCTCGCAGCTGGCAGCGCGGCTGGCGACACCAAGGCTGCCAGAGCAGCAGCTCAAATGCGGTATCGAGCTGCTGTCGCTCGCGCGATGGCATAAGGCTTCATCTAAATACCGATGGAAGTCGTCGCGGCACTCCTGATCGGCGAGACCGTTGCCCTGATCAATGTTTCAGTACCTCACGCCGTGCCAAAGCCAGCCAATACCCAAGCACTCCTGGGCTAAGGACTTGAACCTACCGTTGCTATCAGTGTGAGTGAAGCCTTCCAAGTCGATCTCGAGAAGATCGCCTTCGAACACGCCATCCAATCACTCAACATAGCTGCGTTGAAAGGATACGGGTCACTTCGAGCCACCTGGGCCCGAAGGGCCACCCTATGCCTAGGGCCTGTTAAGCTAGCCATTCCTGCAGAACTTCTTCCGTATGCTGGCCTGGCGTCGGCGCTGTACGCTCGGGTTGATGGTCGACTCCTTCGAAGCGCGGAGCTGCGCCGGGCTGCAGCAACCCGTCAGCGGTCACAAACGTTGCCCGTTCGGCATTATGCGGATGGTCAGCCGCGCTCGTCAGCGATAGCACCGGCGCCACACAGGCGTCTGTTTTGTCGAAGACCGCCACCCATTCCGACTGGGTTTTGTTCGCAATCACCTCGGCCATTTGGGCTTTCATGTCGGGCCACTTGCTCATGTCCATTTGACTGGCAAAGAGAGGATTGTCGGATAGTCCGAGCCCGGCCAAAAGCTGCACATAGAAGTGCGGCTCAATAGCGCCAACTGCCAAATACTGGCCATCAGCACACGTATACGTATCATAAAATGGCGCAGCCCCATCAAGCAGGTTTGCGCCCTGTTTGTTGTGCCACAGGCCGAGGCTTTTAAAGTCGTGGAACATAGACATAAGCAAGGCCGTGCCGTCGGTCATGGCGGCATCAACCACCTGGCCTTTGCCAGTTTTTTGAGCGTCGAGGAGCGCGGACAAAACTCCAACCACGAGGAAGAGGGCGCCTCCGGCGTAGTCACCAATAAGATTCAGCGGCGGAGCTGGCGGTTCTCCAGCGCGTCCCATGGAAGCAAGGGCGCCTGCGACCGCGATATAGTTGATGTCATGGCCCGCAGTTTGGGCAAGTGGTCCGGTCTGCCCCCAGCCAGTAATTCGTCCGTATACAAGCTTTGGATTGATCTCGAGCGCAGTGCTTGGGCCAAGGCCTAGCCGCTCCATGACGCCCGGCCGAAACCCCTCAAACAGGCCGTCTGCTTTGCCGATTAGCTGCTTCACCTTGGCGATGTCATCGGCGGACTTGAGGTCGAAGGCGACGGAACGGCGACCACGCCCAGTGACCTTGCCAACGCCCTGAGGCACCACGCCTGGGCGGTCGATTCGAACCACGTCTGCGCCAAGATCTGACAGCAACATGCCGGCGAAAGGACCCGGTCCTATGCCTGCGAACTCGAGTATTTTCAGTCCCTTGAGGGGGCGGTCACGCATTGTCGTTTCCATTATCTGTCCGGCGGATCTGGGATATTAGAGCGATGCTGTCTATTCTAGAAGTCTATTGAGCTCCGATAATATCGAAAAAGAGAATGTTATGTTCACGTCCACGAAGCTGCGCCAAATCGTTGGTATCGATAAAGCTGGCTCACTGTCCGCCGCTGCGAAGACCTTAAACGTTAGTCAGTCCACTCTGACCAAAGCTGTCGCCGACGTCGAGGTCGATCTCGGCATGGCCATCTTCATCCGGACTTCCCGAGGCGTCACCGCCACCGCGGCCGGGCGTGAGTTTCTGAATAGGGCTGAGCGGATCGTTTCGGACTTTGATATGCTGGTCGAGGATACGAAACTTGGACGTTCTCTCGTTGACCGCAGCCTGAGGATTGCTGTCGCACCAGCGTTTCAAGAGGGGCTCTACAACCAGATCGCCGCACAGTTGATTGCCAAGCACGCGTCGCTGCAGTTGAGTCTGGAAGGGACGACTCTCGAGCGGGGTAAGCGCCTGCTTCGTCGGGGCGATGTTGACCTGCTCTTTGCGCCCTTTGATGAGCTCGAGCACGACGCTGCCTTCGCCGCTGAGTCAATCGGTATGCTGAAGCTTCGTTTGTTCAGCCGGAAGGAGCACCCTCTGCTAGCTGTGCCGAGTCCGTCGCCGGAGGACATGCGCGACTATCAGCTCGTAACGTCGGGTGTTGATAATCGCTACGCCCGCGACATGTTCGAGAAGATCTATGGCGAGCAAGATGCTCTGGTAGGTCAGGTGCACACAATCGAGAACTTTGCCGTTGTTGCAGAGGTCGTGGCATCGTCCGACGTCGTTGGGCTGGTCTCGGAGACTTACGCCCGTTCCCGAACCTTTAAGAAGCGGTTTGCCTTGATCGACGTCGACTTCCTTGATCCCATCGAGCTTGGCGCCGCACGCCTTGCCAGATGGATGCCCAGCCGCGCGATGCGGGCCTGCTTTGAGGTGATGCGAACGCATTCCCCGGCTCGCCTCTGACCACGCTCACCTGCACCTATCTATTCATTTTTTCGATGGATGGGTTGAACATTGGATTGGTGCCTATGGCCGAGCTTTGCTTCTGTGGCGAAAAATCTGGAGGAAGTAACCGTGGCACGAGCCCTATTTGATCAGGAGCATGACCTTTTTCGGGAAGCCTTTCGCAAATTTGTGCAGACCGAGCTTGTGCCCTTCCACGAGGATTGGGAAAGAGAACAACAGGTGAGCCGTTCCGCCTGGAAAGCAGCTGGTGCGCGGGGTTTTCTTTGTCCAACAGTGCCGGAAGAGTTCGGTGGTGTGGGGGTCAACCGCCTGTTCAGTATGATCATCGGCGAAGAATTGGCACTGGCGAATTGCTCCGGTCCCGGATTTCCGCTCCATTCCGACATCGTGGCGCCTTACCTTCTGAACTACGGAACGCAGGAGCAGAAAGAGCGCTACCTGCCGCTGATGGTGACAGGCGAGAAAATCGGCGCAATTGCCATGACAGAGCCCGGTACGGGTTCGGATCTGCAGGCCATCAAGACCAAAGCCGTGCTGCAAGACGACCATCTGATGCTGAACGGCACCAAGATGTTCATCACCAACGGCTACATGAGTGATCTCGTCATTGTCGCAACACAGATTGTTGATCCCGCCTCCGACGGACAGCCTAAGCTTTCACTGGTGATTGTTGATGCCGATGCTGACGGTTTTACAAAGGAGAAGCCTCTCAATAAGATGGGTCAGAAGGCGCAAGACACCTGCATCTTGAATTTCGCGGATGTCCGTGTGCCCCGTGAAAACATTCTCGGCGGCGAGGCCGGCATTGGCCAAGGCATTGCGATGCTCTTTGGTGAATTGGCTTGGGAGCGTCTTCTTATTGGTATTGGTGCCGTATCGGGAGCAGAATTCTGCTTCAACGAGGCTGTCAGCTATACGAAAGAGCGTAAGGCCTTCGGTCGTCCGATTGCGAACTTTCAAGATGTTCGCTTTAAGTTAGCTGACATGAAAACCAAGATTTCGGTTGGTCGTGCGTATGTTGATCAATGCATGGAACAGCTGCTGAAAGGCGAGCTTACACCAGCGGATGCCGCGATTGCGAAGATGTGGTGCAGCGACATGGCTTGCGAAGTCGCCGATCAGGCCGTTCAGATGCATGGCGGATACGGATATATGTCCGAGTATCCAGTATCGAAAGCCTTTGTCGATATGCGCGCCCACCGGATCTATGGTGGTGCCAATGAGATCATGAAAGAGCTTGTCGCTCGCTCCATCTAACGGAGAAGTGCTGACACGAGCCGTGGATCTATCCGTCCACGGCTCGTGTCAGCATCGGTCTTGACAAAAGAGCGGGCGCCCGGGGCCTAGCGATCAGTGTGCCGGGTACGTACGAATAAGACAAAACTCAAGAATCGACAGCCTCGTTTCAAGGGGCGGTAGCCTTCAGCGGGCTGCGGTAAAAAGGAGACCTAGGTGGCAAACGACCGGCCGTGGCGTCGCTTCTATCCATCTCAAGCGAAAGCTCTCGACGATCAGGGCTTTGGGCTGATTAAGTCTGCTGACGAGTTGATCCGGGAATCGGCAGATGCGTTTGGCGACAAGCCAGCTGTAACAACGGCGCTACCCAATGGCTGGTCTGCTTCGCTAAGTTATCGGGAGGTCGATCAGTACTCCCAAGCGTTCGCGAATTATCTTAGATCCATCGGTCTGAAATCGGGCGAGGTCGTGGGCTTGCAATCGCTCAATTGTGCCGGATTCGCTATTGCCATCCTTGGTATCCTTCGCGCCAACCTTGCCGTCACCAACATTAATCCTCTGTATACACCTTATGAGATGCGGCACCAATTGCGCGACTCGGGTGCTAAGGCGCTGGTCTACATGGATTTGCTGGGAAAGACGGTGGAAGACGCCGTGACCGATCAGCCTGACCTTCATCTTGTCAGCATGTCGCTATCAGACTTCTTCGCGCCCGTCCGGCGGACGGTCCTCGACGTATCGCTCAAGCGCCTCGCAAAGAAAGTTCCGCAGACGGCGCTCAATCCGGT
>JABSRH010000168.1 GCA_013215175.1 Parvularculaceae bacterium | reverse complement strand
GGCTTCCTCGATCGCACCGGGGACGAGATCCACACCGCGATGAAGGCGGGCCCGTTTATGCGGAAGGCTGAAATTAAAGGCGCTCCGTTCATGAGCGCCTATGAAGCTTGGAATGTCGACATTGGTCTGGCGTCTGGCTTCATGGGACGGGCTCAGATCGGCAAGGGCATGTGGGCCATGCCCGACCTGATGGCCGCCATGCTTGAGCAAAAGATCGGCCATCCGAAATCGGGCGCTGACTGTGCCTGGGTCCCCTCACCCACCGGCGCAACGCTTCACGCCCTGCACTACCATCAAGTCGAAGTGGACATCGTTCAGGAGAGCATCCTGGATCGACCACGCGCACCGCTGGCGGACATCCTCACTGTCCCCCTCGGCAATCCCAATACATGGAGCACGGAGGATATCCAGGCGGAACTGGAGAACAATTGCCAGGGCATCTTAGGCTATGTGGTCCGCTGGGTGGATCACGGCGTCGGTTGTTCCAAGGTGCCCGACTATTACGACGTAGGCCTCATGGAAGACCGCGCTACTTGCCGGATCAGTTCCCAGCATGTGGCCAACTGGCTCGAGCATACGATCGTCACCGAAGAGCAGGTTCGCGAAACCCTCGCCCGCATGGCAGCTAAGGTCGATGAGCAGAACGCGGGCGATCCGACCTACGTGAAAATGACTGACAATCTCGATGGCTCGCTAGCCTATCGAGCCGCCGCCGAGCTCATTTTCGAAGGTGCTGATCAGCCATCAGGCTATACCGAACCCATCCTGCACCGCACGCGCCTCGAGCTTAAAGCTCAAGCGTAACAGAGTGTTATAGCGCTGCGTCTCAGCCTTGTGACCACGAGGCGCAGCGCTACACTATCCCCTGGAGACAGGGGGTTGATCCATGAAGCGTGCAATTCTTGGCCTAACGAGCTTGGTAGGGGCTGGCCTTTTCGCGGCGTCTTCTGCAGCCACAGCACAGATGGTTGGCGAGGACGATTTTCCTAAGCTGCTGGCAACCGCGCAGGGGTTCACCATCAATCCGCAGCGTCTTGATCCGTATCGGAAGTATAACTTTCGGGTGCTCATGGACGGCCGCTATATTTCTGGCATCCACTATATCTCGCCCCTCCGCATGCGGACAGCGTCGATCGATTATCGTGAAGGCGGCAACCAAGGCACACTGAGAACCACGCCGGGTCTGACGACCTACCCTTCGATCACCATGAAGCGTGGCCTAACTCACGCACGCGAGTTTCAGAATTGGGTGGATG
Source organism: Parvularculaceae bacterium (assembly GCA_013215175.1). Lineage (GTDB taxonomy): Bacteria > Pseudomonadota > Alphaproteobacteria > Caulobacterales > Parvularculaceae > Parvularcula. The sequence goes on along the minus strand of JABSRH010000168.1, from coordinate 5,633 downwards.
CTGGCGGCACGTTCGGGGCGCGCCGGAACCTCAACGAATACCTCAAGGACATTCGCATCGAGCTTTTCAACGAGGCAGGCCAGGTCGCCCACGCCTGGAACCTATACCGGTGCTGGCCCTCTGAATATGTACCGGTTTCAGGCATGAACGCGCTGAAGCCTGAACTGGCTGAGGAGAGCCTCACCATCCGTTGTGACGGTTGGGAGCGCGACCGCGATATCCGTGAACCAAGCCCGCGCTAGGGATGAGGCCATGAAGTGTGTTGCCCTTTCCATCTGTACCATGATGAACGCGTTTAGCGCTTCGCTGGCCACGGCCGAGGACAGACCCTTTCCTGAACTGATGCCAGTGGCTCTGCAGCCCTCCCTCATTGGGCCACTTGGCCCCACGCTACCGGTGACGCTTGAGCTGAACGGCAGGCCCGTGGAAAGTCTGCTGGAGGTACCCGAGCTCAGCTTCGAGTTCATTCCTATTGAATATCGTCCGGGCTCCGAGGCCATCTCGCCGCCGAAAGCCGTAGAGCTTAACAAGTACGCCACCATCACCCTCAAGCGAGGCGCCTTCTCGGACGGCATGTTCTCCGACTGGGCCGACCAGATCGTCCGCGCCGTCAGCTATGAGCGGTATTACGGGCGCATCACCTACGTATATCTCGATCCACAGCGCGAGCGGACCATTTCTCACAAATTCGCGAAGTGCCTCATGCAGCGCTACAAACCCTACATCGCCTACAAGGCGACGGGTGCGGAGACGGCATTAGAAGAAGTCACCATCCGCTGTGAGGATCTCGAACTGGAGCTCGATGATTTCGACCGCCGAGACCGCTAAGCGCGGGAAAAGCGGCGCCTGCCTCTCATCGAACTGAGATTTCCATCGGTTTTTCCGCGCTCTAGAATTTTCGAGCTGAGGGTTCGACATCGCTCACGTTTGGCATTACAATAGCTCAACCGGAGTTTAGAAATGATCAAGCGCCTGTTCAAAGAGCATCCTGAGACCGTCGGCGAAACCTATGTGGAGCATGCCCAAGTGGCAGGCCGCATGGGCTGGATGATGTTCGTGGGTAGCTTGGCGTGCTTCGTCCATGCGGCGTTCCCCTTCCTCTGCGTCCGCACCGGCAGCCGCACGATCAAGCGTCTCCACGAAGCGGCTTCACATCGCGTGCCTAGCGCAGCTGCCAACACCGCCCCAATGGGCGACAAGCGCGCGGCTTAGCCGTCTCGCCTAGAATGTCGGACGGACGTGCCCCTCGTTGAGTCCGAGAATCAAAAAAGCGGCCCCGACCGGTCGGAGCCGCTTTCGAATGTCTGCTGGCGGTCGAGTCTTAGAGAAGCATCGAAGCTGGGTCTTCGCAGAACAGCTTGAACTTTTGCAGGAAGGCAGCGCCCGCTGCGCCATCCACCACGCGGTGATCACAGCTTAGGGTCACGGTCATCAAATTGCGGATGACCATCTCGCCATCACGCACCACAACACGCTCCTCACCGGCACCCACGGACATAATCGCGCCATGCGGTTGGTTCACAATAGAAGCAAAGCTCTTGATACCGAACATGCCGAGGTTGGAGACGGAGAAGGTACCGCCTTGGTATTCTTCGGGCATGAGTTTCTTTTCACGGGCCCGTTTCGCCATGTCTTTGACTTCCGCGGAAATCTGCTTGAGGCCCTTCTGCTCAGCCTTCCAGACGATCGGCGTGATCAAGCCGCCATCGATGGCGACGGCCACCCCGATATCGGCGTGCTTGTGGCGAAGAATGGCCTCATCCGTATAGGTGGCATTGGCTTCAGGTACCGCCATCAGGGCGCAAGCGGAAGCCTTCAAGATGAAGTCATTGACCGATAGCTTGTAAGCGCCCGGCTCGCCCTTGGCTGGGGAGGCGGCGTTGATCTTTGCACGGAGGGCCAACAGTTCCGTCAGCTCAATATCAACGTTGAGCGGGAAGTGCGGAACCTCTTGGTTGAAGCTCTGATGCAGGCGCTTGGCGATGGTTTTGCGCATGCCATCGTTCTTGATCGCCTCGTAGCTGTCGGCTGGATAGAGGCGCTCGTCGATACCCGCCACGGGCATCGGCGCTGGAGCAGCAGCAGGCGTTGCAGCCGGTGCGCTGACGCCCTCTTTCATTGCCTTTTCGATGTCGCGTTTGACCACCCGGCCGTGAGGACCTGTGCCCGTCACCGCGCTGAGGTCGATGCCCTCGGCCTTCGCCATGCGCTTCGCCAGCGGCGATGCTTTGACCCGACCCTCAGCAGCTGGAGCGGCAGCGGGCGCAACAACCGGTGCGGGAGCCGATGCAGCCGCCGGGGCGGGCTCGGCAGCAGCTGGAGCGGCGGCGGCAGGCGCTGCGGCACCGTTCAACGCGCCTTCGTCAATATCCGAGGCACTCTCACCATCCTCGAGGATCACCGCGATGGGCGCATTGACCTTCACGCCTTCGGTGCCTTCGCCGACAATGATCTTGCCGAGCACGCCCTCGTCGATCGACTCGACTTCCATGGTCGCTTTGTCGGTTTCGATCTCAGCGATCACATCACCGGAGGAGACCGTATCACCCTCCTTCTTCAACCAACGGGCCAAGGTGCCTTCCTCCATCGTTGGAGACAGAGCGGGCATCAAAACAGGGATAGGCATGGGTCAAACTCACTCAGGGTCGTGGCGCCGGACCATAACGATTATCGCCGTGAGCGCCAGGGATCAGATACAGCCAAAACAAATGAATTGGCAGGAAAATAAGGATCGTGGAAAAACCCCCTAACCCATTGGCGGTCAAGTCGTTATCCACAGTGGTGGGAGCTACGCCGTCAAAAAAGCTCGACCAGCCCCCCTCAGCGGCCGCGTACTCTCCCAAAAAGAACAAAAATCCAAGGGCGTAGAAGGCCAGAAAGATCACGTTCCAGCGCCCTGAACGCCCCATGTCCTGCAGCCGCTTCCAGGGCGTGGCCACGAGCAGCGGCCAACCGATTACCAACCAGATGAGGGTCGATGCCACAGGACTGTTGGTCACGTCGATCAGAGCGAGCACGGCCACCATGGGCAACAGCACGCCAAGCGCCAAGCCACGCCGACTGATTCGGCCGTTGGGACTAAAATAGAAGGTCAGCGCCTCACGTGGCGTCATGCTTTCTCCCGAGGGTCAGGGCCCCAGGCATTGGGTCCCTTCTGGCCCCGCATCAAGCATAGAAATCCGAGTTCCGCGAGCGCCAAAAGGCCGCCCAACTGGGCGCTGCGCCCCGACGCCTCAGGCGATGCACCAGCATCGTTCAGCAGGACCGCAGACCAGTCGGCAAAGCGAGACGCTGCTTCCATGGGCCCATACTGCCATCCGATGGTGGTCAGGTAGAAAACCAACGCCGCGACGGGGAAATGCCAGAGGCCGTTGATGCCGATGTCGTGCAGTCGCGCGATGGGGGCGGCGAAATTGCCGGACCAAAGAAGGACCGCTGCCAAGCCGCCAATGGCCAGCTCACCCACGACACCGAGGTCAAGAATGCGAAGGATGATGATCAGAATGATCGCGCCGATGTTCGGTATGATCAGCTCGCGCAGGAAAAAACCGCGACCCACCCGCCGATTGAACGGGTTCAGCACCATTGGCCCCATTGCCTGTCCCCCAAGGTCTCAACTCAACGGCTTCTATTTGCGGTTATGGCCCATGCGTTCAACCGCTGAAGGCGTAAAGTCTCCCGGGGGAAGGCAGCGTTTCGGGCTATCCCAGTTCGGCACCACCACCATTTCCAGCTTGGTCTTGCGGTACCCGAAGCTCTCGTAGCGCCCGCGCACGATGCGCCAGCAAGCATCAGCCCGGTCGAGGGGCTCCTTCGTCTTGGCGTCGTAAACCCGGTACTGCACCGCGGCGTGCATATCGCCAACGGCGTAAAGCACGTTCCGTTCGTTCTCGAAGGCGAGGAAGAAGGTCGGCGGCGTCATTTCGCCGGGGATATGGCTGGCATCCACTTCAAAGAGAGGGCTCTCAAACGAACCCTCCTCGGTGGGGAAGATCGCGGCGTAGGGAAAGGGCCGGTCGGCCACTTCGCGAAGCTCGGCTTCCGTCGAGTTGCGGCTGGTATCGCCATAATGGGGATCGAGCATCACCCGCATCTCGCGGGGCGGCGGCGCTTCTGGCGAGAACTGCCCACAGAGCATCACGAAGCCATTCGTCTTCGTCGTGCTGCACGCGGCGAGCAGCGCCAGGGCCAAAGCGGCAATCGCGTATCTCGCCATAACCCCTCCCCCGGTTGGACGTGCGTCGGCGACGACGTCCACACTATCAGGGGATCGTGACTATATTGATTATGCGTACTGAGGCGGCAACGCGGCCCAAAACCTTAGCGGTAGAGGACCTTCTTCGCGGCAGCGACCACACGCTCAGCGTCCGGGAGGCTCAGCTTTTCAAGGTTCGCGGCGTAGGGCAGCGGCACATCTTCCTGCGTCACGCGAGCTGGCGGCGCATCGAGATAGTCGAAGGCCGCTTCGGTCACGGACCAGCCGATTTCCGAGCCCACACCCATCGGTGCCCAAGCTTCTTCGACAGTCACCAAGCGGTTGGTTTTCTTGACACTCTCAATAACCGTGGCACGGTCCAGAGGACGGATCGTGCGGAGATCGATGATCTCGGCGTCGATGCCTTCTTGCTCGAGCATCACGCCGGCCTCGAGGGCCCGCTTCATGCCCTGCGCATAGGACACGATGGTCAGGTCTTTACCCGGGCGGACAACCTTCGCCTTGCCGATCGGCAGAACGAAATCGTCCATGTCAGGCACATCGCCTTTGTCACCGTAGAGCATCTCATGCTCCAGGAAGACCACGGGGTTCGGGTTGCGGATGGCTGCCTTGAGGAGGCCCTTGGCGTCCGATGCCGAATAAGGCGCGATAACGATCAGGCCAGGCACATGGCCATACCATGGGGCGTAGTCTTGACTGTGCTGAGCAGCCACCCGGCTAGCGGCAGCGTTGGGGCCGCGGAACACGATGGGACAACCCATCTGGCCGCCCGACATATAACGGGTTTTCGCAGCTGAGTTGATGATGTGGTCAATCGCCTGCATGGCGAAGTTGAAGGTCATGAATTCGATGATCGGCCTCAGGCCCGCGAAGGCCGCGCCAACACCTAGACCAGCAAAGCCGTACTCGGTGATCGGGGTATCGACCACGCGCTGCTCGCCAAATTCTTGCAGCAGATCCCGCGTGACTTTGTAGGCCCCTTGGTACTCAGCGACTTCCTCGCCCATCACGAAGACGTCCTCGTCACGGCGCATCTCTTCGGCCATCGCGTCACGCAAGGCGTCACGAACCGTGGTTTCGATCATCGCCGTACCAGCAGGGACCTCTGGCTCAGCTGCAACTTCGAACGCAGCAGGCGCTGCGGCGGCTTCGACCGGAGCCGACGCCGCGGGCGCCTCTTCCGCTGGGGCAGCACCATTGGCAGGTCCCGCAAGATCAGCATCGGAGATATCACCGGTGCTCTCGCCATCTTCGAGCAGGACGGCGATCGGTGCGTTGACCTTCACGCCCTCAGTGCCTTCAGCGACGATGATTTTGCCCAGGACGCCTTCATCGACGGCCTCGACTTCCATCGTGGCCTTGTCGGTTTCAATTTCCGCCAAAATGTCGCCGGAGGAGATGCTATCTCCCTCTTTTT
>JABSRH010000167.1 GCA_013215175.1 Parvularculaceae bacterium | reverse complement strand
TCCCTACCCATAAGCTACGTTCAACAGAACCACTTTCATCTGATTCGCTTTGTTTATGACGGAGCAAACCTTACCTGTTACCTAGACGACGAAAACGTTTCGATTGTCACAAGTAATCCGTATTTCGATGGAATGACCGCCATCGGAGCTAGAGGCGGCAACAGGGCAACAATAAACGTCAGGTCAATAAAGTATTGGGCAGATGCTTCTCGATCTAACTTGGTCCATCACTGGGACGCCCGAAACATCTCAGGCACCACATGGACGGACTCGGTAGGCTCCAACGACGGAACACTCGTTAACGGCCCGACCGTAGTCGATGTCAACGAAGCCGAAATCTGGGCACTAATCCCAGAGCTAACAGCGGGACTTTCTGGAACAGACGACACTGTAATCCAGATACACGCTGATGGTGTGTCGAGTGACTATGCAGCTACGGACACCTATGGGCGCAATGCGGTTTGGAGTGATTATGAGTTTGTGGGTCACGATTGCTTAACTGACTCTACAGGAAACCATACAGCAACAGCTGTTGGCGGTGTTTCATCTGTCACTGGCGGGCCTATCGGGAACGCTGCCGCCTTCGACGGTAACGGCGACTACATCACTCTGCCAGCGACGATGAGTGACAGCCTAGTTGCTGCGGGAGCGTTTACGCTTCAGGGTATTGCTAACCTGAACAGCCTGTCTGTTGACCAGACCATAGTAGGGGATTGGCGAACCAACGGCGCTGACAGAAGCACACTGCTTTATATGGACGCCGATGGGGCTGCTGCTGGCTATCGTGGGGTTACAGCCGGTGGTGGAACAGGCTCTGCTACGTTTAATTTAACCAGCGCTAATGTTGGCGGCGCGACTGCGAACCAGTGGGATTGGGCTTCATCAACATTTTCAGATTCAGGTAATAGGCTGCGCGTCTTCACTAACGGCTCGCTTACTGATGAAAATAGCAGTGCAACGGCCAACATTCATGACCCAAACCAGCAATGGTTTATAGGTTATAGAGACGATCAGCCCACTAACGAGCTTGATGGCGAGCTTGCAGAGGTAAGGATTCGCGCAACTGAATTATCCTCCGCTTGGATAGCCGACGAATACTCTGACCAAGACGGTGATTCAGATTGGCATAACATCGTTGCCGTGGGTGGGGGTCCCTCTCCCGGCCCGACCCTAGTCATGCGTCTCCTTCTCGGAGGCGTCTGGGTCACTGGGCAACCACACATCCTCGTATCGGGCACATGGGTTCCCGCTGTTCCTCACGCACTCGTTTCGGGTTCGTGGGTCCAACCTAACGATTCAATCTAAGGAGGCACTATGCCACTGCCAGAGTCCGGTCAGCTTTCGCTGGCCGACATTGCTGCTGAGTTCGGTGGCGACGCTCCTCACGCTCTCTCGGAATACTACGGAGTCTCCAGCGGTATTCCGGAGAGCGGTCTCATCTCTATCTCTGATTTCTACGGCGCAGCAAATGTGCCTAACGTGAACTTCCCCGGTCAGTGGACCTCGGGTATCGCTGGATCGGTGTGGGGCTTTTCCTACACCGGCTCTGGCGCTCCGAGTTTCCCTCCCAGCACCGGCGGATTCAATACGTCCTACATCGGTCTCGGTGGAGAACTCTGGTACTCAGGGTCCTTCCTGCGGACCATCACTCGTTTCGATTCCGTTGTACTGGACGTCGAGCCCAACACGACGTACCGCCTCAACTTCAACAAGATCGGCGTGACTCAGGATTACATGGGTCAAGGCGTAGGAGGCTGCGTTCTACAGGTCTACCGGTATAACGTAAGCGGGTCCTCTGGATTCACTGGCGTTGGATGGGGCGGCGTCACCGGCTCTATTGCGCCTTACGTCCGCACTGAGCAAACCCCCTTCTACAACATCCTTCAAACGCCCAACGGTGTCTCTTACTACCAGTTCACCACGGGCGCTGACTGCACTCAGATGTACTTCCGATTGCAGGTCTCCCTCACACGCAACCAGAGCGGTACATCCGTCCTCCGGTTCTCTGAAATCTACTTGGAGCGAGTCTAATGGACTACAGCTACACCATTGAACGTGCTTCAACAAAGCAACGCTACATGCGGGTTCGTTACGAATCCGAAGGTCGCACGCCGATCCTCAAGGCGCTTAACCCGACTGACTTCAGCGAAGCGGCTCTCCGCTCGTTGATCGACGACACGGCAGCAGCAGTCGTCCGTGAATGGGAAGCACAGGACGCTATGCCCGACGACACCGAGGCTGACTTCAGCTTCGATCTGACTGGCGGCGGCACCTACGTCGCTCCTGTTGAGGAAGAGCCAGAGCCCACTCCCGAGGAACTCGTGGAGGAAGCCGTGAACAACGCCGCAGCCCTAAGAGCGGCGAGAGAAGCGTCTGGGATTCTCTGGAGCAAAGATGGATCTACCTTCTACCTCGACACAACCATTGAAAGCCAGAACCGATTTTCAGCGGCTCGTATTGCTGTGGAAGCAGGCGAGCGCGTGGATGGAGCGGTCTGGAAACTAGCGGACGTCACGAGCGGCGCTCCCGTTCTAACGTTCCGTCCCACGACGAATGCGGAAATCAGCGAAATGGCTGGTCTCGTCCACGACTTCGTCCAGAAGTGCTTCCAAGCGGAAGCCAACACGGTCCAGAAGATTTTCGGAGGCGACCTAACAGCCTCATTCGAGACCGAATTCGACGCACTCTGAGGAGTTCCTATGCGCTACCTGTTTTCCCCGATGTCTGTCCTCGTGGCAGCGTTCGCAGTATTTGTCCTGGCACCCGTTGCCGCGTTTGGTGACACGATCTACTTCGACGACGGCAGCTATGTCGAGATTCCTGAAGGCCAGAAGGCCATCATCGTCCCGATATGGGTCAAGACGAACCGACTGATTCAGGAGACTCCCATTCGGGCTTATGAGCCTGAACCGACGACCGATGACGGTCCCGGTATTGAAGCTCCGTCCTGTACACCGGCTGGAGAGCTATCCACCGGCGCTCCTCCCTGCGAGGAGTAAGTAATGATCGGAACCATCATTTCAGGAGTCGTCTCACTGGCGACTCAATGGTTCCAGAACAAGCGAGAAAAGGCCCAAGCGAAGCACGAGCGACAGATCAAACAGATCGCTAACGATGCAAGCTGGGAACAAACACAGGCAGAGGGCGCAAAGCACTCACTGAAAGATGAATGGTTCGCGGCGGTACTCAGTATCCCGCTCATCGGCGCGTTTATCCCGTCGTTGGTTCCATACATCCAAGAGGGCTTCGCGGTCCTCGGCGGCATGCCTGATTACTACAAAGCCTATCTCGGTGGCGCTGTTGCAGCGTCATTCGGTCTGAAAGGACTGGCTAACGTCTGGAAGAAATAACGAGGAGAGCACATGGCTCAAGCAGTCCGTGTGCCGTATGTAGCCTCACCGACTGGTCGCGAGTTCCATGCGTCTACCGCCAAAGTGCGTGGCGTCATGGGACCCGTCGGCTCCGGTAAGTCCACCATGAACATTGTCGAGATGATGATGCTCGCAATGCTTCAATGGCCCGACAAATGGGGTCAGCGTACCTCTCGTTGGCTAATCGTCCGCGAGACATATCCCCAGCTACGAAATACGGTATTTGAATCCTTCAAGCTCTGGCTCCGCCCCAACGGAACCACAGTTAAATACGTCGAGTCCGCTCCCATGCGGATCAAGTGGACCGACAAGCTCCCCGATGGAACCAAGCTCAATGCAGAGTTCGTGTTCTTGGCTGTGAGCAAGCCGGAGGATTTGGAAAACATCAAGTCGTTCGAGATTACTGGCGCATTCGTCAACGAAGCCGGTGCCCTCGACTACGACGTCATCACGACCGTTGGGACGCGAATCGGTCGATACCCGCCACCTGTTGAAGCGGTGGACCCTGATAACCCAATCCGTCAAACGGCGCTGCTGTTTGACTCCAACCCTCCCGATGAAGACTCGTGGATGGGCGAAGTGTTCAAGAACGTACCGCGAGGATGGGAGGTCTGGAAACAGCCTGCCGCCGTCCTTGAGGACCCAGAGTCGGACATTGGCTACAAGCTGAATCCGATGGGCGAGAACTTCAAGTATCTCGGTGTGGGTCCTGTCGAGTATTACTTGGACAAGGTCTCCGCAATGACCAAGGAGCAGATTCGAGTTCTGTTCCAAGGTGAGTTCGGTGTGACGACCGACGGCAAAGCTGTCTACCGTCGCCAATGGGCCGACGACATGCACGTCGCCAAATCGAACCTCAAGCTCGTCAAGAACATGCCTGTCATCCTCGGATGGGACTGGGGCAAGGGCGGCGAGTCCTGCGTCATCGCGCAGAAGACTCAGTCCGGTCAGCTTCGAGTCATCGAGGAAATCGTTGCAGACAATGTCGGTCTGGAGGACTTCGCCAGGAACTTCGTCAAACCTCGATTGGAGAAGCTCTGTCCGAAGAAGGACGGCTGGAAGATCGAGTCCATCGGCGACCCGTCAGGCAAGGCATCACATGGCCTGTCCAAAGACGGTCTCAACTACTTCGACATCCTCAACAACTCACGGTACGGCCTATTCCATGGCTGGTTCGATACCGTCCCGGCTCGCTCGAATCACATCGAGCTCCGTTTGAATGCGGTGCGGTACTTCCTCACCGAGAAGACGGCAACCGGGGCACCAAAGTTCCAGCTTGACCGGTCGTGTTCAAAGATGCGGCGAGGATTCAACGCCGGTTACGTCTACAAGCGAATGCAGGTCTCCGGACAGGCTCGCTACAAGGACCAGCCGGACAAGAACGACTTCTCGCATCCACAGGATGCACTTCAGTACATCGCACTCCATCTCCATCCGAACTACAAGACGCTCAAGCAGCACACCGAGTTCGTGACGAGAGCAGCAGTGGATGAAATCACCAACTACTAGGGCGACTCTATGAACGACGAGCAGAGAAACTATGAGCTCGAAATGGCGCGGGAGCTCGACGCCGATGAGCGTACTCCCGAGCAGCGCCAAATGCTTGCTCAGATGGCCCATGCTAATACGCTGGACTCTGAGCGTCGTGAGGCAGTCAATTACCGTCGGGCATCCGGCGTTGATGACCGTCTTGTCCTGTCACACGGACTCTACGAAGGCCAGCGCGATTCCAACGGAAAGGAAACCTTTGACCGCAAGGTCGAGATGCCTGATTCGGGGAATCGCGTCTACTTCAACATCACTCGTCAAATCACGAACGACGGCGCGGCACAGCTTGGCGACCTATTGTTCCCGAATGACGACCGCAACTACGGTCTGAATCCCGGTCCAATCGCCGAGCCTCCTCTGGCACTCCAGCAGGAGCCAGCAGTCAACAAGAAGGGCGAGCCGCTCCTCGATGAGCAAGGACAGCCTCTCACGAACATGCAGGCACATCGCCGTCGCGTTGACCGCGCACAGCGTAAGTGCAAGCGGATGTTCAAGAAGCTGGACGCCTCTCTGATTGCTTCACGCTACCCGACCAAAGCTCGCAAGATTATTCATCACGCGGCTATGTACGGCACCGGGATTATCAAAGGTCCCGTACCGGTACGTGAGTCGAAGGGACGCTGGGCGAAAAAGGCAGACGGCGGCTACGCTGTCCGCGCAGGTGAGGGACTCAAGGCCGAAGTGTCTATCGTCTCTCCGTTCGACTTCTTCCCCGACGGCTCCGCGACCGACGTCGATGAGTGCCGGTACATCTGGGAACGGACGTACATGGAACCCGCCGCGCTTGAGAAAGCCCATGGATTCCGACAGGAGGCCGTTCGACGCCTTCTGGACGTCAGACCTCTCACCGAGGAAACCGAGACCGAAGACATCCGCGAGGAAGCCAAATCTCAGCAGACCGGCGAGAAGCTCTCTGATGGTCGCTTTGTTGTCTGGGAGCGTCGCGGCACTGTGCCTCGTGAGGTCCTTGAGTCCTTCGACGTCGATGCGCCAGGTAAAGACCGCTTCTTCGACGCCGTGGTCTATATGTGCCAAGGCGAGATTCTACGAGTCGTTGTCAACAAGTTCGAGAACAAGGACCCGATCTACTCGGTGTTCTGCTGGGACGAGGACCCGCTGGGTATCTTCGGCTACGGCATCCCTTGGCTCATCCGTGACCCTCAGGCGACCTATGTGGCCGCTTGGCGTATGGCGCTGGACAACGGCGGCATCTCTGCGATGCCTCAGATCGTCCTCGATCAATCCCAGATCAAGCCTATCGACGGCAAGATGGAATTGCGAGGCGGCAAGCTGTGGCAGCGTACCGGCGACACAATCAATCTCGATGGTAAGCGTCCCGCGTTCGAGGTCTTCAACATCAACCAGAATCTCAATGAGCTCTGGGCGATGATGGACCGCGCCGTGGACGACAGCTACGAGCTCTCCGGTGTCACTCGCGTAGAGAAGTCCCAAGGCGGACTCGATAACGCTCCGGTGACTCTGGGCGCAACGCAGATTCTCCAGAACAACACGACGGTCTCCCGCAGAGCCTTGGCTCGCCGTTGGGATGACGACGTGACTCTGGGGCTCATCACGCGCTTCTACGACTTCTTCATGCAGCAGGACCCCGACGACGACATCAAGGCCCACATGGTCGTTGAGCCTCGTGGTGCGAGCGTTCTGTTGGCGAAGGAACTGCAAGCCTCGAACCTCATGCAGCTTTACCAGATGACCGGTGGAGGTCAGGCCGAAGGCGTTAAGTCCGTCGAGCTACTCCGTGGCATCGCTGGTGTCATGCAGGTTCCCGAAGGCAAGTTCATCGAGACTGAAGACGAGTACGACCAGCGTATTGCCGCAGAGCAGGAGCAGGGCGCACAACCGTCAGTCGAAGAACAGATTGCACTGCGTCAAGCCGACGTGGATGAGGCGAATGTCGAGCTCGCACAGGGACGTCTCCAGCTAGACACCGCCGTCGCGGACCACAAGCAGCAACTCGAATGGGCAACCCT
>JABSRH010000166.1 GCA_013215175.1 Parvularculaceae bacterium | reverse complement strand
AGCCGACGCCGTCAAGAAACCAGCGTCACCCGAGGACATCGCATTGGTGCCGAAGACACCCTCAACTTGGCGAAGGTCAGCGCGAGCCACCGTGATGTCGGTGGTTGAGACCGTACCATCTGCTGCACGGTTCAGTGACGAAAGGACGTTCACGTCCAAGCCACCTTTGAGCAGGTTCAGGCCGTTGAACTGCGCTGAGTCAACAATTGACGTGATCTGATCTTTCAGGGCAGCAAGATCGCGCTGGATAGCCGTACGGTCAACGTTCGACTCTTTAGCCGCGATCACCTTTTCCTTCACCTGGGTCAGGAGGTTAGTGACTTGCTCAGCAGCAGAGCGGCCAACTTCGACCGTAGACGAACCAAGGTTCAAGCTATCAACGATCTGCTGGAAACCGAGAACGTCAGAGTCCATCACGGTGCTGATGGCCCAAACGGCGGCATTGTCTTTCGCCGTCGCGACGCGCTTGCCGGTAGAGATTTGGTCCTGAACTTGGAACAGGTCGCGGTTGACTTTCGTCAAGCTCATTAGAGCAACCTGGGCACTTTGGTTGAAATTGATGGAAGGCATGAAGTTTATCCTCAAGGCTGACCAGAGCAGGACCACATCCGTTGGCTCTCTGGCTTACGCAACTTCCGGTTGCCTTTCTCTCTTAAGGTTGTGATCGTTAATGTCACGTGAAGCTAGAACAATTCGGGCGAGAGTGTTCGTCTTTACACCGCCTATCGAAGGTCAGAACTCCGTCATTTGGCGATAGAGTCGCTTGGTAAAGTCCGGGTCGGAGCGCACCACATCATCCGCGAGGGTGCGTATAAGTGTCTCGGAGTACGTGTCTAATGGCCCTCCATCAACGCTGATCGCTTCAAGTAAGCCAGAGTACCGAAAGAACTCGGTGAACAGAGCAACGTGGAGTTGCTCAGCAGCCTTCCAGGCCTTTTCGTCGCGACCATTGGCAGACGGAGCGACAGACGATGTGACTTCTGAAATCATAATGACAACTCCCTATATAGGTAGAGCGAGTCGTTTGCACGTAAAGGTTGAGGTAAGGTTTCTAATCTACTGACGGCTTATGCCCGTGAACTTGCTCACCGCACCGCCAACCCATGTTGCCTCTCAGAATGCCGTGAGCCCGGCACAGGAAGGCGCAACCGTTGATCCGATCACCGACCAAGCCAGCGCGTTCTCAGCGCTAGCCAAAGAGCAAGCCACCCGACTTGGGACGACAGAGCCGACACCTCTTCTCGTCACGTCGCCCCATCAATCCTCAGCAGGATCATTGGGTGCGCTGACACAGAGCAGCATCGATGCCGGTCCAGACATCCCTCTCACGAATCCCACCGAACCGCTGCAGCCGCTCGCCGGGATGTTGGCCGAACCGAAAGCGACCGATCCTTCCAAGCCCGTGCTGGCTGCAGCACCCGCGCAACCGAACATCACGGACAAAGCACAGACGGCAGCCCAACCCGCACTGCCTCCGATGGTGGACGCTGATCAGTCTACGGCTCCTCCGACCGATCAAAACCAAACAGGTAAAACGGTGCGACAAGCTTCGCCCTCTCTTCAAGCGGTAGCGACGGAAGCTAGTCCCGAAGCCACACCAGAAGGGCTGAAACCGTCACCCCCGACCTCGCTCAACAAAGCCAGTGCGAGCGCGGCACCCACGATACCGCTTCCACATGCTCCCGCGTCGCCAAGCGCGTCCATCGGCCCTATACAGACGGAAATCAGCTCTCCCCCGAGTGAACTGATCCCGCAAACGCTCACCGCCGACAGCACGACCATGTCCCCGGCAACGCCAAGGCCAGGCGCAACGCCGCCGCCCGCTCAGCCCCACATCTCGGCACCCGATGCTTCCGAGCAAGTCCGCGCCGCGATCCAAACGCGCGGAAGCCAAACCAAAATTGAAGTCCAACTCGATCCACCGGAATTAGGCCGTGTGGTGATCGAACTCGAAATGACGGCAAAAGGTAGCGTGAGAGCGATTGTCTCGGCTGTCGAAGTCGAATCGCTGGACCTCTTGCGCCGCCATGCATCGGAGTTCGCTGACGATCTTCGCGATCAAGGCTTCGACGACATTGACCTCGCCTTCGGGGGTGAGGCTTCGGCCGATCAAGGCGACCGGGAGGCTCTCGCGTCAGCCGAGCCATCCGAGCTCAGCACTCATCAGCAGACCCCGCAAATCACCACGCTATCGCTTGGTTCCACCCTCAACCTCTCACTCTAGGAGACTCTATGGACATCACCCCGGTCAGCTCAACCACAGGTGCTGAAACCCCTGCCGCTAACGACGAAACGGCGACCACAGAGGAAATGACGGACTTCCTACGTCTGCTCACAGCGCAGATTCAGAACCAAGATCCTCTCGAACCCCTTGATGCTAATCAGTTTATCGAACAACTGGCGACGATCAACAGCCTCGAACAACAGATCCAGACGAATGAGAAGCTGGAATCCATCATTGATCTGCTGCGTGCGGACAATGATGTATAGACTGCGGGGTGGCTTAGCCACCCCTTTTCGCCTTAGAATGGCGTAACAATACTGAGCAGTTTGTTCCCCAAGCCACGCCGCGATGTGCCTTGAAGCGGCCCCTTCCCAATCAAGCGAATGTCTGCCTCAGCAATTCGGTCATGGGGTACCGTGTTCTGCCGCGAGATATCCTCCGGCCGCACCACACCTGAAACGGCTAGCTCGCGCTGATCGGCGCCGATTTGCACCGCCTGCGAACCATCAATTACGAGATCACCATTCGGCAGACGATCAACCACGCGCGCAGCAAGGCGCATCGTGATCCGGTCTTGCCGCCGATAATTCCCCTGCCCGCGCATCCGATCAGCCGTTTGCATCTGCAAGGCGGGTGACGTGCTCGGCACAAAATCCTCAATCCGCTCGGGTAGACTGAACGCCGCCGGCACATCGAGCACCCGGTCACTCGTCCTATTACGGAGCGTATCGTTGAGCATCTGCGCTTCGTCGTCGATGGCGACCAAAACCGTCAAGATATCACCGACTTCACGAGCCCGCCGATTGCCGAAAAGGCTTTCCGGGTCTTGGTTCCAGAGCGACGCGCTCGCACCGGCCCGCTCTGCTTTCACCAGCGGCGTTTCGATGTCGCGTTCTTGTTTCGGCACTTTCACGGGACTGCTTGAACAAGCGGCCATGGCCATGGCTGCTGCGGTCAAGATAAGGGACTGTCTCATGGAACCTCCACCACCCCGGGGGATATGATCTTTGCACTGAGGGCACGACGCCGCCCCTGCAACGCTACGTCGATCCATTCACCGGACACACCGCTGCGAAGGGCGCGTCCTTCGGTACGCAAGGTCAGTGTACCGCGTTTGAAGAGCACAGTCACGGACTGCTGACGGACAACCGCTGTCGCCTCTTCCAAGTCATAAGTTCGTACAGGCCGCCCGCGCCGCAAGGGACGACGCGCCACTCGCCCGAGCATGGACTGGACTTCGTCCTCCGGCCCCAGAAGGTCCGCAAGCCGCACTGCCTGTCCTCGTTCGATACTCCGCGTCGTGACCACCTCCGCGCTAACCGGGCTGATCAGGAAGAACGCTGCGACCCAGCGCATTAGCGGATCCGCGTGGTGGCAGCGAGCATCTCATCAGCGGCAGTCATAACCTTGGAGTTGAGCTCGTAGCCACGCTGAGCTTCGATCAAGTCAGCGATCTCATTCACCACGTCAACAGAGCTTTCTTCGAGAAAACCCTGCCGCATAAAGCCCGCTCCATCGACACCAGCGAAGCCGCCCAGCGGTGGACCCGAGGCTTCGGTCTCACGGAACAGATTGCCGCCGAGCGCTTCCAAACCCTGATCGTTCGAGAAGATCGTGATGCCAATGACGCCGATTTCCTGCGGCGGTGTACCGTCGTTGAAAACAGCGAAGACTTGCCCCTCGGCAGAGATCGATACCGATCGCGCGATCTCAGGCACAGCGATGCCGCCGGAGACGGGGAAACCTTCCGACGTCACGATCAAGCCGTCCGGGCTCAGAGCAAACCGGCCATCGCGCGTGTAGACGCGCTCACCTGATGGTAGCTCAACGTCAAAAAAGCCGCGCCCTTCCACCGCCAGATCGAGCTGTCCAGAGGTATTCGCCAGGGCCCCCTGGCGCTGCTCAGCCACCACTGAAGCCGTTCGAGCGCCGCTACCCAGCTGAATACCGCCAGGCACGATCGTGCCTGTCCGGGAGCTGAGCACACCAGGCGTGACTTCTTGGCGATAGAGAAGATCCGTGAACGCCGCCCGGCGCGCGGAATAGGCTGTGGTCGACATGTTCGCGATGTTGTTAGCGATCGTAGCAACACGCGTCTGCTGAGCGGACATGCCGGTCGCGGCGATATTCAGAGGATTCATAGTGACTCCGGATTAACGTTAACGGCCGCCTAAGGCCTCAATCATGGAAGAGATGCGTTCGTGATCGTCCGTCTGCAGCGCAGCACCGGCTTCGTACATCCGCTGAACTTCGATGAGCCGAGCAATTTCCTCGACCGCGCGGACGTTCGACGCCTCAACAAAGCCTTGCCGGATCACGGGGAAATCAGCGAAGCGGATGGCCCCATTTGTGCGCCACAGGTTCTCACCAACGCGCGAAAGGCTTTCGGCATCAGTGGTGAGGACGCCAACCTGTGCCATCTCAACTTCATCAGCAGTCACCGTACCATCCGTGGAGATCACGACGTTCCGTGCACTCTCTGGAATCACGATGGGTGAGCCGCCATCATCGACCACAGGATAGCCATCGGGCGTGACCATCTGGCCTTCGGCATCGAGCGTAAAGCTCCCGCCACGCGTCAGCAGCAGCTCGCCCCGCCGCGCCACCGCGAACCATCCTTCGCCATCGATCGCAAGGTCATAGGTGGCGCCCGTCTGCTTCAGGCTGCCTTGTGTCAGGTCAGGAAAATGCCCACGCAAAGAACCAAGAGAAACCGAGGGTTGTGAAGCGCGTGAGCTGACGAATTCAGCAAAAACGGCGGCCTCGCGCTTAAAACCGTCCGTGGACACATTGGCGATATTGTTGGCGACCACGGCGAGCTCGCGGAGGAGGCCCGATTGGCGAGACAGGCTGACGGTAATCGCGTCACTCATGCTAAGCAGCTTTCTTCAGGGAGCGGATGGCATCATCGAGTTCGGTAAAGCTAGGGCGCATCTTTTCCGGCGCGTTCCGGCGACCAACCTCGACGCACATCACCGGCGGGTGAGAGTGCAGCCAGTGGACCAAGACTTCGCGGATCAAGCCGTAAAACGCCTGCTCCTCCTCTCGGATTTGCTTGATACGCTCGGCCCACGGACCTACAATACCATAGGCCAAGAACACACCTAGGAACGTTCCGACGAGGGCAGAGGCGATCATCACACCCAGCACTTCCGGCGGCTTATCGATCGACGCCATGGTTTTGATAACGCCCAGTACTGCCGCCACGATGCCAAGCGCCGGCAGAGCATCAGCCGTACGGCTTAGCGCATGGGCGCCGTGCAGGCTCTCCTCTTTCATTTGGCTGAGCTGCTTCTCGAGCATTTCCTCGACCTGAAACGCGTTGTCGAAGTTCATGATCATGGAACGGAGGGTATCGCAGATGATCTCAACCGCCGCATGGTCTTTCAGGATGTTGGGATAGCGCTGGAAGATATCAGATGACTGAGGGTCTTCAATGCTCTTCTCCAAAGCTACCGGGTCCTTGGCGCCTTGATCGATGAGAGCATGCAGCAAACAAAGCAGGTCCTGATAATCATCCTTGTGGAACTTCGGACCACGGACCAAAGCCATCATGTCGGAACCCGTGTGCTTGATGACGTCCACGGCGTTGCCCGCGACGAACGCGCCGACCGCCGCTCCGCCGATGATCATCATCTCGAAGGGTAGAGCCTGAAGGATGATAGCCATCTTGCCGCCGGCGAGCGCATAGCCGCCGAACACTGCGAAGACTGTCACGATGACGCCGAGAAGTGCAACCATGGGTTGATCGATAGGCGCTCAAGGCTTTCTACATCGTTAATGGATGCGCGCTGAAGGTGAATTTGAAGGCGCGGTTGACGACTGCGTCAAACGCCTCCACGTGCAGCGGCCGCGCGTAATATTGCGGTGCAGCATTACTTAACTATGCTGCAGGTGCTCACAATAGAGATGCGAATTGTGTGACTCACAAGCTACAACGGTGGTGAAAGTGACACTCAATGTTCAAACGCGACATGTCGCTTGTTTCCGAACATCTCGATTGAGCCCATTGTGGAACGATAAACTCTAAAACCTCTCTGGGAGATAGCCTCGTGGACCTCACGTCAAAAAGAAGTGGCCTACTGGCCACGGCCTCTTTCTTCGCCCTCGCCCTGACGCCAGCCGTTGCTCAAGACGGTGGTGGTGCCATCGACGCCCTCACCGACGTCATCACCGTCACCGCAACCAAATCTGTCGACCCGGAAGATGTGCAAGACGTCCCTCTCGCCGTCACAGCCTTTAATGCCGCATCACTCGACGCCCTAAATGTGCGGGATCTTGAGGACCTGTCGTTCTCTGCCCCCAACGTGGCGCTGGATGACATCGGCACGGCCCGCGGCCAGGCGAACTTTTCGATCCGTGGCCTTGGCATCAACTCCTCGATCGGCTCGATCGACCCGGCCGTCGGTGTGTTCGTCGATGGTGTTTACCTCGGCTCGACCTCGGGCGTCGTTTTCGACATCTTCGATTTGGAATCGGTGGAACTCCTGCGGGGTCCACAAGGTATCCTCTTTGGACGTAACACCACGGGTGGTGCAGTTCTCGTCAACACGGCCAACCCAACCGATGAACTACAAGGCAAGTTCACTTACATCATGGAGACGCCAGTCGACGACGGTCGCGGCGGCCCGAACCAATACTTTATGGGCACTGTATCGGGCCCCATCATCGAGGATAAGCTGAACGGCAAAATCGCGGCTTACTA
>JABSRH010000165.1 GCA_013215175.1 Parvularculaceae bacterium | reverse complement strand
CTTTCGAGGGCGATAACAAGGGTAACGCCTGTTACGAGGCTCCACGGCTTCAGGGGGTGGCGGGCGGCCAGTTGAGTGACGGCAATAGTCGTCGCGAAGAATTTTGGACCTACACGGTCTGTGGGGAAACTTACGAGGTTCCCGTAATTGTCACCAAACAAAGCTCGGGGGCGGTTGCTTTTACCGTCAAAAGCGGGCGAGAGGCGCGCTGAGGCCTCAGCCTTGGCAAGGATCAAGACATGACACGCGAATACGCTATCGAGGATTATCGGAACTTCGGGATCATGGCCCACATTGATGCGGGCAAGACCACGACGACTGAGCGCATCCTCTACTACACGGGTAAGTCCTATAAGATCGGCGAAGTGCACGATGGTGCTGCGACGATGGATTGGATGGAGCAGGAGCAAGAGCGGGGTATCACCATCACCTCGGCTGCGACGACCACCTTCTGGGAAGGCCGTGACGGCAAGAAACGCCGCCTGAACATCATCGACACGCCAGGTCACGTGGACTTCACCATTGAAGTTGAGCGTTCGTTGCGTGTGCTCGACGGTGCTGTGGCGCTGCTCGACGGTAACGCCGGTGTGGAGCCACAGACCGAGACGGTTTGGCGTCAGGGCGACAAGTACAACGTCCCTCGGATGTTCTTCATCAACAAGATGGATAAGCTAGGCGCGAACTTCTACACGTCGGTGGACTCAATCCACGAGCGTCTGGGCTGCACCACGGTCGTTCTCCAACTGCCGATCGGTGAGGAAAGCGAATTCTCAGGTGTTGTCGATCTCATCGAAATGGACGCCATCATTTGGAAGGAAGAGTCGCTGGGCGCCGCGTTTGACCGCGTTGAAATCCCTGCTGACCTGAAGGACAAGGCTGAAGAATACCGCGAGAAGATGATCGAGACGGTCGTCGAGCTCGATGAAGCGGCCATGGAAGCTTACCTCGAGGGCGAGATGCCTTCGAACGACAAGATCCGTGAACTGATCCGTCAGGGCACGATCAACGTCGACTTCCACCCAGTGCTTTGCGGCACGGCGTTCAAGAACAAAGGCGTTCAGCCGCTTCTCGACGCCGTGGTCGACTTCCTTCCGTCGCCAGTGGATGTGCCTGCCATTAAAGGTGTGCTGCCAGACAGCGATGAGGAAGTGACGCGTCCTTCTTCGGATGAAGAGCCACTGTCGATGCTGGCTTTCAAAATCATGAACGACCCGTTCGTGGGTACGCTGACGTTCTGCCGGATCTACTCAGGCCACCTGGAGCAGGGCATGTCTCTGCTCAACTCGGTCAAAGGCAAAAAAGAGCGCGTTGGCCGGATGCTGTTGATGCATTCGAACAGCCAGGAAGAGATCAAAGAAGCGTTCGCTGGTGACATCGTCGCCATCGCTGGCCTCAAGGACACGACCACGGGTGATACGCTTTGCGTGACCACCAAGCCTGTGATCCTCGAGCGGATGGAATTCCCAGAGCCGGTGATCTCGCTGGCTGTGGAACCGAAGACCAAGGCTGACCAAGAGAAGATGGGCATCGCGCTCAACCGTCTTGCAGCTGAGGATCCATCGTTCCGTGTCCGTACGGACGAGGAGAGCGGCCAGACGATCATCGCGGGTATGGGTGAGCTTCACCTCGACATTCTCGTCGACCGCATGAAGCGTGAGTTCAAGGTGGAAGCCAACGTGGGTGCACCGCAGGTGGCCTATCGTGAAACGATCACCAAGAACGCTGAGATTGACTACACGCACAAGAAACAGTCGGGTGGTTCGGGTCAGTTCGCTCGTATCAAGTTCAAGATTGGTCCAGCCGAGCCAGGCGAAGGCTTCCTGTTCGAGAACACCATTGTGGGTGGCGCTATTCCGAAGGAATATATCCCAGGTGTTGAGAAGGGCATGACGCAGATCCAAGAGTCGGGTCTGCTGGTTGGCTTCCCGATCCTCGACTTCAAAGTTGAGCTCTATGACGGCGCCTTCCACGATGTGGACTCCTCGGTGCTGGCTTTCGAAATCGCCGCTCGTGGCGCTCTTCGTGAGCACAAATCAGAACTTGGCATGGCTCTCCTGGAGCCGGTCATGAAAGTGGAAGTCGTGACCCCTGACGAGTACACGGGTACTGTCATTGGTGACCTCAACTCACGTCGTGGTCAGATTTCGGGCCAAGAGGTGCGCGGTAACGCAACTGTCGTGAATGCGATGGTGCCTCTTGCGAATATGTTCGGCTACGTGAACAACCTGCGCTCGGCCACCCAAGGTCGTGCTCAGTACACCATGCAATTCGATCACTACGAGCGCGTTCCTAACGCGGTTGCAGATGAAGTTAAGGCGAAGCTCGCCGGTTAAATCGGTCAGAATACGGAGATAGGATTATGGCCAAGGAAAAGTTTGAGCGGACAAAACCGCACGCCAACATCGGTACCATCGGTCACGTCGACCACGGTAAAACAACGCTGACCGCGGCGATCACGAAGTACTACGGTGACTTCAAGGCATACGACGAAATCGACGGTGCCCCAGAAGAGCGCGAGCGGGGTATCACGATCTCGACGGCTCACGTTGAGTACGAGACGGACGGTCGTCACTACGCCCACGTCGACTGCCCAGGTCACGCTGACTACGTCAAAAACATGATCACCGGTGCCGCCCAGATGGACGGCGCAATCCTGGTGGTGAACGCGGCTGACGGCCCAATGCCACAAACGCGCGAGCACATCCTGCTTGCTCGTCAGGTTGGCGTTCCAGCCATCGTGGTGTTCCTGAACAAAGTTGACCAAGTCGACGACGAAGAGCTCCTGGAGCTCGTCGAAATGGAAGTTCGTGAGCTGCTCGACTCGTACGAGTTCCCTGGCGACGATATTCCAATCATCGCGGGTTCGGCTCTGGCTGCTCTTGAAGGTCGCGACGCCAACATCGGCGAAGAGAAAATCAAAGAGCTGATGAAAGAGGTCGACGCCTACATCCCGACGCCAGAGCGTCCTGTTGACCAAACCTTCCTGATGCCAATCGAGGACGTCTTCTCGATCTCCGGTCGTGGTACGGTTGTGACCGGTCGTGTTGAGCGCGGTGTCGTCAACGTCGGCGACGAACTGGAAATCGTTGGTATCCGTGACACATCGAAAACGACCTGTACGGGCGTTGAGATGTTCCGCAAGCTGCTCGATCGCGGTGAAGCTGGTGACAACGTTGGTGTTCTTCTGCGCGGTATCGACCGTGACGGCGTTGAGCGTGGCCAGGTTCTCGTGAAGCCAGGTTCAGTGACACCACACACCAAGTTCGTTGCTGAGGCCTACATCCTCACCAAAGACGAAGGTGGCCGTCACACGCCGTTCTTCAACAACTACCGTCCACAGTTCTACTTCCGTACGACGGACGTGACCGGCATTTGCACGCTCCCAGAGGGCACCGAGATGGTCATGCCTGGCGACAACGTGAACCTGAACGTTGAACTGATCGTGCCAATCGCCATGGAAGAGAAGCTCCGCTTTGCTATCCGTGAAGGCGGCCGCACCGTTGGTGCTGGTATCGTCGCTTCGATTACCGAGTAAGCGACAAAAGACTTTACGGCGGGCCCGTCACTTTGTACGGGCCCGTTCTCCATTTTGGCTCCTCTGAAGCAATTCCGCTCACGAGCCCCAGTTTGAAAGGACTGGTCTAGTGCAACAGAACATACGCATTCGGCTGAAGGCGTTCGATCACCGTGTGCTCGACACATCGGCCAAGGAAATCGTCAACACGGCTAAGCGCACAGGCGCTCAAGTTCGTGGCCCGATTCCTCTTCCAACTCATATCGATCGCTACACGGTTTTGCGTTCGCCGCACGTCAACAAGAAGTCGCGCGAACAGTTCGAGATGCGCACGCACAAGCGTGTCCTCGATATCGTGGAGCCTACCCCGCAAACCATCGACGCGCTGATGAAGCTGGACCTCTCGGCCGGCGTCGACGTTGAAATCAAGCTCGGAGCGTAATCGAGATGTCCGTTACGGAACGTCAGACGATGCGCAAGTCGAACCACCGGCCTCAGCCTATGCCGGCTCAGCACCAGGTTCGCACGGGCGTCATCGGTAAAAAACTGGGCATGACCCGCCTGTACACGGAAGAGGGCACACACGTGCCGGTCACCGTGGTCAGCCTTGAGAACTGCCAAGTCGTTAGCCACCGCACCATGGACAAAGACGGTTACGTCGCTCTCCAGCTCGGCGCTGGCACGGCCAAGGTGAAGAACGTATCGAAGCCGATGCGTGGTCACTTCGCCAAAGCAAGCGTTGAGCCTAAGCGTAAGCTGGCTGAATTCCGCGTCCCTGATGATGCGGTGATTGAAGTTGGTGCGACACTGACCGCAGACCACTATGTGGCCGGTCAAAAGGTCGACGTCGTTGGCACCTCGATCGGTAAAGGCTTCGCCGGTGGCATGAAGCGCCACAATTTCGGCGGCCTTCGCGCTTCGCACGGTGTCTCGATTTCGCACCGTTCGCACGGTTCGACCGGTCAGTGTCAGGATCCAGGCAAAGTCTTCAAAGGTAAGAAGATGGCCGGCCACATGGGTGACGTTCGCGTCACCACGCAAAACCTCGAAGTCGTGAAAACCGACGTTGAGCGGGGCTTGCTACTGATCAAAGGCGCTGTTCCTGGTTCTGCTGGTTCTTGGATCCTGGTGAAGGACGCCATCAAGAAGGCGCTGCCTGAAGATGCACCTCGCCCTGGAGCTTTCAAAGAGCCTGGCGCCGCTGAAGAAGAAACCCCCGTTGTTGAAGCTGCTGCTGAAGAGGCCCCGGCCGAAGCTCCAGCCGCTGACGCTCCGGCTGCTGACGAAGGAGACCAAGGCTGATGGAAGTCGACGTCCTCACCCTCGGCGCGGACAAATCCGGCGCGGCCTCCTTGAACGAAGACATCTTCGGTCTCGAGCCTCGCAAGGACATCCTGCACCGCTACGTGGTGTGGCAGCTGGCGAAACGCCAAGCTGGTACGCACAAAACCAAAGAGCGCGGCGAAGTCGCTGGCTCGACCAAGAAGATCGTTCGTCAGAAGGGTTCTGGCGGCGCTCGTCACGGTAACAAGAAAGCACCTCAGTTCCGCGGTGGTGGCAAGGCTCACGGTCCTCGCGTCCGCAGCCATGCGGTCGATCTGCCGAAGAAGCTCCGAAAGTTGGCGCTGCGTCACGCGCTGTCAGCCAAGCAGGGCGCTGGTGAGCTGATTATAATTGACGAGGCGAAGCTCGACGAAGCCAAAACGTCTGTGCTTGCCACGAAGCTCAAGCATCACGGTCTCAAAAGCGCGCTCATCATGGATGGCACGTTTGAAGACAATTTCGCCCGTGCTGCGCGTAACCTTGATGGCGTGAACGTTCTGCCGGTAGCTGGTGCCAACGTGTACGACATCCTCAAGCACGACAATCTGGTCCTCACCAAAGCTGCGGTTGAGGGTCTGGAAGCGAGGCTCGCATGACCGAAGCGACCGCAAAGCACTACGACACCATCACGTCGCCGGTAATCACCGAGAAAGCGACCCTGGGTGCCGAGCACAATCAATACGTCTTCAAGGTGCCGCTGAGTGCCACGAAGCCAGAGATTGCCGAAGCCGTTGAGGCGCTGTTCGAAGTTGAGGTGAAGGCAGTGAACACGCTGATCACCAAGGGCAAGAGCAAGCGCTTCCGTGGTCGTCCGTACACGCGTTCGGACGTCAAGAAGGCTGTGGTCACCCTCAAGGATGGCTTCAACATCGACGTGACGACGGGGCTCTAAGACATGCCATTGAAGACATACAATCCGACGTCACCGGGTCGCCGTACCCTCGTGACCATTGACCGTAAGGGTCTTTGGAAAGGTCGCCCTGAGAAGCAGCTCACGGAAGGCCTCACCAACAAAGGCGGTCGCAACAACACCGGTCGTATCACGATGCGTCGTCAGGGTGGTGGTGCGAAGAAGCTCTATCGCGTCATCGACTTCAAGCGTCAGCGCTATGACGCCATCGCTGAAGTGAAGCGTATCGAATACGATCCGAACCGGACCGCGTTCATCGCGCTGATCGAATATGGCGACGGCGTGAAGGCTTACATCCTGGCGCCACAGCGCTTGGGTGAGGGCGATAAGGTTGTTTCGGGCGACCGCGTCGACGTGAAGCCTGGCAACGCCATGCCGCTGAAAAACATCCCGGTCGGTACGATCGTCCACAATGTCGAGCTGAAGCCGCTCAAAGGTGGTCAGATCGCACGCTCGGCCGGTGCCTATGTTCAACTCGTGGGCCGCGATGGCGACTACGCTCAGCTTCGCTTGAAGTCGGGCGAGGTTCGCTTGGTTCACGGCGATTGCCGCGCCACCATCGGTGCGGTCTCCAACCCCGATCACGCGAACACCGTGCTCGGCAAGGCGGGTCGTGCCCGTCACAAGGGTAAGCGGCCCTCCGTTCGCGGTGTGGCTATGAACCCGATCGATCACCCACATGGCGGCGGCGAAGGCCGTACCTCGGGCGGTCGTCACCCTGTCACCCCATGGGGCAAACCCACAAAAGGTAAACGCACACGCAACAATAAAGAGACCGACCGTCTCATTATTCGTTCGCGTCACGCGAAACGGAAAGGACGCTAACAGATGCCGCGTTCCGTATGGAAAGGACCTTTCGTCGATCGGTACCTCCTCAAGAAGGCGGCCGAGGCTGGTGAAGGCAAGCATAAGGGCGGGATCAAGACTTGGTCTCGACGCTCGACGATTTTGCCGAACTTCGTTGGTCTGACGTTCAACGTCTATAACGGCCAGAAGTTCATTCCCGTCCACGTCACCGAAGACATGGTCGGCCACAAGCTCGGCGAATTCAGCCCAACACGGACCTATTATGGTCACGGTGCTGATAAAAAGGCGAAGCGGAGATAACATGGGCCAGCAAAAGAACCCTGTTCGCCGCGAAGATGATCAGGCGGTCGCCAAGGGCCGCATGATCAAAACGTCGCCGCAAAAG
>JABSRH010000164.1 GCA_013215175.1 Parvularculaceae bacterium | reverse complement strand
GCGGCGCGCCGATGCGCCGAGCGGCAGAGCACTTGTTGGAAACCTTTTCAGAGGTTCCGTACATCTTCAATCTCGGGCATGGTTTCGTTCCCGAAACACCGCCTGAGCATGTGGCGGAGCTAGTCAAGATCGTCCGCGGCGGTTAAGGGCCGCCCATGGATTTTCTGGCTCCCGCCTATAACTGGATCAAAGCCCTTCATGTGGTCGCTGTGATCGCATGGATGGCCGGTATTCTCTACCTGCCGCGGCTTTTCATCTATCAGCACCAAGCTGAACCGGGTGGGGAGGCGGCGAAGCTGTTCGTCGTCATGCAGAAGCGCTTGATGATGGCGATCATGACCCCGGGCATGGTCGCCACGTGGATCTTCGGGCTTCTCATGGTGGGTATCGAGCCATCATGGGGCAACGACGGTTGGTTCCTCATAAAGTTCGCTGCCGTGATTGTGATGAGCGGCGTCCATGGCTTCTACTCAGCATCTCGCAAGAAATTTGCTGCTGGCGAACTACCGCGGACCGAGAAGTTTTGGCGCTTCATGAATGAGGTGCCGACGCTATTAATGATCCTCATCGTGTTCATGGTCATCCTGAAGCCCTTCATTGCCTGACTTCCGTCTGCTCCCTCGGTCTTGTTGACGTTGGGGAAGTGAAGGACTACCTGGTGTTCTCCGGCGGTCCCGTCGGCTTTTCCCCTATTTTTCCATCGTGCGCCCCATAGCGGCGCCGTTCCGTCTGGAATTGATATGCTCCCCGATCGCATTACCCTTGATGAACTCAAGGAACGCACACCGCAGGACCTCGTCAACTTTGCCGAAGAGGTAGGCGTTGAGAACGCCTCGGCTCTTCGTAAGCAGGATCTTTTATTCGCTATTCTTCGCGAGCTGGCGGATGAGGATGTGGAGCTGAAGGGCTCAGGTGTGCTTGAGATCTTGCCAGACGGTTTTGGTTTCTTGCGCTCCGCGGATGCGAACTATCTCGCGGGCCCTGACGACATCTATGTCAGCCCTCAGATGATCCGAAAGCATACGCTGAAAACGGGTGATACGGTCTTCGGCGAAATCCGCTCGCCCAAGGAAGGGGAGCGCTATTTTGCGCTGACGAGCCTCGACACCATCAATTTCGAGGACCCAGAGAAAGCACGTCTCAAGGTTCACTTCGACAACCTCACACCGCTTTATCCCGATGAACGCCTTCGTATGGAGGTCATCACCGAAGAGACGCTAAAGTCCAAAGATAAGAAAGACTTGTCTCACCGCGTGATCGACATTGTGGCACCGATCGGCAAAGGCCAACGGTCGTTGATTGTGGCACCTCCCAGGACTGGTAAAACGGTCCTTCTACAGAACATCGCGCATGCGATCACGTCCAATCACCCAGAGTGCTACTTGATCGTCCTCCTCATCGACGAACGCCCTGAAGAGGTGACGGACATGCAGCGTTCCGTGCGCGGCGAAGTGGTGAGCTCAACCTTCGATGAGCCGGCAACCCGTCACGTGCAGGTGTCCGAGATGGTCATCGAGAAAGCCAAACGTCTCGTCGAGCACGGTCGCGACGTGGTTATTTTGCTCGACTCAATTACGCGCCTAGGTCGCGCCTACAACGCTACGGTACCAAGCTCGGGCAAGGTCCTAACCGGCGGCGTCGATGCCAACGCGCTTCAGCGCCCAAAACGCTTCTTCGGTGCGGCTCGTAACATCGAAGAGGGTGGTTCGCTGACGATCATCGCGACGGCCCTCATCGATACGGGCTCGCGGATGGACGAGGTGGTGTTCGAGGAATTCAAGGGCACGGGTAACTCCGAGATTGTTCTGGATCGGAAGGTCGCTGACAAACGTGTCTTCCCGGCGATCGATATCGCCAAGTCGGGCACGCGGAACGAGGATCGGCTTATCCCGAAAGACGAGCTCGCGAAGATCTTTGTCCTGCGTCGGATTCTGTCGCCGATGAATCCGCAAGACTCGATCGATTTCTTGCTAGAGAAATTGCGTCAGGTGAAAACCAACAAAGACTTCTTCGACTCCATGAACACCTAGGCGCAGCACAATTGCTCGCTGCTGCTTGACTTTAAATGGCGGAAGGAGTGTTCCTTCCCCATGAAAATTACCATCAACGTGGATTGCACACCTGAAGAGGCGCGGACATTCTTCGGTCTACCCGATCTGACAGCTGTCAATCAGGTGGTGACGGATGCGCTCGCCATTCGTGTTCAAGAGAATATCGATACGCTTTCGGACCCGGTACGGTTTTGGGAGCGAGCGATGGCAACCGGTGGACAATCCTTCGAAGCAATGCAGGCTGCTTTTTCATCCACCAATAAAGGAAGTTCTGATTGACCCAGCCCACCTTGTTCGCTCGGGCCTCCGGCTCGGGTCGGGCAGGGGTCGCCGTCTTTCGAATTTCCGGTCCTCTGGCAGCTCATGCTGTTCGCACACTCACTGGCGGGCTGGGAAAGCCCCGTTATGCCCGGCGCGTTGAAGTGCGTGACACCGATGGCTCGTTCGTCGATGACGGTCTGTCTTTGTGGTTTCCGGCACCGCATAGCTTCACGGGCGATGATGTTGTTGAACTCCAGCTTCACGGTTCCCCAGCTGTAACCCAGCGGCTCGCCTCGGCTCTCGAAGAGCTCGGTCTCGAGCCTGCAGGGCCAGGGGCTTTCACGATGCAGGCTTTTGCCAACGGTAAGCTGGATCTCACCCAAGCTGAAGGCCTGGCGGAGCTCCTTGAAGCTGAAACCAAGCGCCAGCATGAGCAGGCTATAGGCAACTATCGAGGGGCCTTGCGCGATCGGGCGGACAATTGGCGCCGGGACCTGATCGCAGCCATGGCTGTGCTGGATGCAGCCGTGGATTTTCCTGACGAGGAGGGGGTGCCGGAAGATGTGGCGCAGAGAGCGCGACCGGCGGTGGATGCTGTTCAAGCCAGCTTGACCACAACACTAGAGCAAGCTGCTGGTGCCAGGCGGCTCGCGGAGGGCTTGAAGGTCGTCATTATCGGACCACCGAATGCTGGAAAATCCAGCCTTTTTAATGCGCTACTCCGATCCGAGCGAGCTATCGTGTCTGACGAAGCAGGCACGACGCGCGACTTCATTTCCGCACGCTTGGAGTGGGATGGTTATCTGGTTGAGCTTACCGACACCGCTGGTCTTCGCGAGGATGCGACTTCGCCGGTTGAGCAGGCCGGTATCGATCGAGCCGAAGGGCTGGCTGCTGAAGCTGATCTTTTGGTGATTTGCTGGCCATCAGGGGAGGGAGAATTGCCTGATTGGCTGGAGCGCTGGCGTGGGCCGCAGTCTATCGTGGTACGTACAAAGGCTGATCAAATCGCTCAGTTGTCCGCTCAGGATTTGTCTTTGTCAGTGATCACCGACGTTGGTTTGGACGAACTTCGCGCTCTTGCCGCGAGCAGGTTCGCTGAGTTGGCTGCGCCGGGTATGGCACCAACGCAGCGGCAAGCTGCGTTGCTGTCTGAAGCTCTAAGCTCTCTCTGTGAATTTGATCGATTTGCGTTGGTGGCCCCAGAAGCGGCTGCGGAGTGCCTGCGCGCTGCTTCCCGATCGTTGGAAGTGCTTACCGGACGCATTGCGCCCGACGACATCTTGGACGATATCTTTAGCTCCTTCTGTATCGGAAAATAGGTGTTTCACGTGAAACATGTCCCTGACAAGCGCGTGCTGGTGGTTGGTGGCGGCCACGCCGGATGTGAGGCTGCCGCTGCTGCTGCCCGCATGGGCGCTGATACGCTTTTGGTCACCCACCGCGCGGATACGATTGGCGAAATGTCCTGCAACCCTGCAATTGGCGGTGTAGGGAAGGGGCATTTGGTTCGCGAGATCGATGCTCTTGATGGTCTTATGGCCAGAGCGATTGACCAGGCTGGCATTCAGTTTCGCATGTTGAATGCGTCGAAGGGGCCCGCCGTTCGCGGTCCGCGGTCTCAGGCAGATCGGAAGCTCTATCGGCAAGCGATGCAGAGCCTCATCAAAGCCCAAGAACACCTGACGGTCGTCGAAGGAGGCGTTGAGGACATCATCGTTAAGGAAGGCCGCTGCTGTGGTGTTCTGTTGGCTTCCGGCGAGCATATCGAGGCTGATGCGGTGGTGGTCACGACAGGTACCTTTCTTCGCGGTATGATCCATCGTGGCGAGGAGCGGACGCCCGCCGGGCGTCTCGGAGAGAGCCCGTCTGTGGGTCTTGGTGATCGCCTAGAGGGGTTGGGTCTCCCCATGGGTCGCCTTAAAACCGGAACGCCGCCGCGTCTCGCGTCTTCCACTATCGATTGGGATCGGCTGGAGACGCAGGAGGCCGACAGCCAACCTGTGCCTTTCTCATTTCTGACAGCTAGCATCCAAGTTCCCCAGATTGCTTGTGGCATCACACACACAAACGCTTCGACACACCAGATCATCCAGGAAAACCTTCATCGTACGGCCACTTATAGTGGGGCGTTATCTGGCAAAGGCCCTCGCTATTGCCCATCCATCGAGGACAAGGTGGTGCGGTTCGCGGATAAACCGTCCCACCAAATCTTTCTCGAACCCGAGGGTCTTGACGATGACAAGGTGTATCCAAACGGTATTTCGAACGCACTGCCCACCGATGTGCAGCAGAGCTTTGTCCATTCCATAGTCGGATTGGAGCAGGCGGTGCTCGTCGAGCCAGGATACGCCATCGAGTATGACTATGTGGATCCCCGAGCTTTAACCCGAGAGCTTGAGCTGAGGGCGATGCCGGGACTATTTCTTGCCGGCCAAATCAACGGAACGACGGGTTACGAGGAGGCGGCTGCGCAAGGCCTCGTCGCGGGAGCCAACGCAGCACTATCTGGCAGTGGTGAAGGCTTTTCTGTCGATCGTAGCGAGGGCTACATCGGTGTCTTGATCGATGACCTTGTTACGTTGGGTGTTTCCGAGCCCTATCGCATGTTCACCTCGCGGGCGGAGTACCGCCTAAGCTTGCGAGCTGACAACGCTGACGATCGGCTGACGCAGAAGGGCATCGACGCGGGCGTAGTAGGTGAGGAGCGAGCGGCGTTGTTTCACGTGAAACACTCCAACTGGCAAAAGCTCCTTAGCTGGTCTCGAGAAACAAAGCTGACTCCACCACAAGCCGAGACCATCGGTATCCGCGTCAAGCAAGATGGCCGGCGCCGTTCTGTCTTGGATCTGTTGTCCTTGCCAGACGTCGGTTTGCAAGAGTTGGATAAGCACTTCGAGTCGTTGGCGCGGGCGTCCACTGATGAGCGCGCTAAGCTAGAGGCCGAAGCCACCTACGCAGGCTTCATTGATCGGCAAACGGCAGACATCCAGGCCTACCGCCAAGAATCGGCGATGAAGATACCGGCTGATTTCCCATTTGAAGCTATCAACGGCCTGTCGTCGGAGCTGATCGAACGATTGAAGAAGACGAGGCCCACGGATTTGGGTCAAGCCGCGCGGGTGGAGGGGATCACGCCGGCCGCGCTGTCTCTCCTCCTCGTACATTTGAAGAAGCTTCCCCGTGTTGCCTGATCGCGCTGAAGCTCTGTTCGACGATCTGTCGCTGAATGACGATGCTCGTCGATCTTTTATGGCGTTCGATCAGCTGCTGACCGAGACTCAAACCCACACCAATCTCGTGGCGCGCAATGGTTATGAGCATCGGTGGGATCGGCACTATCGAGACAGCACGCAGCTCTTCTCGCTCATCCCATTGGACACCGCCTCACTGCTCGACATTGGATCGGGCGGTGGCTTTCCGGGTCTACCGCTAGCCATCCTGGCTCAGTCAAAGCTACCGTCATGCAAGCTTACGCTCTGCGAGAGCATTGGGAAGAAAGCAGCGTTTCTGCAGAAGGCTGGTGAGGCTGCAGGGCTGTCAAATGTAACGGTGCGTCACGGGCGGGTGGAAGCGATGCCGCCTGACGCGAGATTTGATGTCGTCACGGCACGAGCCGTCACCGCACTCACAAAGCTGCTGGCCCTGGCGGTGCCTCGCCTCAAGTCAGACGGCATCATGATCCTTCCGAAGGGGCGCGGTGTACAACGAGAGCTGGACGAGGCTCTGGAACAATGGTCTTTTGAATTCGAGACCGTACCCAGTCATACCGACGATGAGGCGCGGATTCTGATCATTCGTTCGGCTACAAGGAAGACATGATGGGCCCTCGTGTTTTAGCGATCGCGAACCAAAAGGGCGGCGTCGGCAAGACGACCACGGCTATCAATCTAGCGACAGCTTTGGCCGCGGTGGGCGAGCATGTCGTGCTGCTCGATCTCGATCCGCAAGGCAACGCGTCCACGGGGTTGGGTCTAGGCCGTGCTGAGCGGCAGGGCACCACCTATGATGTGCTGGTTGGCGACGCGAAGCTATCTGAGGTCGTGAAACCCACAGCTGTGCCCCGTTTGTCGGTTGCGCCAGCCGGTATGGCCCTGGCAGGTGCTGAGATTGAACTGATCGACGACAGCCAGCGCCACTTCAAGCTCAAAAGCGCGATCGAAGAGCTGGTCACGGTGCAGCCGGATCTCTCCTACGTCCTGATCGATTGTCCCCCATCCTTGGGTCTTCTGACCGTGGGAGCAATGGCGGCTTCCGATGCAGTGCTCATCCCGCTGCAGTGCGAGTTCTTTGCTCTCGAGGGCCTGACTCAGATCATGAGGACGATCGATACCGTCCAAGGACGACTGAACCCCGACCTCCAGCTGCAGGGGGTTGTGCTCACCATGTATGACCGGCGCAACAATCTGAGTGCGGACGTAGAAGCCGATGTGCGGGCTCATTTTGGAGACAAAGTTTATCGCACAGCGATCCCGCGCAACGTGCGGGTGTCAGAGGCTCCCTCGCACGGCAAGCCAGCTCTGCTCTACGATCTCAAGTGTCCGGGCAGCCAAGCCTATGTACGTCTGGCCAGCGAAGTCATCGGAAGAGAGAGGGCAGCCTGATGGCGAAGAAGGGTTTAGGCCGCGGCCTCGAAGCCATCCGGGGCGATAGTCCGGCTGAGCCGCCACGCTCCGGGTCG
>JABSRH010000163.1 GCA_013215175.1 Parvularculaceae bacterium | reverse complement strand
TGCTTGGTTGCGGATCACTCAAGGCCAGGGCAGCGACACGCGAAGCGTGCGAGCAAAGCGCGAGGCGGTCCTCAAATTGAAGCAGGCTTTTGAGCGCGATGGCATTAGTCCGGAGCAGGCTCGAGCCACCCTGGAGCAGTGGTCAAAGTTAGGCGAAAAGCCCGAGGTGTTGGCTGATCTTGGCGGCGAGAACGTTCGCGCATTGCTTTCGAGCATCACCAACTTGCCCGGACCCGCTCGGCAGCAGGCTGATGAAATCTTCCGCTTGCGCCAGAGCTACCACAGCCAACGCATGCTGAAAGACATCTCAGAAGCGGGCGGCGTGGACGCGCGCAAGTTCCTTGATGATATCGACGCCCTGACTGCCGCCCAGAAGGAAGCCGCTGCTCCACTCTACGAGAAAATGGACAGCGTACGGTTCACCCTGCGCGAAACCGTAGGCGGCGAAGCGCGCCGGCGCTCTAACACGGACGCCGGAGATTTCCTTGAAAGGTTCTTGGGGCGCCAGCAGATCCGAAAGTCAGTACGCCTTGGCAAAGAAATTGCCGACGCTGATTTTGAAGATCAGGTCGTCAAAGAGCTGACCGCCATTGCTAGGGGCGAGATGCCGGACACGGTATCACTGAAGACGCTCGACTATATCAAGCGCGGCATGGATGTCCGCATCCGTCAGGTTGAGCTAAACGACAAGGCTAAGGATTTAGGGCGGGCCCTCAAAGGCCTGCGTGCGAACTATCGTGCTATCGTGGACAACTTGGCCTTGCGGGAGGGCTACGACTACCAAGCGGCTCGCAATGTCTACGCCGGTTACGCCGCGACCCAAGACGCGGTTGAGTTGGGCCGCGATGCGGTATCCAATAAGATGATGCCCGATGAGATCAAGCGTGCGCTGAGCCAAATGGATGGCGCTGAGCAAGAGGGCTTCCGACGAGGCTTTACCCGCAAGCTCTACGAGGTGTTCAGTACACAGCCACGCAACACCGATCAGACACGTAAACTGCGCACTGATGCCATGGAGGAGGCCATGCGCGTGGTGTTTGGAGATGAAGCGGATGCCCTCGTTTCCAACATCCTGCGCGAGTCAAACATGATCGAGACGGCCCGAACGGCAAGTCCTCGAGCTGGCTCACAAACCGCTCGTCTGGCTGCCAGTATGGATGATACAGCTATGTCCCCGGATGTCGCGAGTGCGCTCGAAAACTTCGCCACGGGGCGCCCTATTTCTGCGGGCGGCAGCCTGTTGCGAGGGGGCATCCGTCGAATGAATGACGCGGCGATGCTGCCAGAGACCAAGGAAGAGCTGGCTCGGCTTTTGCTGAGTCCGGCTACACCCGACGCAACACAACAGCTCGCTCTTCAGCGGCTGATCGTTCTTACCAATCGCTCTGCAGCTGGTAGGCCATCGGGCGCCCTCGCGGGCTCAACCCCCGAAGAGTAAGTAAGAAACGGCGACTGGGCCGTAAATAAAAACAACGAACAGCAAAGCGTTTTTCCAGTTAATCGCTTTTTCTCGCCGCATATCGTGGCCTTTCTTTCCTTATAAATACGAGGCCGATCATGTCTTCGACCCTTCGGTTGTCGGGCGCACCCCCGACTCAATTCTTCCGCCGCAACGTGCCCGGTGCTCTCGCAGGTGGCTCCTTGACCTTCTTGGCCGCTGGGACCGATACCAAGTTAGACACTTACTCCGACCCATCACGAACCGCATCCAACGAGAACCCATTGGTACTCGATGCAGATGGGGTCCCCGAGAGCGCGATCTACCTTCAGACTGATCAACTTTACGACATCGTTGCGAAAAACGCTACTGGCGGCGTTGAGTGGACCGAAGAGCAAGTTGATGTTGACTTCATCCCCGGACCGATAGGAACCTATGGTGGACTGATCGTCAATTCGATCGCCGACCTGCGCTTGCAATCGACAGTTTCAACCGGTGCTGTTGCTCAGGTTCTTCGTTACTACACCGACCAAGACGGCGGCGGCGGGTTTTACCAGTGGGACGCCACCTCAACCGCCACGGATGATGGCGGTTCAGTCATCCAGGCCTCTGGCGTTGCCACGGGTCGGTGGCTTCTCGTGCATGACGGCAAGGTCACCGTCCGCCAGTTCGGCGCGCGAGGCGATGCTGTCAGTGATGATCATGGCCCATTCTTACGAGCCCTGACCTTCGCGGAAAACATCAACCAAGCGGGGACGTTTGAGGTCGGTGTGCCGCCCGGCGCTTATCTGCTGGATACAGACAATGGCTCCCTGCCGGTGGCCGAGGGCGTTGGTTTGGTGGGTGCGCGTTCAGGCTTCCAGGTCAGGTTTACCGACGTTGAGCTGCAGGCCACATCGCTGCATGTGATAGGCACCGCCAACGAGGTCTTCGCCCTGGAGCGGGGGTGTCGGGTGGAGGATTTCAACGTTTACTACCCGCAGCAAGGTGTCACGGGAACGGCTGCGACGTCCGGCGCCACAACGCTTGGACTGGACACAAACGCCTCCGATAACAACAACGCCTATAATGGCGACACGGTGACCATCACTGGCGGGCTTGGGTCGGGACAGGTTCGGACGATTTCCTCCTATGACGGCCCCAGCAAGACAGCGACGGTGAGCGCGCCATGGGACGTCCAGCCTGATGCGACTTCGGCCTATTTCATCACGGGCGCCAATGCGTCGATGAACACGGCGACGCCTATATCGTACCCGTACTTTATGACCGCGGGCGATGGCGGCTCTGGCAAATCTGAGATAAGCGGTCTTCGTGTCCTCAACGCATCACGGTTCTTCCGTTCCGGGCGCATCACTCCAGGCCAAGAAGTGGCGGGCGGTGCCGTTTACATCAACGATTGCTACGGCATGGCCTTTGATAATTGGATTACTATCGAGAACAGTGCGGCCTTCTCGACCATCACCAATTGTGCGTGTTCGGCGGTCATTGCCCCAGGGGACACCGAGGACAGCCAAAAGTACATGGCGCAGAACCTGCGGCTGTTTACCGTCAACGGGGATAATGACGGCTTGCTCATTGACGAATTCCAGAGCTTTAGGGCTTTCTCGTTCCTTGAGCATCGGAGCGATAACCCCTCCGCCACCGGTCTAGCGGCGGGATCGACTGCAGACACAATCACCCTAGCATCGAATGATGCGCAGGCTGACAACTTCTACAACGGTGCAACGATATCGATCACAGCGGGTACGGGCGTTGGACAAGTCAGAGAGGTGTCAGACTACGATGCGGCCACCAACGTACTGACGGTTTCTCAGGCCTGGACAACCCAGCCTGATACAACGTCAGGGTACAGAATTGGCACGGTAGGGAATAAGCCAAAAATCAATTTCGCTCGCATCTCGAACGTGATGTGCGATGGCGTGTTCTTGGGCTACAACAATGTCCACGCCGAGGCGGCCATCCTGTCGCTGCAGGGCTCTAACTGCTATTTCCGACTGATCGACATTGACGACGCCGATACCGCCCGCGTTGGCTTTGACTTCACCTTTAACGGCGGGTCTGGCCAATCTGACAAGACTGTTCAATTCACCAACTCTCGCTTTAGGGCAGCAAGCTCGGACGTCTTCAACGTTGGCGACACGCCCAGCGGTCTCGATAATCTTTTACTGACGGGATGCACTTTCTATGAGTGGGGATTGGCCAGCGGCGCCCCTAGCGGCGCCGCTGCAATCCGGGTCAATCGATCCGAGTGCGACGTATCCCTGATCGGCAACGACTTTAACAATGACATCGGCGATGCTGTTGCCTTGGGGAGCTTCAAAACGGCTCGCGTGATGGGCAACGGAGCGAAAAACTCTGATCGCGGCTTTGTCTTCGGAGACGGCCAGCGCCTGGTTTTCATAGGGAACACGGCAGAGAACACCAGTTCGGTGGGTGCCAATGTGCTCGGCGCCGTCGTCAACGTGGAATGGTTCGGAAATGTTCTGGACGAGGAGCCATCAGTACGCGTCACGACGACCCCGTTTTTCCGCTCAAGGACTGCTTCATCTCAGAGCATTTCGGCGGCGCTCGTTGTTCTTGCCATGGCGACCGAGGATTTTGATGACGGCGGCGATTATGACAACGCCACCTATACCTTCACGGCGCCAAAGGCCGGAGCCTACGAGTTCTCCGTCGGCGTACAGAACGATGGCTCCGGTGGCGGCACTCTTGATGTCGGTGACGAAGTGGTCGTTCGGGTCGATGCAAGCAATCGGCAGCACATCAAGCGAGTGGTGGCGCCCGTCGCCGACGCGAACATCAGCGCCGACCTCACGATCATCGTGGATATGGACGTCGGCGATATCGCGCAGGCGAAGGCGCAGGTGGTCGGAACGGGAACGCTTGTGAGCAACAATTCCGGTTCAACCAATTGGTTTACGGGCAAATTCCTGGGGTAGCGGAGAGATATGTCAGACCGTGTACAAATCAAAGATGGCGTTGATCTAAGTGGTCTCCACATCTCTATGATCCGGGCTTTGCCGTTCGTCATGGAGACGTTCGACCGAGCGGGATTCGAGACCATCATCACGAGCGGCCTTGATGGTCAGCACTCTGTAGGTAGCCTGCATTACAAGGGCAGGGCGCTTGATTTCCGCACACGCCATTTACCTGGCGGCTCTACGGGGCAGGCGGCGAAAGACATGGCTCATGAAATCCGGTCATGCCTGATTGATGACTATGACGTGGTCCACGAGAGTACGCATATTCATGTGGAGTATGATCCCAAATGAAACAGGTCTTAGAAGCCTTCAACCTGGCTAAGGTCATCGGCGAAATCGCTGATGATTTGCACACGTCGGGCGAAGAGAAGGGCGAGCTTGACCTGAAGGCAAAGGCGCTCGCCTTGAAGGCGCAGGAGCTACAGAACAGTATCGCCCTTGCTCAGATTGAGGTCGAGAAAACCCAAGCGCAGCATGGCTCGTGGTTTGTCGCCGGTGCGCGGCCAGCGCAAATTTGGGCCGGGGTTTTGGCGGGTTTGATTGCGGCATTGCTATTCCCCATCGTCAACGGCGTGGGCGCCAATCTCATCACGGATTGGCAACCCCTTGTTGTGCCTTGGGAGGCGCTAACGGCTACAGGCCTTCTTTCTGGTGGGACGGCAGTGCTCCGCACACAGGAGAAGTTAAAGGGCGTTGCCCGCGGGAGGATTCGATGAGTGCAACAAACCCGATGGGGCAGGGCTGGCACTTGGACAAGCGTGTTCCCCTAGCATTGATTGTAACCATCTTCCTACAAAGCTGCGCCGCTGTCTGGTGGGCAGCTCAAGTGGATGGCCGGGTTGAAGAGAACTCGCAGGACATTCAATCGGCGCTCGATGCCCAAAACCGTGTAATGCTCCTTGAGCAGAGTTATGAGTACCAGAACGCAACGCTGGACCGGCTTGAGAAGAAGATCGACCGTTTAGACCAGCGGTTGGACGAGCTGCCGGACTAACCCCCTCCTTGGGGGCGGTGCCCCCGCCACCTGAGAGTTTAGCGTATGACCAAGCCGATTCCGCTTTTCCCCCGAGAACTGCAGGTGCTACTAGAGCACGCTTCAACCGACCACCAACGCAACCGGCTCAAGAGCCTTCTTCAGACGCTGAGTTTTCGGCGTACCGATGAAGAGTTTGGCCTGAAGCATGGCGCTACGTGGAAGATGGTCAACGACTTGCGCAGGGTCGCGAAGGGCGAGGGGGTGGATCTGGAGGCGCTTCGGGTCACCACGTCCTTCGTGGAGCACCCGGAGCTTCCATCATCCGACACACCGATTGACGAGCTGCTTGCGAGTAAGCGTGCTCGTTTCAGTCGGACGAAGGCGGCTAAGGACGCCGCGCGCTGGCGAAAGGTGCGACTGAGGGGCGGTGGTCCCATGGGCCTTCTATGCTTCGGTGATCCGCATATTGACGATGACGGCTGTGATATCGAGGCCCTTGAGCGCGATATGAAGCTGGTCAAAGAAACAGACGGGCTCTTTGCGGGCAATATCGGTGACAGCATCAACAACTGGGTGGGTCGCTTGATGCGGCTGCACGCCAATCAATCGACCACGGCAACGGACGCCTGGCGCCTTGCTGAGTGGTTCCTGAAAGACCTCGACGAACACTGGGTGTTTTGGCTCCTGGGCAATCACGATGCCTGGAACGACGGCATGGAAGTCTTCTCCCGCATGGGCGGTTTGGTGAAGATGGACGATTGGCAGGCCCGCCTGGCGCTCACCTTTGACAATGGTCGCGAGTGCCGTCTGCATGCGGCGCATAACTTCCCCGGCACGTCTATCCGTGACAAGAACTGGGGTGAAAAGCGGGCGGATGCCGAAAGCTACGGCGCTGCTCAAATCTACATGGCCGGTCACCTTCATACCGCCGCTATGCAATGCGTCCCGTGTCCGAACCGGGGCAAGCCAATTTGGTACGCTCGCGCGTCTGGCTACAAGGCCATTGATAGCTACGCGGACAACTTGGGTTATTCTCGGCAAACGGGCGGCGAAAGCTTGACCTTCATCTTCGACCAGGATGCCGACGATGAGATGGGCTTTGTGACCGGGTTCCTGAACAGTGCCGAGGCGGTTGACTTCCTGCAATTCAAGCGAGAGCGCCACGAGGGGCGGTCTCGCCAGCATGGGGTGGCCGCATGAGCGATCCCGTCAACAGCCCGCGTCATTACACAGAGCACCCGAGCGGGGTTGAGTGCATCCAAATCACGGAGCACATGAACTTCTGCCTAGGGAACGCCTTCAAGTACATCTGGCGGGCCGCGCTGAAGGATAACCGGCTGCAAGATCTGAAGAAAGCACGCTGGTATATAGACCGCGAGATTGCTCGGTATGAGCTGTCTGGCGACTGTCAGCACGGAG
Organism: Parvularculaceae bacterium; assembly: GCA_013215175.1. GTDB lineage: Bacteria > Pseudomonadota > Alphaproteobacteria > Caulobacterales > Parvularculaceae > Parvularcula. The sequence goes on along the minus strand of JABSRH010000163.1, from coordinate 202 downwards.
CCGATTCCTAATGGACGACTACGCGCAAGAGGCCTTTGAAGACATTGTCCGGCACGCGTTTGATGCGGCTGTCATGGTGGTAGAGCGGGGCTGCGACCCCAAAGAAACGATACGCCATGCAGAGGCCTATATCGAATGGCTGTGCGATAAGCGCGGCATTGTTCCGCCCAGTGATGAAGGCGAGCCTGAATCCAAGCCATCG
>JABSRH010000162.1 GCA_013215175.1 Parvularculaceae bacterium | reverse complement strand
TAGCGAGACCGAACGGTCCTGAGGCCTCGCCCCGGCACAAGCCGAGAGCGAGGCCCCACTGACAGCGCAAGAGGCAAGAAATGTACGCCTACTAATCATCTCTCACTCACTCTCACGCCGGTAGGGATGGATGCGGCGGACTGTACTGAAGTCGACGTTGAGACGACGTCAAAGGATGCACGGCCACGAATGTCCGTGGACGAGCTCCCCACCATGACCTCGATTTCACCGGCCTCTATCAGCCAGCCATCGGGGTACCAGACGGCCATTTGCGCCGGCTGCACATCAAAAGCGACCGTTTGGGTCTCACCGGGCTGCAGCGTGATCCGCTGAAACCCTCGAAGTTGCTGCACGGGCCGAGAAACACGCGACACCGGATCGCGAAGATAGAGCTGCACCACCTCATCAGCGGCCTGTGAACCCGTATTGGTCACCGGGACAGAGACCGTCACAACCCCATCCGCGCCCACTGACGGTGCCGACATGACCACATCTCCGTAGTCAAACAAACTGTAAGATAGGCCGTGCCCGAAGGGATAGAGCGGCGTGATCGGAAGGTCGATGTACCGGTTGGTGTCGCGCTCTAAATTGGGTTCAGCCGGGCGACCGCTCGGGAGCTTATCGTAGGTGAAAGGCAACTGCCCCGTGGCTCTAGGGAAGGACACCGGTAGCTTACCGCCTGGCGAAACCTCGCCAAACAGTACGTCGGCAAGGGCTGGTCCCGCCTCCACGCCGAGCATCCAGGTCAACAGGATAGCGTCCGCTTTGTCCGCCAGCTCCGGCACTGCAACCGGCCTACCCGTGACGAGCAAGACCGTGACTGGCTTGCCCGTGGCTAGGATCGCGTCGGCCAAGTTGCGCTGCGCAGCGGGCAGCTCAACACTTGACCGGCTCCGTGCCTCGCCGGACAGGTCATAGTCTTCTCCAACGACCAAAACCACGTGGTCGGAGCGTTTAGCCAGTCTAACCGCTTCGCGAACATCACCGGGCTCGATATCGCCCGTGTCTGCACCCTTCGCGTACCGAACATCCACGCCATCAGGCACGCCCTGTCGGATACCATCCAACAGGGTAACCACGTCCTCCGCCTTCCCTTGCGCTCGCCATGACCCCAACTGCGTCATGGGATCAGCCGCCAAGGCGCCGATCACTGCGATACGCTCGCGCGGCTGTGGACGTAGAGGCAAGCTCCCGTCATTCTTCAGCAGCACCATGGATTGAACAGCAGCCTCCCGCGCAGCGTCGCGATGAGCCGGAGCCATCAACAGCTCAGCCTCGCGAGCAAGGTCATGATACGCCATCGGATTATCAAACAAACCGAGGCGCTCTTTCGCCGTCAGGATGTGCGCGACCGCTCGATCAAGATCAGCCAAGAGCGCGGGGTCAGCGTCGATAGCATCCTTCAGCTCCCCGCCGAAAATGCCACTGGTCATGTCCATGTCGACACCGGCTCTTAGCGCCAACGCGCCCGCAGTCGCTCGGTCTGAGGCGACGCCATGGTTGATCAGCTCGGCAATGGCGTTCCAATCAGACACCACGAGGCCATCCCAGCCCCATTGGTCCCGCAGAATGCTATCCACATATTCCTCACTACCCGTAACTGGCGCGCCTGACACATCGTTGAAAGCCGTCATCATGGAACCCGTCCCTGCACGGACGGCTGCTTCGAAGGGGGGCAAATAAACTTCCCAGAGAGTGCGAGCGGAGAGATCTGCGCTGCCATAGTCACGCCCGCCCAGCGCTGCCCCATAGGCGCCGAAGTGCTTCGTAGCCGCCATCAGTGTGTCGGCATCGGCTAAGCTAGTGCCTTGGTACCCCTGGACTTGAGCCTCCGCCATGCGTGCACTGAGGAAGGGGTCCGGCCCTGCCCCTTCGACAATCCGTCCCCAACGGGCATCACGCGCAATATCGACCATCGGCGCGAAGGTCCAATGAAGCCCTGCGGCCGTAGCCTCGACCGCCGACACACGCGCAGCATGGCGCCAGACCTCAGGCTCCCATGTGGCCGCCATGGCTAGAGGTACGGGAAAGATCGTTTGGTAGCCATGCACGACGTCCATGGCAAACAAGAGAGGAATGCCGAGCCGCGACTCTTCCACGGCAACGCGCTGAAGCTCTGCTAACGGCGCTGCGCCAGCCACATGAAGATAGGAGCCCACCTCACCGCGGCGTACACGGTCTAACTCCTCGGGCGTCAGTTTCGAATTCAGGTTCTTCGAACGTCCACCAGCAGCCTGAACAAGCTGTCCTAGCTTTTCCTCCGTGGTCATCTCTTCGACGAGACTAGTAACCCGTTCACTCGGCTCGCTTGCTTGCGCTGGGGTTCCGACGAAGAGGCAAGCAGCCAGAAGGGTCCAGAGAAAGTGTCTGTTACAAGCCATTGGCATCACTCATGGATTGGAGGTGGCACGTTTGGTGCCGGGTAAAAAAGCCCGCGTGGACGCCAGGAGGGGAACCGTCCACGCGGGATTGGCTTCGCGGTTAGAAATTCGCCCGGAGCACGAACGACACGCGCCGATCGTTGCGGAAGAAGTTCCGTGGTCCACGGAGGCCGTCTGGAGAAATGGACGCCGACGTCGGCGTCGTGTCGTCAAGAAGGTTCACCGCCTGGATGCCGACCCTGACATTGTCAGTAGCGTTGTAGAAGATCGAGCCGTCAAGCTGGCCTGTCGCCTCCTGATAGATCGATGCGAACGGGAAGATCACGTCGCGCCGTGTCAGGAGGAAATCATCCCGCCAGTTGTACGCCAATCGAGCCTCTATCAAGTCGGTTTGGTAGAGCGCAGCAATATTGTACTGATGCTCTGACACTCGCTCAAGCAAATCACCATCCCTAGGGAACGTCGCTGTGATCGTGTTGTCGATATCAGCAACGCCGTTGGCATCAATGTAGGTGTAGTTGAACTGGGTACCCAAACCGTCGAACGGTGCCGGCAAGAAGTCGAAGAACTGTTGATAGCTAATTTCAAAGCCAGACAGGTCGACATCTTCGTCTGAGTTGACAGTCTGCTGAGCTGTAACAGGGAGCGTCACATCATTCCGTGTGAAGTCGATTTCGCCCGTTGACGTCACCCAGTAGTCCTGCAACTTCTTGTGGAACAGTGTGATCGCTACGTTGCCATCGTCGGCAAAATACCACTCCCACGACAGATCAATGCCGTGCGCCGTCACCGGATTGAGGAACGGGTTGCCACCGGTGGTGGAGCCAAGGTTGATACCACCAAAGATGTTCCCGTCCGGATCCGGAATGTCAGGCAAGAATGTCAAATTGCGGTCTGTACGGAGCTGTTGATCCGATGGACGGCTGAGGCTCTTCGAGTAGCCAAAGCGGAACAGCATACTGTCGGTCACGTTCAGCTTGAGGTTCAAGCTGGGCAACCAATTGTCGACGTCGTTGACGAATCCAGCGTCATCCACACCTGGGGATGCGAAGAGCGCCTCGATCGCGGCAATGTCTTGCGTACAGATGCCTGGAGGGCCTCCGGGGAACATCCGACCTGCCGCACAAAGTGAACTAGGCGTCTCACCACCGAGCAGCTGTTCAATTGGCTGCACTTCAAACTGGCCGTTCGAACCAATCTCGTCGGAGACATACCGTAGGCCGATGTTACCATCGAGCGCCCAACCGTTCTCAAAAACCGAACCGAAGTCGAGGCGGCCGTAGAAGGCCCAAGTTTCTAACGACACCTGACTGATTTCGCTCGGCAAGAAGCCGTTGGCGTCAACACCATCTCGACCAGGCAGAACGTTACCGAACGAACCCGCCGAGTCCAAGATCGGCTGGATTGCGCTCACGAAGCCCTGGTAGTCGTTCGCCAACGGACCATTCCAAATTGGAACGCCGGCAATGCCAGGATCATACTCATCGCGAAGGAAACCAGAGAATGGCTCGTAGCCGATAACGTCGCTCAGGCGAGGATCGTTGAGGCGCAGGATGTTCTCTCCCGTGCCAACATCCGTGCCCGTCCAAATCTCTGAAACGTTGCCCCAGTTGAACGTCGAGTACCGTACTGTGGAGTCTTGCTCGGCATAACGCGCACCAAACCGTGCCGACTTCAGCCAGCCAGCATCTTCGAACTCGTACTCTGCATCAGCGCGGAACGCTTGCTCGTCAGCGTTGTTGTCCTGGAAGTGATCCATCTTGGCACGGAAGTAGTAACTTCCGAAATCGCCGAAATAGTTGGCGATCGTACCTGATGGCGCGGCGTAGCTGATCCTGGCCTCTTCACCCGTGAGGTCGAAGGTCATGTCAGCGAAGAACGCGAAGAATGTTGAAACGTCGAAGACTTCTGTCTCCGCCTCAACGAACTGAGCGTCAAAATTGAAAGCCCACTGATCGTTCGGCGTCCACTTAAGGTTGAAGCTCAAGTCTTGGATCGACTCGTCTTCGTCACGCTGACGCGTGTTGACGCTCTGCTGAATGCCGTTCGTGGGCAATCCATCGTTGCCGCGCCAGCCCACAGACTCTGTCACCGTTCCTCGGGTCAGCACGCCGTCATCATCAAAGGCAAAGTCATCGCCCGACAACATAACGTTCGGCGCGTTATCGACAGTCGATTCGAGAACGCTCTCGCCCCAGGTTAACTCGGAGCTAGACCGAAGGAATTGAACCGTTGCCAACAAACGCTGATCGGGGCTTTCCCACTGACCAGCCGTTGCGAAAGCCGTACGGCCACGGTCGAAGTTCTGGGTACGGATTCCGCCGCCGTCAGGAATATAGACGGTCGAATCAGCACTGGTTCCGGTAGGGAACCCATTCTCGTCAAAAGCAAAGCGAGTGAAGGTACCGTCACCATTATCTGTGTAGGGTCGGAAGCTTGCCACAGAGGTCGCATCCGCGCGACTCTTCAGCTCATTGTCAGCGAAGTTGATCAAGAAACCAAAATCGCCAACGTCGGTGCTCCATTGATCGGAGTACAGACCGGAGAAACTCGGCGTCCCCTCTTCAGCGAAGTCCGAATAGGTATAGTCGAACGAACCAGCGATCACGCGACCGTCCTGGTCGAAAGGCAAGCGGGTACGCAGATCAATGGTGCCGGACAGGCCACCCTCGATCATGTCAGCCGACTGGTTTTTGAAGACGATTACCGAGCCCAAGAGTTCCGGCGACACATCTTCGAAATCAAGTCCACCGCCCTGGCTAGCGCTGAACACATCGCGGCCGTTAAGCTCTGCACGGACGAATGGCAAACCACGGATAATGGCGCCTGAACCCTCAACACCGAAGTGATCAGGATCGTCTGGGCCTGCGAAACGTAGGATCGACACACCGGGAACGCGCTGAAGCGCTTCCGAGACCGAACGATCAGGAAGAGCGCTAATGTCGGATGCGGAGATGGCATCTAGGAAGACGCTCGCGTCCTCCTTGAGATCTTGCGCATCCTGCAGCGATTTCCGGATGCCTTTGACGACAATCACGTCATCAGGATCAACTTCTTCAGGCGCGTCTTGCGCCTGGGCCAGACCGACCATGGCCACAGAGGCCATCGCCGCGGCTGAACTTCCTTGCATGAGCCGACGCCACAATGAGTGTTGGTCGGTGGATTTTTGCACGCCCTGAGTCACAGAGGACCCTCCCTATTTTCCTGCCCTTTATGTGCCATCGCCTTGTTGACGACGTTGTCAGGCTCGTTACTATCGCGTCATTGTCATCGTTGTCAATCGCGAATACCATAGGGTTGCGCAAACAACACAGCCGAGGGTGCATCAGACACCCCTTAGCGCGGGAGGAAAAGGGCATGAGACATTGGGCAGCGCTCACGGCGTTGGGCTTGGCACTCAGCACCGCCAATGCCGAGGCGGATTGCGAGGTCAGCGCAGCGGCGCCAGGCATCGATGCTTCGATTGTCCTGAGCCAGGTGGGATGGGGCCAAGGCAGCATCCAAGAGGCGACGCTCCATACCAAGGCAGCTTCTCCTGTGGCTTGGGAACTCCTCGACGACCAAGGGACCGTTGTCGCCTCAGGCATGACGATACCCTTTGGCGACGATGCCTTAGCAGGCACGTCAGCTCACAAGATCACGGTGCCGGATAATCTGGCCAATGCATCGGGCCTGAAGCTCAAAGCGTGTGGCGCCACAAGCCGGGCGTTCACGCTGAAACCTCGTCCTTATGACCAGCTGAGCAAAGATGCGCTGCACTATTTCTACCTCAACCGCGCTGGGGTCGATATTCTCAGCGAGCATGTACCGAGTGCTGAATATGCGCGCGACGCAGGCCATGTAGAGGAAACCGTCAGCTGCTGGTCAGGCCGAGATAAGTGGGGCACCAAATGGCCCGCATGCTCGCATAGCCTCGACGTTTCTGGCGGATGGTACGATGCCGGCGACTTCGGCAAATATGTTGTCAACGGAGGGATCTCTGTTTGGACCCTGCAAAACCTAGCCGAACGGCTGAAGCCCGCGAATGCGGACGGATTTCTCAACGTTCCTGAAGCCGGCAACGGCATTGGCGACATCCTCGACGAAGCCCGCGTGGGCATGGAATTCCTCTTGGCGATGCAGGTCCCCGAAGGCGCGAAGGTCGCGGTAGCAAAGGGCCAGCAACGCAATGGTCGACGCCTCCGTATAAAGACAGTCGATGCGGGTGGCATGGCCCACCACAAGGTGCACGAAAAGAAGTGGCTGGGTCTCCCACTCTTGCCGAAAGATGCCAAGGAAGACCGCTTTCTTCTTCCGCCATCAACATCCGCTACACTGAACCTTGCAGCCGCCGCAGCTCAATGCGCTCGTCTGTGGAAAGATATTGATGCCGCGTTCGCGCAGCGTTGCCTGCAAGCAGCCGAACGAGCCTTTGAGGCTGCTCGGCGTCATCCCGATGTGATTGCCTACGATAACTTCGACGGCGGCGGCGCTTACGGCGACCAAGATGTTTCCGATGAATTCCTGTGGGCGGCCATCGAGTTGGTGGCCACCACGGGTGACACATCGTACCTGCAAGGCCTTCCGGCTGCTGCCAGCGAGCAGCGCGACGTGTTTTGGGCGAACGCGGAAATGCTCGCCTCCATGACCATCCTGACGGTCGATGCTCCGTTCTCTGCTGA
>JABSRH010000161.1 GCA_013215175.1 Parvularculaceae bacterium | reverse complement strand
CAACTGCCCCAGATGTTAACGAGGCTGACTTGGCCTTGCAGCACGGCCGGGTTGAAGGGTCCTCGATGGCGGGGGATGGTTTCTAGGCTCAGTTCTGGGGCGGGTTTGCCGATCAAGGCTGAGGGCAGGGCGGCGCCATTGATGGTGGACACGCCGCGCATGGAGAACACAGCGACGACACCAAAGAGCAAAACGGGCAAGACCAGAAGACGTTTATCCATAAGCCCTATCTGCCTTGCGAACCGCTGAGGGTGAAGCCTTCGTTCACATAATGCACGAAAATGCACATGACCCTCTTGCAATGTGTCCCGACAATTCCCTTATCGATTATCGTGATCAGCGTTATGCGCTTAGCCGATTTGGAGAGGGATAGGCATGGAAGAAATTGAAGAGCGGCGTTCTGGCGGCGGTGTATGGAAGTTTCTGCTCTTTTTGGTGATCCTGGCTGTAGCCGGTGGCACCTTCGCCGTTTACCAGTGGGGTGACGGCTTCATCTACATTAACGACAAAGGCCTTGAAGACCTTCAGCCTTGGGAAGTCGTTGGCGGCGTCATCATTGGTATTCTGGGCTTGATTGTGGGCCTCGTGGCCGGTGCGATTGGTCTTTTGATTGGCCTGGGCGCTGCGTTGCTCGCGATTGCTCTGGCGATGCTGGGTATCTTCAGCGGGCTCTTCATTACAGCTGGGGTTCTGCTGGGACCATTTCTTCTGCTCGCCGCGATCATTCTGATGATGCGTCGGCGAACCAATCCGGAAGTGATCTAACATGTGGTTTGGGCTTCTTTGGTGGGCGTTTGACGACCACCTCGCCGAAGCTCTGGGGACACCTGGATTGGGCGAGTTGCCCATCTGGGTTCCTTTTTTGATCGGGTTGGCCTTCGCGACGACTGTGTCGGTTGCCCGAAAAGACTGAGGAGGTCGGATATGTCTCTTGGAAATATTGCCCTTGGTATTATCGTTGTCGCCGTTCTGGCCTATGCGGGTCTACTGACGTTAGGCGCGATTGCTCTGTTCCCAGAAGGCCTGATCGGGTTGGTCTTCTTGTTTGGGATGGGCTTCTTCTTGATCGCCGTGATCCTGCAGCGGGCCGGGGACAAGGAAGACCGCCACTATTCAAAGAATGTGAAGGAGTAAGCCATGCTGGTCACCACCACCGAAGTGAATATCGGTCATGAGATCACTGAGACCCTGGGCCTCGTACGAGGAAACGTGATCCGGGCACGGCATGTGGGCAACGACTTCATTGCTGGCCTCCGCAACCTCGTGGGCGGCGAGGTCAACGAGTACACCAAGATGATGGCTGAGGCGCGTGAGCAAGCGATGGACCGGATGATCAAGCACGCAGAAAGCATGGGTGCCGACGCGGTGATCGGTACACGGTTTACAACATCGACGATCACGCAGGGCGCTGCGGAGATCTTGGCCTTCGGCACAGCCGTGAAGCTGGGTGGGCCTGTGAAGTCAGGCAATGACGCGCAGATGGTGCGGCGGGTTTAGGCTAGAGTTGAGCTAGCCGGAAAAGAACTTCGTTCTAATGCCTCAGGCGATAGCAGGCGCTGCAATTCTCGCTGAAAGGCGTCTTCTTCGCCATCTTTGAACGCCCGCTGAGGAAACACAGCTTCAAGCCCGGGCGCAAAAACCAGCCAATAGCCCTTGAGCACTGTGGCTTCGGTGATAGCGCGCCAAGGTGCGGAGTAGGACACGTCTCCGACTTTTATCAGAAACGCCTCGTCCGAGAGCGTGACGGCGAAAGTCAATTCGCTCGAGCCGTACGAGGACGCATACTGGCGCCTAGTAAAGTATAAGACCAACCGTTTGGACAGTGCGGAGTAAATCAGTATCCCGCATACTGTGCCGATGCCTAACGTCATTGCGCCATTGCCAATGCCGAGGAGAGTGAAGGTGAACCAAGTAACCGCGTAGCCGAACGGCAGGCAGAAGAGCAGCAGGATGTAGAAACGCCAATCGGGGCCCCTGCGCCGTCGCATAAGCTCGGCACAGAGGTTGTTAGCTTCACCCACCCTGATGGTCCCAGATAATTGCATCTAACAATCTTTTCTAAGCGCTCAAAGCTCCTGGTTGAAGGCGCCTACTTCTGGCTCCGTTGCCAAGACTTCTTTCAGTTCACCGAACATTTTGTTGCGGGCTTCTTCGGTAGCGGGGCTTTCGACCACGACCACGAGCTCTGGCTTGTTGGATGAGGCGCGGATGAGGCCCCAGGTCCCATCTTCCACGGTGATGCGGACGCCGTTGACAGTGTTCACGTCAACCACCTTTTGGCCGATCATCTGGGTCTTGTCCTTCAGCTTACCGACGATCCGATCAATGACGTTGTATTTCTCTTCGTCCGAGCATTTCGGCGACATGGTCGGCGACTGGTAGGTCGTCGGCAGGTCACGGCGAAGGTCGGCCACCGTCTTGTCCGGGTTGTTCTCCAGCATCTTCAGGAGGGCGATGGCAGCGACGAGGCCATCGTCATAGCCACGGCCATAGGGCTCGCGGAAGAAGAAGTGGCCGGACTTCTCAAAGCCCGCGACGGCACCGAGGTCGGTGGTCTTGCGCTTGATGTAGGAGTGGCCGGTTTTCCAGTAGACGGTCTCAGCACCGTTCTCGAGCAGGACAGGGTCGGTCTTGAAGAGGCCGGTGGATTTCACGTCGACCACGAACTTGGCGTTGGGGATTTGGCTCGACAGGTCGCGGGCGATCATCACGCCGATCTTGTCGGCGAAGATTTCCTCGCCCTCATTGTCGACCACGCCGCAGCGGTCGCCGTCGCCGTCAAAGCCGAGCGCGAGGTCAGCGCCATGCTCTTTCACCGCCGCTTGCATGGCGTGGAGCATTTCCATGTCTTCGGGGTTCGGGTTGTATTTCGGGAACGTGTGGTCGAGCTCAGCGTCCATGGGGATCACTTCGACGCCCAGGCGCTCGAGGGCTTCGGGCGCATAAGCGCCTGCCGTACCGTTGCCGCATGCGGCGATGACTTTGAGCTTGCGGCCAATCGTGACGCCATCGGTGAGGTCAGCGATGTAACGCTCACGCAGGTCGGTGTGATAGACGTAGGAGCCACCGTCTCGCGAGATAGCTTCGCCGTTTAGAACGATATCTTTGAGGCGACCCATCTCGTCGGGGCCGAAGGTGAGGGGGGCTTCAACGCCCATTTTCACGCCGGTCCAGCCGTTCTCGTTGTGGCTGGCCGTGACCATGGCGACGCAAGGTACGTCGAGCTCGAACTGGGCGAAATAGGCGACGGGAGAGAGTGCCAGGCCGATGTCGTGCACTTTGATGCCGGCGGACATAAGGCCGACGGTGAGGGCCTGCTTGATGCCCGCGGAATAGCCGCGGAAGTCGTGGCCGACCACGATCTCGGGCCGTTTGCCAAGCTCGTGGATCAATGTGCCCAAACCAGCGCCTAGGGCTTGGATACCCAGAACATTGATTTCCTCGCCGAAGATCCAGCGCGCATCATATTCACGGAAGCCCGTGGGCTTCACCTTTGGCTGAACCTCGTATTCCAGCGTGTTCGATTGCAGCGTGGCGGACGGTTTAGGCAACATGCAGGGAATCCCTCTCTTGGTCAGCGCGACAGTAATGAACCAATTCCATCTGCCAAGTCTTACCAGTGTGAAAGTTCCATGGCGTTACACGTTGCGCGGGTCGCAGGAGGCCGCGGCATGTGCTAACCGCTTCACCAGTGGGGCCCGCGGTGATTCCGTGGGAGCTTGGATTCTGTAGGACCGATGACGAACGACACGCGCGAGCCTTTTAACTACCAGTTCGGCGGCGAAGACGCCTATCCGCTTCGTGATCCGGGTTTTCCAACGGAAAAGCCGAAGAAGCAGCCCAAGAAGGGCGGCACACTGTGGTCGCGGATCGTGCTGGCCTTCCGTATCGGCATGGCGATGGGAATCGTCGGCATCGTGGGTGGCCTCGCGTTTGCGATTTACGCCTTTATCTACGTCAAAGGGCTTGAGCCGACGCTGCCTGATTACACCCAACTCGAAGACTACGAGCCTAAGGTCACGACCCGCATCCATGCGGGCGATGGCACCTTGGTGGCGGAATTTGCTCGCGAGCGGCGTTTGTTTGTGCCGGCGGAGAGCATTCCTCTGACGGTGAAGCAGGCCTTCATTTCGGCTGAGGACAAGACGTTCTACGAGCACGAAGGCATCTACTGGATGGGCCTGCCGCGCGCGGCGTGGAACAGTTTGCAGGCCATGCGCAGCGGAGCGCCGCTGCAAGGCGCCTCAACCATTACTCAGCAGGTGGCGAAGAACTTCCTCCTGACCTCCGATCAGAAGATCGACCGGAAAGTCAAAGAGATGCTCATCGCGCGACGGATGGAGAAGGTCTTCACGAAGGACCACATCCTCGAGCTCTATCTCAATGAGATCTACCTAGGGAACCGCAGCTATGGCGTGGCGGCGGCGGCGCTGAACTATTTTGGCAAGTCGCTAAGCGAGATTGAGCCGCATGAAGCCGCCTATCTTGCGACTCTGGCGAAGGCGCCAGCGAACTATCACCCCGTCTTCAATGAAGAGCGCGCGGTTGGGCGCCGTAACTGGATCCTTGGTCGGATGCATGCGGACGGTTTCTTGACGGACGAAGATCTGGGCTTTTTCCGTGATCAGGATCTTGGCGCTGGCCTCGCACCACCGCTCGGCGCTCGTTCGGCTGCTCTTGAGTATTTTGCCGAAGAAGTCCGTCGGGACATCGCTGATCGCTACGGTACTGACGCGCTTTATGATGGCGGTCTGTCGATCCGCTCCACCATTGATCCCGTCATGCAGGAGAAGGCACAGCGGGCGTTCCGCGAGGGTCTGTCGGAATATGACCGGCGGCATGGCTGGCGTGGTCCGCTGACGCAGATCATTCTGCCGGACGATCTCACCGCGACCACGATCCCTGAGCGTGAAGGCGAGGAACCGCGGCCGTTCTGGGCGATCTCTCTCGATGAGGCTGCTGACCGGTTGAAGGGCGAGCGCAAGTTTGCTGACGATCTTGAGCCTTGGCGTTTGGCGGTGGTCCTCGAGGTGACGCCAGCTCTGGCCGAGATCGGCTTCCGCGAAGGCGACGAGGGCGTGATTACCCTGCCAAACATGGCCTGGGCGCGTCAGCTGATCGACATCGATAATCTGGGTCCGGAGATTGAGTCGGTCGAGGAAGTCCTGGCGCCTGGTGATGTTGTTCTGGTGATGCCGATGACTGGGCAGGTGGGTTATGCCCTCCGGCAAATCCCAGCCGCCAATGGCGGCATGCTGGTGATGGATCCGCATACGGGCCGTATTCAGGCCATGGTCGGTGGTTTCAGCTTTGGCCTGTCGGAGTTCAACCGCTCAACCCAAGCCTGGCGTCAGCCCGGTTCGACGTTTAAGCCTTTCATCTACGCCGCGGCTCTCGATAACGGCTATACGCCGAGCTCGATCGTGCTTGACGGTGCGTTCGTGGCTGAGGGTCTCGACGGTATCTGGTGGAAGCCTGGAAACTACGTCGCGGATACGTTCTATGGCGACTCGACACTCCGTGTCGGGATTGAAAAATCGCGGAACACCATGACGGCTCGACTCGCGCAGGATCTCGGTATCGGCACCGTGATTGAGTATGCGGAGCGCATGGGTGTTTCGGATCGCCTGCCGCGCAACCTCTCGATTTCGCTCGGCGCTGGTGAAACCACGCTCATGCGCCTGACGGCGGCGTACGCGCAATTCGTCAATGGCGGTAAGCAGATCCAACCCTCGATCATCGACCGTGTGCAGGACCGCAACGGCGCGACAGTGTTCGCTGACGATGAACGTGCGTGTTTTGCTTGCAACGAGACCTCCTGGCAGGAGCAGGGCGAGCCTGCGCTGCCGGATGATCGCTCTCAAGTGATCGATCCGCGTACGGCGTACCAAATGACATCGATCATGCAGGGCGTCATTCAGCGCGGTACCGGCACGAAGGTCCGTGGCCTGTACGAGGGTGAGCCGCTGCCGCCGCTAGCGGGCAAGACCGGCACGACGAACGACTATCGTGATGCTTGGTTCGTCGGCTTCTCCCCTGACTTGGCGGTGGGGATTTTCATAGGCCACGACATGCCGACGACGCTTGGCAATGGCGAAGGTGGCGGCAACGTCGCGGCGCCGGTGTTTGGCCGGTTCATGCGTGATGCTCTGGTCACTGAAGATGTCGTACCTTTCCGAGCTCCGTCTGGTATCCGGCTCGTTCGGATCAACGCCAAGACGGGGAAACCGGCGCGCCCGGGCGAGCGGAACGTGATCCTCGAAGCCTTCAAAGCTGAGGATGATATTTACAGCAGCCGGGGTCGCTTCCTAGGCAATAAAGGTTCAGGATCCTCGGAAGATGAGGATATTGATGGCGATTTGGGCGTGATCTACTAAGGCGCCCGACGCCGAGGCTGGGGGCAGCATGCGGCAGATACTGACAGTCCTTCTATGGGCGCTGATCGCCGTTATGGGCGGGTTGATTTGGTGGAACCAAGCCTTCCTTCCCGGCACCAGTCTTCAGGTGAAGCTTCTCGGGCCGGGGAAGGAACCGGCGCTCTGCTACCAGCGGGCCTACGGGCACTTCCTTCGGCTTGAACCGGATCTGACGGATGTGTCTGAGCGGATGCTTGCGTCTGGCGACATTGATACGATGATCGCTGCGCCGCTGCCCGGTTCCTCGTTTCTCAATGTGTCTGCGACGACCCGGAAGGGCGAAGACCGTCCGCTGAATGATACCGAGAAGGAAGCCTTTCAAGAACGCTTCAAGTCCATGGCGGAGAGCGGCAACCTCTTTGCGCCCATGATCTTTACCCGTACCAATGCCGGCCGCGGCATCGTCGCTCGCCCTTACCTATCGTGCGGTGCGAGCAGCTGGTCTTGGTTCTCGCATGGCGACCGGTATCGCTCACAGCCCAAGACGCCGTGGCCTTTCAACTATGCGGTCGAGACCACCTTCGTCTATCGGCCTAGCGAAGCGCCACGTCATTGCGATGAAGCCTTTCCCGTGGACGGCGTTTTCCGTTGTGCCATGCGGCTTGATGACAACTGGAATTGGACCTTTGCTTGGTATGACCTGGACGCGTCGG
>JABSRH010000160.1 GCA_013215175.1 Parvularculaceae bacterium | reverse complement strand
AGCAGGAGGCCCGCGGCGCAGAATACACTGCGCACACGGACCCAAGTTCCCTTATCCACCCTCGTTTCGCTCACTCTATCCCTCAGAAGGCAACCGCGAGGCGCCCTCCCACCGTGAGAGCATTAAAGCGCCCTTCGATATCGGCATCGTTAAAATCGAACCGGGAAAAGACCCCAATTTGAAGATTTTCGTCGTTGAGCGAGACCGAGTAGTCCGCTTCGGTTGCCAAGTGACGCGGCCCGCCTCCCAAATTCCAGTTTGATGTGACGAGGCCGATCTCGCCCGTTTCACGATTGGTGACTTGACCAGAGGTGAAACCGAGGCCGCCTTGCTCAATGTGCAGAGGCTGCATCGCTGACAGCGTCAGACGTCCGGCTTTGGCAAACAAACCATCGAACTCAGCGTTCATCTGGAACGCGGTCGCCGTCATGCCGTTCGTACCGACAGATAGACCCGCATCGTCGCTGTTGCGGTCGGCACGCGCCACCGTCGACGTCGCCGCGAGCGCGATCTTGTCCGTCAGAGCATAGCGCGCCGTCATCGTCATGCCGCGGGTCTGCGTGTTCTCGCTCACCTCAAGCGCACCGCCGCCTTGGGCACCGAACACACCATTCTCTTCCGAAAGGCCGGTAAGCGCTGCACCCAGTGTAAGCCGCTCGAGTGGCGAGAAGCTGAGTTCCGCCGAAGCCACAATCGCATCGCGGCCACCAAAGAAGACGTTCTCTTGATCCACTTCACCGGTCAGCGGGTTCAGCTCCAACTGCTCGATCGGTGTGCCTGACACCGCGAAGTTGAAGGTCATGGAGCGTGGAAGCTCGACAGCGAGTGAAGCGAAGGAACCACCATGGGCGAGACCCATTAGCGGGTTGGCGCCACCGCGACCCGGATTGAAGTCTTCCACCTGGCGGAAGCTGTCGATCGAGCTGAGCATCTGGACGCCCTCACCCCAACCGGAGGTAAAGCTGAAGCGATGCTCTTCCGATTGAAACTGCAGCGCGCCAGCGCCGAGCGAGCCACCAAGCTCGGTGAAGCTCAAGTTCCAGAAGTCGTTCCCAACAAGGTTCTTCTTGCCCTTCGATTGACCATTCGCACCAGCCCGTGACTGCGCCCAGTTCATCAGCCTGCGTTGAACGTGACGCTGGAACTGACCATGATGTGTACGATCACCATGCAGCACCGTGCTGAGAGGGATCTTGAAGTCGCGACGTGTACGGCCAATTTTCTCGTAAGCCACGATGTAGGCACCCCGGGCCTGCCAAAGGTTCAGCGTGCCAGGGTCAACAGCCATGTCCAGGATGTTGCCCATGCTTTGGCGCTGCCAACCATTATCGTTGATCCAAACCGTCAGCTTGTCGAAATCAATCGGCGACTGCGAAGCTTCCACATCGAGAAGACCGTGACCGTAAACTTCGTCCACACCTTCTTCGCCAAGGTCGCGTGCCGTACGCAGAATAATCTCTGTAGTGACTTCCGCGTTCTTGCGGAGCCATGGCCAACGGTCATGGAGAAGCGAAATCGCGCCTGTCACCAGAGGAGCAGCGAACGACGTACCGCTAGCGCGCATCGTGCCGCCTTCATTGTTCGACACGAGTAGGTTTTCACCAGGCGCCACGATGAAGCGATCCATCAGGTCCGTGGTGCAGCGACCACCGTTCTCACTGAAGCAGGCATCACCCGGACGGTTCGAGAACGACGAGATCCGACCGGTCGGGTCCACCGAGCCGACGATCAGCAGGCTCTCCAGGTCCATGCCGCCACGGGTCCATTCGATCATGCCCGACTGTGTCGCGCCCTCATTGCCCGCAGCCACCACCAGGGTCGCCTTGTTGCGATAGCGCCGAAGCGAACGGTGCGACAGCACATCGGCCATATCTTGGTGGAAGGTCGAACCCGGCACACCCAGCGACATGTTGATGACGTAGGCGCGGCTTTCGACCAAGGCTTCGATACCCGACGCAATGTCGTCAACACCGGCGCTGCCCGTAGCATCGAAGGGATTGTAAGCGTAGACGAAGGCATCAGGCGCAATACCCATCACACCTTCACCGTCGTGACGAGCAGCGATCAAGCTAGCCACCGCTGCACCGTGTGCCGAGCCATTGCCCGCGTAGCCACCCACGTTGCGGAGATATTTGACGTTATCGTCCGTGTTCGAAATAGCAGCATCGAGGAGACCAACGCGAGCGCGAGCGCCGTCACCTTGGTCTTGCGTGATGGCTGGGCGCCAGTTGATCAACGGCATCCAGTGGTCAACTTGGTCGATACCGGTCAGCGCCATCAGGCGGTCATACCATGACATGAAGAATGACGACCGCGTGGTGCCCGACACATTGGCGAGCGACTCTGGGTCATCGAGATCGATGCCGTAGGCACCCATCACATCAGCAGCAAACTGATCAAACGACATGCCCGTCTTCTCTGTGACCAATTCGCCCCAAGCTTCTTCGGAAACGGCGACGAGGTCGAGCAGCTGACTTTGCACCTGACCAAGGTCGTTCGCTGACGGATTATCGAAGGCTGCGATGTCACCCCAGAAGGCATAGATATCGCCCCACATCGGGCCGATGTTCTTCCAGTAGGTGCTCATCCCGCCATTGACCGGGTCACCGTTTTCGAAAGGATGGATGTCACCCCAGAACGGATGGATATCACCGCTGAACGCCGCGATGTCGCCGCCGAACGCAGCGATGTCACCGCTGAAAGGATGGATGTCGCCCCAGAACGCGCTGATATCACCCCAGAACGGGCTGATGTCGCCGTAGAACGGTGAGATGTCGCCGTGGAAAGGATTGAAGCTGCCCTGGAAGGCCGCAATGTCACCACCAAACGCCGAAATATCGCCGCCGAAGGCCGAGATGTCTCCACTAAAAGCGAAGATGTCACCGCCGAAGGCTGAGATATCCCCGTTGAAAGCAAAGATATCACCGCCGAAGGCCATGATATCGCCCTGCATCGCGACGAAGTTGTTCTCGGCGTTATCCTGCGCGAGTGACGGCGTTGCAGCGATCAATGCTGTAGCGGCTGTAGTGAGTAGCGCTTTGCGTAGCATGATGGACGTTCCCTGACCAATCTCATTCCCGCCTCAGAATCGTCTCATTCGCATAAAAACCCGCTAAAATTATTCCCTAATTTAAGCTTTACCTTGTTTCTATAAGGAGCTTTTTTTCTTATCGTTTTCATCGACTTGAATGCTAAAAACAACCAAAGGGAGAATTTGAGATATCAACATTCGTTCGTTGAAAGCGAAAATTTTTCAGCAATTGTCACGGCATTCGCGAAGGGTCAGAGTAAGCCCCGTATGCGAATCGTTACCCGCACACCTCGCCTATATGTTTCGATACGGAACACTTCGACGTCGCCCCTTCTTCTTCCTTAGGATGACAGACTCAGAAGAGTCGCCTACGCCCAGTTAGGCGTGGCAAGGGAAGACGAACATGACGGCGAACACTTACGGCTGGGGCATCATTGGCGTGGGCGCCATTGCCGCCAACTTTGCGCAAGGCCTGCACACCCTTCAGCAAGCCAAGCTGGTTGGCGTCGCCGCTCGATCGCAGGCAAAAGCCGACAGCCACGCGGCTTCCTTCGGCGCGACCAAGGGCTTTGAAGGCGCCGAAGCGCTCATCACCGACCCCGCCGTTGATATCGTCTACATCGCCAGCCTCGGCGGCATGCACCGCGAGCACGCCACGGCAGCGCTGGAGGCGGGCAAAGCGGTGCTCATTGAAAAGCCAATCGCCACCCATGCCGAAGACGCCGCCGCGATTGCAGCCAAAGCCACCGAAACGGGAGGCTTCTGCATGGAAGCCATGTGGATGCGCTTCCAGCCGTTGGTTCAGCAGCTGAAAGCCACCGCCAAAGCGGGTCGGCTGGGCCGCCCGATCCACTTCGCCGCCGAAGCCGCCTACCGGACCGCAGACGAACGCCTCGCCGATGGCGACGCCGCCCGGGGCGCCATCCTCAACTTTGGCTGCTACGGCGTCAGCCTCGCCCACCACTTGTTCGGTGTGCCGACAGACATCTCCTCATCCGTCCATCGCCAAGGCGAACTCGACCGATCCTTCACGGCCCTCCTGCGATACGACGGCTTTGACGCCACAATCAGCGGCAGCGTCGATGGCACACTCGCCAATCGGGCGGTCGCGACGTTCCTGGACGGGCGCATAGAACTCGACGCCCCGTTCTTTGATCCGCCAAGCCTCGATGAAGTCGCCATTGGCAAACCCTCAGGAACCGCGTCACCCGCCGGCAAAGCAGGCCGCCTCCTGGGTAAGATCCCCGGCGCCAAAGCCGCAAAAAGCTCACGCCTAGCCGGCATCCTGCGCGGTCAGCGCAAAACAACGCCCGCGCCAGCAGGGAGCAATGGCCTAGCGCTTGAGGCTGCCGAAGTGATGCGCTGCCTCGATGAAGGCTTGAAAGAGAGCCCGGTTATGACACTGGCTCAATCGGTCGAGGTTATGCAGACCCTCGACGCCATTGGCGCCTCAACGCCAAGGTAGCGGCTCGATCGTCGGGATCTCGGTGGTCAGCTCGCGGACCGGATCAAAGCGCTCGGGGTACTGAAGGCCCTCGACCAGCTCCGTCATGTGCAGGCCAAGCTCAGGCGGCAAACGCGAAGGACGGCCCTCGCGGATGGCCGCCACCATCTCGGAAGGACCCCGCAGGAAGTCCACGGGCTTGTTGCCGCCGCTGCGCAGCAGGTTTCCGCCGCCTGCCGTGGTGCTCGCGGGCTGGCGCGCATAGGGCAGCTTCTTCTCGACATTCATCCCCGAGACAGAGAAGGGCAGACCGAGGCGCTTCTCAATCATGCCCTTCAAGGCGCTCACGCGCCCGGCGATCTTGCCCGCTTTGCCGGGCACATTGGGCTTGAAGTAAACCGGCGACGCATCGTTGCGAACATATTTCGTATAGAGAATGCCCTTGTCGCCAATGATGGTAATCGACTTATCAATCGGCGCCACAATCGAGCAGGTGACGCGGCAGACCACTTCGTCGTCATATTCAAGCAGGCCCACGGTGAAGTCCGGCGCCATGCTCTCCACCTCAATGCCCTTGTCCGGCACCCTCACCGAAGCGAAGCTCTTCATGGTCCGTACAGGCCCAAAGATCGCCGCTAGCCACGACAACACATAGGCTGCATGCTCATAGGTACAGCCGATTTCGAACTCGTCCTTCATCGGCCAAGGCGCACCGGAAACCCCACGCCAGCTCTGCGGCTGCATCTGATGCACCATACCGTCATCGAACGCAGCGTAGACGAGGCGAACCTTGCCCACGACGCCATCTTTCACGGCCTTCCAAAGCGTCTGCGCCGTCTCACCCAAGAGGCTACAAGGCGCGGTCGAGAGGTAGAGCTCCTTCTCCTTCGCCAGCTCAACCAAGGCACGAGCCTCATCGGAGTTCATGCCGAGCGGCTTTTCCGTATAGACGTGCTTGCCAGCCTCCAGCGCCGCTTTGGTCAGCTCAAAGTGCGAGCGCGGGTTGGTGAGGTTCATCACCAGCTCCAGCCCCTCATCGGCCAGCACCGCCTCATAGCTCTCGTAAGCCTTGATGCCGTGATGATGAGCAAACGCGGCCAGGCGCTCTGGATTGTTGTCCCAGACGCCCAAACACTTGAGCTCGGGATGCGCCTCCAGCGTGCCCATATAATAGTCGGCCACGTAGCCGCCGCCGATAATCGCAAAACCCATGGGCTCGGTGGTCATCGCAAAATCCCCTCGAAGGTCACGCCGCCGGGATACCAACATGCAGCGCACAAAAAACAAGCGCCCCAGCTTTCGCTGAAGGCGCTTGCTGTGGATTTAATGCGAGAGCGGTTGTTACGCTTTTTCTTTGCGCAGGCGACGCATGGCAGCGGCACCAAAGGCACCAGCGAACAGAAGGCCAGCGGCCGGAACCGGCACAGGGGCGAATTCCACGTTACCAGCCTTCATCACGATACCGCGGAAGCTGCCGCGGCCATTGATCATGCCCAGCGTGCCTTCGATGGTGAAACCATTGAGGAAGTCTTCGCTGTAGATCAGGAAGGCTTCGGATGTCGTGTTGGTGATATCACCAATGTTGAAGTTGAACGGCATGCCATTGATCGCCGTGATCGTCATCTCCGCATCGCGCTTCACAAAGAACTCGATGGCATTGCCGAGACCCAGGGCCGGTACAGACCAAGTCTGCGTGATCGTTGCTGTGCCGCCGTCGAGGATCTGGAAGGTCCCTGCACCGCTAGCGTCGATCTGAAACAGAAAGCCTTGGCCCGCGGCCGTTTCAACCCACTGGCGCTGCGCCTCAACGAAGGTACCGGGCTGGCTCGTCTGCTGGCCGAAGCCCACTTCCCAAGTGGCGCGACCACCACCGTCACCGCCGCGAAGCTCGGCACCCTGCACGCCAGCACCGCCATTCGAGAAGGTGGTGAACGTGGCGGCAACCACCGGATCGGTGATCACCTGGACGGACGCCGCCTGCGCAGCGCCCAATAGAACAGCAGCACTGATAGCAGCGGCCGATGCGATTTGCTTGAACATGGTTGGCTTCCCCAAAACGAGTACAAATTCGACGGCCACGTTATCAAATCAATTACCTAGTTACAAATTCACATGCTCGTGTACTAAACTCGTAGAAGGGCGATCGTCCTGCCAGAACATACCTCTGCTCCTCCAGAACGCCCTTCCCCGCAACTCTTCAGCCATTCTTAAAATCACCGCAACATATTGTGCAGTGGGCAGCTCGACGGGGCGGGAAGCAGGCGCTTAGGTCTTAAGAGGCTCAGCCCACCAGTAGCGAGTTTCGGGGAACCAAATGACCGCCAAGTTCGATCCAGTCGCCGACAGTGCTTCGGCTCGTGTGATGAACGGCGCCCGATTGGCCCTCCAAGAACTGACGGGCCCGCTAAAGGGATCCGGCGGCAATTTCTTCGCCATCGACATTCTTCGCGGCCTCGCAGCCATAACGATCCTGATTGTCCACTTCCGCCATTTCTTCCACGGCAATGGCTTCGTCATTCCCAATGACCTCAAAGAGATCTGGATCATCGACCTCCTTTGGCCGCTCTACCAACACGGATCGCAGGCAGAGCTGCTGATCTGGCTGATTTCAGGCTTCGTGTTCATCCAC
>JABSRH010000016.1 GCA_013215175.1 Parvularculaceae bacterium | reverse complement strand
ATCATCGCATCGACCATTCTGTCGGGAAAGAGTTTCCGCAGGAGCAGGAACCGCTTCGATGTTGGTGGGCAGGCATAGTAGGTCTTCGGCACCGGGGCGGTCAGTGCCTTCTCGACTTCTTGCGCCACGACCACGGGATCGGGTGCTACCTTGTGACCTTTGTCGTGGTGCCATTTGGCATAGACGTCGTGGTGCTCGCCATAGGCCTCCATGCGGTGAGCCTTGAGGCTCTCTTGCTCTTGGTCACCGAAGCCAGTGTTGACGAAGCCGGAGCGCACAACGCTAACAAAGATCCCGTGCGGCTCGACCTCGCGACGCAGCGCATCACTTAAGCCTTCCAGCGCATGCTTCGACGCTCCGTACACACCTTGGAAAGGCGGCACGAGACGGCCCGTGACGGAGCCGATCTGAACGATCCGCCCCTGCCCGCGCTGACGCATTTGCGGCAGCACCGCCCGGCAGACATTGGCCACGCCGAAGACGTTGGTCTCGAACTGGCGGCGCCACTCTTCCAGCGGCGCTCCCTCAATCGGTCCCATCACCGCGATGCCTGCATTGTTGACCACGGCATCAATGGGACTGATCTGCGGTAGCGCTGCCTCGATGGTCGCCGGATCGGTGACGTCGAACGTCACGGTACTGATGAGGCCGGGCTTTTCCGCTGCAAGCTTCTCCAGCGGCTCGAGCCGCCTGCCTGCAGCGATGATGTGAAAGCCCTCGTCCGCGAGGTACAAGGCACAGGCTCGGCCGATGCCGGTGCCCGCGCCGGTGATCAAAACTCGTCCGCGCACAGCTCAGATCTTCATCGAGTTGGTGGCGTCGCCCAGCGTCGTGCCGCCCTCGACCTCTAGGATCGTACCGGTCACGTAGTCGGCGCCATCAGATGTCAGCCACATGGCGGCGTCAGCAATATCATCGCGGTTGCCGAACTCTTTGAGGGCGAGCGCCTGGCGATATTGCTCATGCATCTCTTCGGTCGGCGCTAGGCGGGCCATGCCCTCGGTACCCTCGATAGGGCCTGGGCTGATGGCGTTCACGCGGACGCCGGACACGCCCCATTCCATGGCCATGCATTTCACCAGCATGTTCACGCCAGCTTTGGCGGCACAGACGTGGGACTGGAACAGCCACGGCTGGGTCGCTTGCGGTGCTGTGATGGCAATGAAACTCGCGCCCGGACGGTTTGCTTGATGCACCGCCGCGCGGAACACGTTGAAGGTACCCAGCAGGTCAATATCGATCACGGACTTGAACGCGTTCGCTGACATCTGCGCTGCGCCCGCCGGGAAGTTGCCAGCCTGTCCAGCTAAGCACATGTCGATCTTGCCAAATTTCTCCGCACACGTATTCACCGCCGCTTCCACGTCGGGATAGCTGCGCGCGTCGACGGAGGCACCATCGGCATCTGCGGCGCCCGCGTCGTGCAGCATCTGCACCGTGGCCTGCACCTTTTCGATGGAGCGCGAGACAACGAACACTTTGGCGCCCGCTTCGGCAAAACGTCGCGCGATTTGCTCGTTGATGCCGGACGTGGCGCCCGACATAAAGCAGACCTTGCCGGACATATCGTAGGTGGGGGCCTTGGCCATGTTCATCTCCCTGAGGTTTCGTTTGGCGTGGATTTAACCCAAGCCGGGGGAATGTCGCCCCTCTCGTTCCTCCCGAGTGAGGGACCGGTTGTCTCAGTTGTCCAGTCTGAGGTAACAGTTATTATCGACTATCGATGAGGAATATCGTTATGCGCTCGAGTCTGTCTTTCCGCCTTCTCGCTGGCACAGCCCTGGTGAGCTGCCTCGCCCTCGCCGCTTGCGGCCAGCAGGGCGGCGAAACACCCAGCGCTGACACAGAAGTCACTGCCGCGACAGGTGCTGCGCCGGAGCTTGGTACCTTTGGTATCGAGATCGGCGATATGGACACGGATGTTCGGCCGGGCGATGACTTCAATGCCTACGTGAATGGCGGCTGGCTGGGCCGGTTCGAGATCCCGGCCGAGCGTTCGAGCTACACCCGCTTCACCGCCCTGGCTGAGCGTTCTGAGAAGCGCATCCGGACGATTATCGAGGAAAGTGCAGCCGCCGAATCGAAAGACGGTTCTTTGGAACAGAAGATCGGCGACACCTTCGCGGCATTTATGGACACCGACGCCATCGAGAAAGCTGGCCTGGCACCGGTGGCCGAAGAACTAGCGATGTACGACGAGCTGCAGAGCCATGATGAGGCGGCCCTCACGGTGCTCTCGCCCATGTCGGGCGCTAGCTTCCCACTCGGCATCTATGTGAGCATCGACGCCAAGCAACCTGATACGCACACGGTCTATATGACACAGTCAGGTCTTGGGATGCCAAACCGCAGCTACTATCTCGATGAGAAATTTGCCGAGAAGGCTGAGGCCTACAAAGCCTTCATGGCCCAGATGTTCGGGTTCATGGACATTGCCGACCCTAAAGGCTTGGCCGAAGACGTTTATGCCTTTGAGACCAAGATCGCTGAGGTCCACTGGACGCCAGCCGAGCGGCGTGATCGCGACAAGACATACAACCCGACAACCATCGGTGCCCTGAACGACGAAAAGCCAGGCCTGCCTTGGGATCAGATGGCCGCCTATTACGGGTTGGACGCTGACCAAAAAGTCGTGGTCCGCGAGCCGAGCGCCACGACCGAAGCCGCACGGATCTTTGCCGAGACGGACCTTGAAGTGATCAAGGCCTATCTGAAGTTCCACGCCCTCGACAGCTATTCCAATGTGCTGCCCAAAGAGATCGACGAAGCTTCCTTTGGCTTCTACGGCAAAGCGCTTCGCGGCCAGCCTGAGCAGCGCGCCCGCTGGCAGCGCGGCGTTTCGGCGGTGAACGGATCACTGGGTGAGGCCGTGGGCCAAGTCTACGTGGCCCGCCATTTCCCTTCGGCCAGCAAGGACCAGATGGAGGATCTCGTCGCCAACCTGCGCGAGGCCTTCGCCGGGCGCCTAGAGCAGCTCGAATGGATGAGCGACGAAACGAAGACAGAAGCGAAGAAGAAGCTCGACGCCTTCTTCCCTAAGATCGGCTACCCGGACGAGTGGACGGATTATTCCGCGCTGGAAGTGACGGACAACCCTGTTGAGAATATCCGGGCTGCACGCAAATTCGGCTCTGACGAGAACTGGGCCAAGCTCGGCCAGCCGATTGATCGCGGCGAATGGGGCATGACACCGCAAACGGTGAACGCGTACTATTCCTCAACGCGGAACGAGATCGTGTTCCCCGCCGCCATCCTGCAAGCGCCATTCTTTGACCCCAACGCCGACCCTGCGGTGAACTATGGCGGTATTGGCGCTGTGATTGGTCACGAGATTGGGCACGGTTTCGACGACCAAGGCCGAAAGTCTGACGGGTCGGGCGCACTGCGCGATTGGTGGCAGGCTGAAGATGCTGAGCGGTTTAAGGCCAAGACGGATGCGCTGGGTGCGCAATACGCGACCTACTCACCGACGCCGGGTTTCTATATCGATCCGCAACTCACCATGGGCGAGAACATCGGCGACCTCGGCGGCCTTTCGATGGCTTACTCTGCCTACCGATTGTCGCTAGGCGGCAAAGAAGCGCCCATCATTGACGGGTTCACGGGTGACCAGCGCTTCTTCATGGCGTGGGCCCAGGTTTGGAAATCGCTCTACCGAACGGCAGCTCTCGAGCAGCAAGTGGCCAGCGACCCCCACTCCAACGCGAAGTTCCGCATCAACGGCGTGGTCCGCAACATGGATCCTTGGTACACGGCCTTTAACGTCGAAGCCGACGACGAGCTGTTCCTTCCGCCGGAAGAGCGTGTGAGCATTTGGTAGAGTGGCCGATCCAAGGCGTCATCCCGGACTTGATCTGGGATGACGGGTGGAAGGCTAAGGCCCTACCGCAACCGTTCAGCCATCTTGGCCATGACATCGATGCTGCTTTGCGCGAGTTCTTTGCAGCGGCGGGGTGACCAGCCCTCTTCGGCCATGGGATTGGTCTTGGCGTCCTTGAACGGCATTTCCAAGGTCATGGACAGGCAGTCGAACCGTTCGCCCACGGCATTGTTAGCAATGCGCAGGTTCGCCCTACCCGCGCCATCGATCGGATAACCCTCTTTATCCTGAAAATCGACGGTGGCTTGGATCAGCGAGTTCTTGAAGGTCGACAACAGCTCCGCCAGGCGCGGTGACCATGACGGAATGCCCTCCGAACCAGCAATGAAATTGTTCGCGATGGCCTCGTCACCGTGGGCATCGAGGAAGAGATCGCAGCCGGTCTCGTCCATCTTGTTCAGCACCGCGAAGACCTCCGGGCTGGCCTCCAGCGATGGTTCAGCCCAGGCGCGGTTGAGGTCCGTGCCCGCTGCATTGGTGCGCAAGTGGCCGCGCGCCACCCCGTCGGGGTTCATCATCGGCACCACATAGACGCACGCCGCGGTCAGAAGCTTTTGCGCCATGGCGTTGTCGGTATCGAGCAGCGCTTCACAGAAACCCTCCGCGTACCACGAACCCATGCTCTCGCCTGGATGCTGACGGGCGATCACCCAGATACGTTTCTTGAGGTCCACCTGCTCGCCAAACCGCAAGGCATCGATGGCGTAGCCGTCGAGGGATTTGCCGAGCGGCAAGCGGGTCACGTCGTCGGCCTCCGCCACCTTATCCAAGAAGCGCAGGGCCGATTGCGCGGTGTACGGCGCGAAGTAAGCGTAGAAGCAAGGGCCCTCAGCCTCATGTTCGAACACCAACTTGCCATCTTCGTAGGTGGTGGGAATGCGTGACCAGTTCGCGTTGTCCGTGGACATGCAAGCTTGGTAGTCGGGCCAGCCCTGTTCGTATGAGGCCCGCGCGGCGTTCTCGATCACCATCTTGCGAGCACCGGCGGGTCCGTCGACTTTGAAGTAGAACCACTGGAAGAAATCGGCTTTGCCGTCGCTTTCGATTTCCAACCGGATGTCAGCATTGTCACTGGCCGAAAGAACCCGAATGTTGCCACATTCAAAGTCCGAGGTGATGGTGATGCTCATGGCGCTCTGCCGCTGCCCTCGCCCCTCGCATACTCTGGTCATCGCATGAAGCTTTCGCCCGAGATGTTGCTGGAAGCTTACCAGCTCGGTTTCTTTCCGATGGGAGAGTCGCGCGATTCTGACGAATTGATGTGGGTCAAACCCAAGCTGCGCGGTGTTTTCCCGCTCGATAGGTTCCACATGTCACGATCCTTGCGAAAAATCGTCCGGCAAGATCGCTTCGACGTCCGGATCGATACCGCTTTCACGGACGTGATGCAGCTCTGCGCGAGCGAGAAAGCGGGGCGCGACGAGACGTGGATCAATGACGAGATCTTAGAGGCCTACGCCGGCCTGCATGCCATCGGCCATGCCCACTCGTTGGAATGCTGGCGCGAGAACCAGCTGGTAGGCGGGCTTTATGGGGTGTCGATCGCGGGGGCGTTCTTCGGAGAGAGTATGTTCAGCCTGGAGACCGACGCCAGCAAAGTCGCCCTGTGTCACTTAGTAGGCCGCATGAAGTCTGGGGGCTACCGGCTTCTTGATTCACAGTTTTTGACCCCCCACCTCGAAACCTTAGGAGCCATCGAAGTGCCCGCTGAAGACTATGAGGACTGGCTGGACAAAGCTCTCGGCGTCCAGGGCGACTTCAACGCGCTTCCAGCTCAGATCTCGGGGTCTTCCATCGTGCAATTGATCACCCAGACATCGTAGGTCGGGTGCTCCATCGCGTTGATCGACGGAGACGAGGCGAACATCCAGCCTTTGAAGATCGCTTCGCCGAACAAAGCCTCATCGATGGATGCCATCACCATGTTCGCGACGGGGATCGAGCCGCTGTCGTCGGCCTCAATGACTGGGACCAGGTCCTCTTCCGCCACCAAGGGTGCCAGTTCGTCCTCGGCAAGGACCTCCTCAGCGACCCGCGCCCGTTGTCCAGCGACGTCGTCCTCATCGGCGTAGACCTCAAGGAAGACGGCGGTTTCGGGGAATTCTTCCGGCGGCCGGTTGCTGCACGTCCGGGGCACCAGCGTGAGCGTGCCGAAGGTCACCGTCTCGCCGATGGGCACCACCATGTCGGTGAACTGAGCCGTGATTTTGTCGAGCCCGCGCAGCGTGACTTCAACGGGGATGCGGTCATCCTTGCGGACGCCAGCCACAACGCTGTCGGTAAACCCACGCCCCGAAGCCGAGCGTGACAGCCGATCAAGCTCCGTCTCCTGGCCCTCGATGGGTGCAGGCGGTGCGATGGTCCAGCCGAGAAGCTCGCGCGGCTCTTCCTCAAGCGTCGTCTCCGGCGCAACGGCCTGCAAGGCCAAGGTGGTAGCGAGCACAGTCAGCAGCATCAGAAGCGATTCCCCAAGGGTCTAGGGCCTCCCTAACACATCAATCGGCGTCTGGTGACCAGGCTTCGTATTCCTTTTTCGATTCGTCACCTGGCGTACCCGCGACGGAAATCGAGCCCTTAGGCCTGTAGGCTAAAGGGGTGCCGGTCATGTTGGGCAAATGGCCCTTCTCGAATTTCTGAACCGTAAGGTTCGATTGGCTGGGCGGCTCATCCCAAATGCGGTGCAACCAGCCATGCCATTCGGGCGGCACGCGGCTGCCCTCAGCGTGGCCGTGATAGATGACCCAGCGGCGCTTGCCGCCTTCGGGGAACGTTCCCTCACCCTTTTCTTGAAAGTAGCGATTGCCCTGCTCATCGGTGCCCACAAGCTCGGCGCCTGCCTTGAACAAGGTCCAACCGGTGCCGATGGTCGACTGGTGCCACCAGGTGAAGATGCGTTTCAAGAGACCGATCACGCGACGCTCCGTTTGTACTGGCCCAAGCTATGCGCATGTGCGTGATTGAAGTCTAGTCGCGCGCCGGGCCCGAGGGGGGGATGTAGGCCCAGCGCGCTAGCCGGAGCCACCTAACGCTTGGTCCGGATCAGCGGCTGTTGCAGCCCGACAACCGGCCGGTCTTCAGGGAAATAAAAGCCCGTCCCGTCCACGTGCTTGCCGCCCATGAACAGTATGTGAGGCATCTTCGGGTGGATGTAGAGCAGGTCATGATCGACAACAAAGTCGCTACCTTCAGGTCGCGCTAGCAAAGCACAGGGCTTGCCAAGAATATCGCGCCGTTGGTCAACGACGAAAGGCCCCTCACCGCAGGCGCCTTCGGGAAGCTGGTTGAGCTGAGCCGCCATCGCCGGGGCGTGCACGACGAGCTCAAGGGATTTGTTCAGCACATAGTCTTGCGAAAAAGCACCCTCCGCGACGGGGTTCGGCCCGTGCCAGTCGACCTGGCCGGAAAAATTGTAGGTGACCATCGGGACCGAGCAGCGGTCATCAGCAAAAATCTCAATGACGGCAGCAAAGCCGCCGGTTTTGTCGTAGGTGAAATCACGCTTCAGATAGGTGGGTAGTGGCGCCAACTTGTCGTCAGCCGGGTTCTTCTGGGGCCGCAACTCGCAAGAGATTGACGTCCAACGCCCAACGATGCGCTTTTTCAGCTTATCCAGGGATGGTTCGCCAGCGGCGGCGACGTTGAGACTGGCAGCAACACACGCCAGGCCTAGGAAAATGGGTTTGAACATGCTGTCCTCACGTTTCTGGTAGGACGTACCCAAACCAAGCGCGACGCGATGACAACCAGTCATCAAATTCAGAGGTAGTCATGCAAAACGGACGAATGGAGACGAGTTCAGACGAAAGCGACGCGCTGGATCGTCAGCCCTCGGCGCAGTGTCCGATCACCCACTGCCTCGCCATCATTGGCGGCAAGTGGAAGCCTGCCCTAATTTTCGCGATCCTAAATGGCGTCAACCGGTTCGGCGCGCTCCAACGGGCCCTTCCAGGCATCACCAAGCAAGTCCTGACGCAACAATTGCGGGAGCTTGAAGCCCATGGTGTTCTGGATCGGCATGCCTTTGCCGAGATACCGCCGAGGGTAGAGTATAGCCTGACGGACAAGGGACGCACTCTCCTGCCGATCATTGATGCCATGCGCCTATGGGGCAAAGATCATGTTTCGAGCTAGATTGGCGAGCGCGGCGGTTGGAAGCGTCCTTCTCTGCGTATCGGCTTGCGTGAGCCCCAATGCCCGGTTGCCTGAAGGATCGCCCACTGATCTCCACACAGCGCAGATGGCGGCCCAGAAATTATCTGTAGACAAAGCACTGGCGCGCGAGGAACGGGTGCGTCGGTTGGCCTGGCCAATCTTGCTGAAAAACGCTGACCTATGTCCGAAGACGCAACCCGCGCTGGGCTGGCGTGTGGGCAATGCCGATACCATCGAAAGCTTAGCACGAGGCCTGAAGCCTAAGCACATCGAGGCTTTGGGTTGGACCGAAGAACCACAAATCCTCAGTATCGCTCCTAAAAGTCCTGCCGAAGAAGCCGGCCTGAAACCTGGCGATCGCGTGATTGGCATTGACGGAACGTCCGTTGACGACATGGCAAAGCTGGGTGAAGCGATTGCCAAACGTCTCGACAATGTTGAGCCAGAAGAGACCATTATGGTGAATGTGCAACGCGATGGCGAAGAGCTCGCGTTCGAAGTCGCGCCGCAAAGAGCCTGTGCCGTCCGCGTTGTGTCTTCTTCCTCAGGTGCGATCAATGCGACGGCTCGGTTTAAGACGTTGACGGTCTATGCGGGATTGGTCCGTGCCCTGCCCGAAGACAACGACCTCAGCTTCGTCATCGCGCATGAGCTGGCGCACATAGCCGGGCAACATCCTCGTAAGGTTACGCGCAATTCGGCGGCCTCCGGTGCCGTGATTTGGGGCCCGCCACTGATGGCTTTGGCCACAGCAGCGGATTGGCTGACTTCCTACCCCGCCGACAAGCTGGGCGCGAAGACACCGCCTTTCACCACCGCCTCGACGCGCGCCATTGCGAGCACGGTAAAGTCCGTAGATTTTGAGCGGGAGGCGGATTATGTCGGCCTCTACATGCTCGTGCGGGCCGGTGGGCACATGGAAGGTTTGGACAACGTCTTCCAGGTCTTCGCCAATGTCAGCCCTCGGACGACTTGGCTGAAGGTGACTCATCCGATGGTCCCCGAACGGCTGGTGCACCTGGAACAGGCTGTTGCCGAGATTGAGGCGAAACAGTCGAACGGCGAGCCTCTCGTTCCCGAGGGCTGGGCTGTCCATGATCATGAGACTGCGCCCGAAACAGAGTGAGGGTCCCTAGCCCAACAGCGCCATGATGATAGCCGCCATCGAATAACCGAAGCCGATGGTAGCAGGCAGAAACCCGGCCAACACCCCAACTTTGGTCTTCCGGCTACCGTCATGACCGATGCTCGGCGATACGGCTTTGAACATGAAACCGAGTGGATTGTAGATCGCCCCAAGACAGATAAGCACGACGACTACCGCGGGCAAGCGTACACTGAGGAACAAGCAGCTAAAGTAGACCGTACCCAGAAGGCTGGCCATCATCAGATAATCGATGTGGGAGCGGATGAGGTTGTGCGTGGCCGGGAAGACCTTCTTCAACGCCTTCACTTCACCGTAAATGATGAACGAGGCCAACCAAGCTTGGAACAGTGAGAAAAGTGTGATGCCCGCTGCGGTGAGCAGGATCCATTCATTGCTCACTTCGTTCCACGACACCGATGGGATATTCACAACCACTGATCACCTCACGCTGGGGCCCAGACGACGCCCATGACGCCAACATTATTGCTCATCGAGCCATGACGCTTGTACGTTTGTGCCATGGATCGTTCACAGCACCTCCATATCGACCGGCACTATTCGGCCTTCGTGGGCAATTTTGGCTTTGCGGAACACCATCGTCATGGCGCCATGGCTTTGCTAACAGCTTTGTCCGGCACGATCCGAGTTGCCAGCCATGCGGGGATTGCGGATTGTCGCAGCGTGCTGATCGATGCGCATGTCGCCCATAGTGTCGATTGCGGAGACGAATATGTCAGCACGCTCTATGTCGAACCCGACTCACCGCTTTGCGCGTACCTGAGGCACCAGTACCTGCAGCATGCTGACATCGCCTTCGATATCCTCCCCACACGGCTGATAACGGCATCAACGCGAGATCTTTTCTTAGGGGCGGATTTGGAGACATTAACGGGCCGCGCGATGAAGCCGCTTGCGTCGTCGTTGGATCACCGTGTGCTGAGCTGTCTGCAGATCATCCGCGAAACGAACCGCAAGGTCGTGGATCGACAGAGCATCGCCCAGGGCCAAAACCTCTCGGTGTCGCGCTTTAGCCGCCTCTTTCGGGAGCAAACGGCGGTGTCCTTTCAACGCTATAAGCTCTGGGATCAGATCATCCGCTTCGCTTGCGCTGCTCAGCGGACCAACAACCTGACCGCGGCCGCGCATGACGCTGGGTTCTGCGATGCGGCGCATATGAACCGCACGTTCCGAAATTTCGTCGGCATCAACCCCGGCCGGGTTCTTCATAATCTCGACGGGTTCACGGTTCGCCGCTGACGGCACCACACTTAAGCCAATGAAATAATTCAGACCTTTTCCTCAACCCGCTGGCTTCCCAACAGGGTAAAAAGTGTAAACTTGTCGCACATTCATACGGGGGATCCAATGATCAAGACAATTATCAAGACCATGGCAGCGGCTGCGGCAGGCCTCACGTTATTCGGCCAAGCCCATGCTGTCGTTGACATTTTTACAGTTGAAGAAGGCGGCGACGTTAAGTTCACCTTCTCCGGTTCCATCGATCTGACGGGCCTCACGGAAGGCACGACGACCGTCCAAGACCGCGGCCAAGTAGGTCCGAACCAGGGATACTTCATCTCGATTCCCGACGTGGCGCGCACCGTCTGGGCTGTGGAGAACAGTTGGACACCGTTCGGCACTGGCGGCGATAACAGCAACGGCATCTCGAGCGGCGACGCCTTCGCGATGTTCACGAACCCTTCGCTCGGCCTGCCACCCAACTATGTCTCTGGCAGCAACCTGTCCGGTATTATGGTTTTCGTGGGTGAGACCTTTGCCTCTCTCGGCATGGCTATCGGCGTCTATAGCACCGATATCGGTAACGGCGACATGGTGAACGTTTATATCGGCGATGTGGCGCCAGTGCCGGTCCCAGCTGCCGCACCGCTGATGCTGGCTGGCCTCGCTGCCTTCGGCTTGCGCAAGCGCCGCAAAGCAGCCTGACGCTTAAAACCCCAGCGTTTGCGAGGGCGGTGATAGCGATCACCGCCCTTTTTTGTGCGCGCCTCAGCCGCATTGTACACGGATGATGATGTTGTTCTCGTCGTGGTAGATGTTCATCCGTGTGGGAAGATAGTCCATGGTGGCGATGGAGTTGGGTCCCAGGATGCGCGGCTTGAGCTCGGGCGGTAGCACAAGGTCCTCAAGACGTTGCCCTACCCATTCCTGATAGTCGTCCGCACCACAACTCAGGCGCTCGACCTGTTCGGGCGCCTCCGGCTCTGACTGCGGATCGCCCGAAGGCGCGGCGCAAGCAGCGAGGCCTAGCGCGAGAGCAAAGAGAGTTCTGGTCATAAAGGCCTCCAACCGCCACAAGGCGGGCAACAAACAACAGACTGTCCCGGAGGATACCCCATGATCAACGTCGCTGACCTGTATTCTGTGAAAGGCCGCTTTGCGGTGGTGACCGGCGGCAGCCGCGGCATCGGCCTCGACATGGCCAAAGCCTTGGTGGCTAGCGGCGCGACGGTGGTGGTTTCCTCGCGCAAGGAACAAGCGGTGGATGCCGCGGTTGAGGAGCTGAGCCTGCACGGCAAGGCGTTTGGCCTCGCCGCCGATCTCGGCACGGTGGAAGGCGCGAAAGCGCTGACCGCGTTCGTCCAGGAGAAGACCGACAAGGTCGATATCCTCGTCAACAATGCGGGCGCGACCTGGGGGTCAACCCTGGAGGAGTTCCCAGAAGACGGCTGGGACAAGATCATGGACGTCAACGTCAAAGGCCCGTTCTTCCTGACCCAAGCTATGCTGCCACTGCTGAAAGGCGCTGCCGAGAAAGACGCACCGGCCAAAGTCATCAACATTGCTTCGGTCGAGGGAATGCGGCCTGGCGTGATGGAGACCTACTCCTATGGTGTCTCGAAAGCCGGGTTGATCCACCTGACAAAGCACTTGGCTGGCCAGCTCGCAGGACGTCACATCACGGTGAACGCCATCGCGCCGGGCCCGTTCGCTACCAAGATGATGCAGGGCACGATCGCCATGGCTGGCGAGGACAATATCGCTGGCATGGTGCCCCTGAAGCGCCTTGGGAAGCCGGAAGACGTCTATGCGCTGACGCTTTACCTTTGCTCCGGCGCGTCAAATTATGTGACTGGCCAAGTGGTTGCCCTCGGCGGAGGCCTTGGAACCATCGCCTAACTCAAAGGCAACGTGATTTAGAAACGTTTCGTTTTCCCTTTTCGCAGTTGCGTGATATTATTCTCACTCGTGTTTTGGGGAATATCGTCATGAAGCTGGCTCTGACCGCTGTCGCTCTCGCCGCCGCAGCCCTGGGTTCCGCCCAGGCTGCCACCGTCAAATGGACCGAAGGGTCTCGCCCCGTGGTCACCGGTTCGACGCATATCGGTGGCGACGCCGCTGGCAGCGCGCCGGGCTTCGACGTCGATAGCCTTCTGCCTGGCGCTTCGCTGAGTGCAGGGGAAACAGTCGACATTTATGGTCGGATCGTCTCCAGCGTCGACTTCTACAATTTCACCACCACCGCTGCGACGGCGGTCAACCTCGTGCTGGGCGGCATCACCAACACCCAGAACGGTGACGAGCGAACGGTGATGTTCGAATTCACGAACACCACGACCACCGAAGTGTTCACGTTCGTGGCGAACACCGGCTCCCCTCTGGGCCAAATCGGCCTGCTCACCGCCGGTGAGTACATTCTCGAGGTCGATCTCGACCCTAACAACGGCGTCGCGCTGTATGACATCGAGTTGGCGCCGGTCCCTGTGCCAGCAGCTGGTCTACTGTTTGGTGCTGGCCTGACAGGCATCGCAGCTCGTCGCCGGGCAAAAAAGGTCGCAGCCTAAGCTCTGGAGCTGCTCTGCACACGGTTCCGTGATCCGAACGGGGTGGAGTGAGACAATTCGATACTCGCTCGCCCCCCCGTTTCGTATAAATGACGGTTAACCACGGCATTTTGGGGTAGCTTTGTGACCACGAAAACGCGCGCGCTGACAGCGGGCCTTCTAACTGGCGTCATGCCCTTTTCCTTGGCTTGGGCGCAATCCGCCCAAGACTTGCCAGACGAGGGCGCCCTCGAAACGCCCGAAGACGTGGTCGACGAGTTCAGCGAAGCCGATAGCGATGTGATCGTCGTCGGCGGGCGTCGCCAGCGCGGCGCCACCCTCTCCGAGATCGAACCGGAACTGACCCTCACCGAGAGCGACATCGAAGCCTACGGCGTCTCGACCCTTGGCGAGTTGCTAGAGGTGCTGTCGCAAGAAACATCCTCCGGTCGCAGCCGTCGAGGTGGCGGCGGTGGACCGGTGGTACTTCTCAACGGTCGTCGTATTTCAGGCTTCCGCGAGATTGGCCGCTACCCACCTGAAGCCCTGGCTCGCGTTGAAGTGCTGCCAGAAGAAGCAGCGCTGTCGTATGGTTTCTCTGCGGATCAACGGGTGATCAACTTCGTGTTGAAGCCCAACGTCATCGTGCGGGCCGCCGAAGGCGAAGTGGAAGCACCGGATCAAGGCGGCAACGCGATCAGCGAAGGCTCCTTCCAGCGGCTGAGCGTCGACGGTCCACGCCGTTTGTCCATCGATTTCCGTTATGTGGGCGAGTCGCCGTTGCTCGAGAGCGAGCGAGACTTCGTGCAAGAAGCCAGCGCCCTGCCCTTCGCGAGCCCCGGCAATCTGGGTGCCAACGATTTTGGCGATCCGATTGGTGCCCTGTTGGGCGGCGACGCCAGCTTCACCACGGCTGCCCTACAAGATATGAGCTTCACCGCCCCCATCGTGGGCGGAGAGAATCCTTCAGACGACCGTTTACTCCGCACACTGCGTCCAGAGCGCGATGAATACAGCCTCGGGTTCAGTCGCGCCGGAGATTTTCTGTGGGAAAGCGTCCTGACACTGACGGGCGAGATCGAGCATAGCGAAAGCCTTCGCCTACTCGGGCAACCCGAAGTGGCGCTTGACCTTCCGGCCAGCAATCCATTCGTACCGTTTGCGGATGGGTTGACACTCTACGCTGCGGTTCCGGAACGAGGTGCCCTGAGGCAGAACACCGAGTCCGACACTCTATCGCTGGGCGCGTCCATCATCTCGAAGCCAGGGCGCACGAACTGGACGTTCACCGCCTCCTACGAGGATGTCGAAACGGATACGCTGACACAGTTGGGCGTGGACGAGGCTCCTCTGCAGCTAGCGGTGGACGGCGGGGCGGACCCCTTTGCCGTGCTGTCAGGTCAGCTCGACCTAAGGCATTTGCGTAACGAGACCCGTACACGGACGGCTTCGACGAACTTAGTCATCAACGCGAAGACCTTTGAGCTGCCCGCCGGTGACGTCACCATGACGACCCAGTTCGGTGCGAGCACCCGTGAACAGGACGTCTCGACGGACCTGGAAGGTGTCGTGACCGACTCGGCGCTCTCTCGCGATACGCTATCAGCACAGTGGAATGTCGATGTCCCGGTGCTGTTCGCCGAAGAGGAAGGCGGCTTTGGCGATCTTTCTCTGAACGCCAACGTCAACGTTCGGGATCTCTCGGACTTTGGCACACTCACGACGCTGGGCGGTGGTTTCACTTGGAAGCCCACTGAAAGGCTGCGCGTCATTGGTTCGCACACCCGAGAAGAAGGCGCACCGTCCATCGGCCAATTGGGTGACCCAACGCTAGAGACACCCAACGTTCGCGTGTTCGACTTCACCTCGGGCGAGACCGTGCTGGTGACCAACGTGTCGGGCGGCAACCCTGATTTGGTCGCGGACAGCCGAGATGTCAGCAAGCTCGGCGTTCAGTACAAACCTTTTGAGAAACAAGAGGTCACCTTCAACGTCGACTACACGCAGTCTTTCTTGCAGGACGAAGCGCGCGGTTTTCCGGCCCTGACCGCCGAAGTGGAAGCCGCCTTTGCTGACCGCTTCCGGCGTGATGCTGACGGCAACCTGTTGTCGATCGACCGGCGCCCGGTGAATTTCGACGAGAGTCGCCAGCGGCAAATCCGTACTGGGATCAATTGGTCCAAGCAATTGTCACGCGGCGGACGACCCGGCGGTCGCGGCGGTCCTCCTCCTGGCGTATCAAGGGGTGGTGGCCGGGGTGGTCCCCCACCCGGTGTTAGCCGTGGCAGCGGATCAGGTGGCCCGCCACCTGGCGTCACGGGGCAACGCCCGCCAAGCGCCGGTGCTCCATCCGGTGGCCGCCCTCCGCAAGCATCGGGCGCTCCTCAATCGGGTCGGCCGGGAGGCCCGCCAACGGCTGACGGCCAACAGGCTCAGCAAGGCCAGCAACGTCGGCAAGTGAACCGTCAGCCTACCCGTTCTGGACGGCCAGGTCGGCGGTTCATCTCGCTCTTCCACACATGGGTGCTCGAGGACACAATTCTCATCCGAGAAGGGTTGCCAGAACTGGACCTCCTCAACGGTTCAGCGATCAGCGACACGGGCGGGGTCTCAGCCCACCGGGTTGAGCTGTCCTATCGGCGCTGGAACAAGGGCCTCGGTGTTTTTGCCCGGACGTCGTGGCGCAGCAGTACCGAAGTACGCGGTGATCTGACGGGTGGCGACGATCTCAAATTCTCTGATCTGGCGGTGTCGAACATCCGGTTGGCGTATGACCTCGGTTATTCTGGTGCGGTGATGCAGCGAGCCCCATGGCTGCGCGATACGCGGGTCGTGTTTGGCGTGGACAACATGTTCAATGCACGAGTGGAGGTGCGCGACGGCAACGGCGACATCCCCGTGCGCTTCCAGCCCGATCTGATCGATCCGCTAGGCCGCGTCTTCGAGATTGAGATCCGCAAGCGGTTCTAAAAGATCAGCAAGGTCGGTTGCCTGCGCTTTTTCACCACCCCTTATTGGGGTATTCACAAACGGGATTTCATCCCTATGTATGTGATCCGCTCTGTACCGGTCTTCCCGACCCGAGCGGCTCGAGCTCAGCCCGCCCTTTGATCAACGGCGCTTCCCCCAGCGCCCCAGAATTGGGGCGGCTGAGTGTCGAGGGCCCGTCGCCTAGCCCCAAGGGCGACGGGTTCCCCTCGTCTTTCTAATCCCCCACGGATTAGCCAACCGCCGGTTGCTTGACCTGCACTGAGCCTTTTGCCGCCATCGGTAGAGAAAGCGACGCGGTGGTACCCGCGCCGACTTCGCTCACGATCTCCAGCACTGCGCCCAGTTGGTCCGCTGCATCCTGTGCAATGGCTAGGCCCAGACCACTTCCGGGCGATTGCGCCGACTTCTCGTGGCGCAGGCGGAAGCGGGCAAGCTCGCCTGCGGACATTCCCCGCCCGGTGTCTTGCACCCGGATCAGAAGACCAACATCTGTGGGTTCACATCGCAGCGTAACCGTACCTTGATCCGTGTAGCGAATAGAGTTGGCGACAAAATTGCTCACGGCACGCATCAATGGTACCGGATCAGCCACTTCAAAACCAGCATCGTCAATAGAAGCCTCAAGCGTCAGACCCTTGGCCTCGGCCTCCTCACGGAACATCGCCGCGACGGAAGAGAGCACCCGCCGCACCGGCGTCTTGGTCTCTTGAGCCTGGGCGGCTTCAGCGTGATGTGAGCTATCGCGGTTGCCGTCGCGCGCGAGGGATTCAAGGTAGTTGAAGGCTTCATCGATGCTCGCGCCCTCGGCGACGCTTTGCGCAGGCAAGGCTTTGAACGTGGCCCGTAGGGAGGCCAAGGGCTGAAGGATATCGTGGCCCACCGAGCGCAGGCGTTCGAGGTACTGGCCCGCCTGGTCGCGCGCCTTGCCGTAGGCCTCTCGACTTTGCTGAAGCTCCGTTGACAGACGAAGCTTCTCTTTGGTGGCAAGAAGGTCAGCCTGGACGGCTTGGTCACGTTCGCGCTTGAGGTTCACCACACTCAAGGTAATGGCGATGGCAAACGACATGGCTTCGAGCGTCATGAGGAGGCGCATGGTGGTGGGGATGCCGCCGATGGAATAGCCGAACGTCTCGTCGACCACCATGTAGATCGACGCCCCAGCGATCAGCATCGCGCTGGCGGTGAAAGCCGTGGCGCCGCGCTGATCATTCAACGTCGCCCAGACGCCTACCGCGGTGAGCAAGATCAAGCTCACGGCACGTAGGACCAGGGCGAGGGGCACAAACACACTCCGCTCATTGATGCCGATGAACAGGTGCACCACGAACAACACGAGGCCCGCGCCGATGGCGTAGGTCAGCGCCTTGTCGAGGATTGTGCCATAGGACTTCAGGTTGAAAACCTCTTTTCCAAACAAGAGGATCGAGCAATAGTGCAGAAGGTAAATGCAGTCCGTGACGCGCGGGGCCATGCCGGTTTTCACGGGCACCACGAACTGGTCGATGTAGCCCTCCACCGATAGGGTCGTCAGCAGCCCCGTCAGAAGGAAGGCCCCGAAGCTGATGCTCAACCGGAAGCCGATCAACGGAGACGTCAGCAGCGTGAGAAAGATCATCGCGCAGCACACGCCGTAAAACTGCGCCGACCAGAACATCTCGTGCTTGTCGGCCTTCTCGAAGGCGTCAGGCGTGGCTACGCGCAGGGGCAGCACGGAGTTGTAAATCCCTCGGTAACGGATGAAGACCCAAACCTCTTCACCGGGGGCCAGCTCAGCGTCCGCGACAAGCATACGATGTTGCACGGGGCGATCCGCGAACGGATCTTCATAGCGATAGTCGAGGATCGTGCGCTCTTGCCCCATGGCTTGGTTCGAGAGGGTGATGGCGAATTCTTTGAAGGCCACGCGTCGAGTATCGAAACGCACGGTGACGGGCTCGTCCGACGGATTGGCTAAGCGAGCGCGAACCCAAACCGGTTTGGTAATCCCGCCAAAGCTGATGAAGCGCTGCTCAACCTTCTGCCAATCCTCTCGAGCTTGGACGGCCTGGAGGTCCAGAGTGCCATCCGTCTCTTCGATATACTCCGCATAGGCACCAACGAAGACGCTTGCGCGTTCATCGTCCGGCAGCACCATGGTGCTATCAATGAAGTTAGCGCGGTTGTTGTACGAGCCGATCCAGAGGCACAGGACGATCGCCATAATCGTCGCTAACAGCAGCTTCGCGTAGGGTAGCGGAACCGGCAACGAACCGAAGAGGGGCAATGACGAGCGCTGGGTCATGTGACGTCATCTCCCATAGGTCTGCGCATGCCGCTATGGGGGGTAAGCCCCATTCGCTGCAGCACCATCATCAAAGCTGACGATGCTCTTCGAGCAGGCCCTCGCGAAGAGCGTAGGCGATCAGCTGAGCGACGGTGCTGGCGCCTACCTTATTCATGAGACTGCCGCGATGCTTCTCAACCGTCTTGGGGCTGATGTTCAGCCGCTCGGCAATGTTCACAGTCTGATGGCCCATGGCGACAAGGGACAGCACCTCGCGCTCTCGGGCCGTGAAGCTCTGGAATTCGGAGACTTCGCTGACGATGTCCTGCGCGGCCTTTGCGACGAACTGACCGCCGGCGAGCACGGTCTGAAAGCACTGCGCCATCTCGTCAGGGTCGCATGACTTGAGCAAGACGCCATCCACTTTGGCCTCCAGCCAATCGGCTAGGATGCCCGCACTGGTAAAACCGGTGAGCAAAACGACCTTGGTATCGGGGGTCCAGCGCTGAACTTCGGCGAAGACTTCGATGCCACGAGCGTGGGGCATCGCAGCGTCGAGCACCAGCAAATCAGGGCTGTGCCGCTTGGTTTCAGCGATCGCGGACAGGCCGTCGGCGACTTCGGCCACCACATCAACGTCAGGTAGACCCTTGAGGATGGCGATGGTCCCCGCTCTCACGATCGCGTGATCATCAGCAACAACAACGCGATACACCAAATCGTTCCTCGGCTTCCTTCATGCAGAGGTTTAGATATCAGCGTTTCGCGTGTTTCCCTATGCCCAAAGGCAGAAAAGAGGAGAGGCTTCGCGCCCCTCCTCTCCGTCTTACCCCTCGATCCCCGTACATCAGTCGAACAGGTAGACCTGCTTGTAGAACGCGCCGTGCTGCCCATCGTTGGCCATGCCGGAGATCTTCAGTGCGCGGTCGCTCTTGTCCCAGTAGAGATCCCAGGTGTCCTTCGACTTGCCGCTCTTGGCTCGCTTCCAGGCGACGTTTTCGTCACCAGTGATCCGTTGCAGGAGGTAGCTATCACCCTCCTCGCCACCGCGAACGATGAACTCCACCACCTCTTTGCCGGTGACCGGATGCTTGTACCGCACCTTGACATAGCGGATCAGCGCCCGTGCGGTGGTCACGCCCTGACAATCGCCCCAGCCCTCGTCTTCCAGCATCTCGGCATCAAAGCGGATGCGGAAGTTGCCCGGGATCCCGTCGCTTCGCTTGTAGGCTTTGAACTCAGCCTCGCTGACGTTGTACTTCCACGAACCCGAGGTGCTCTTGTCGAAGGTTTTGTCGAAGAACTTCGTGATATGCGTCTTGCCATCGGGCGACTGGATTTTCATCCGTAGGCGGTAGTCACAGTCTTTGTCGTCAGGTACGTTAATCTTGTATTTTACGCGGAAGCTCGCCTTGATCTCCTGCTTGCCTTCGCTGCAGCCTCGACCGCGAGGCCCTGAAGCACCAATTTTGACCTTCTTGCCGACATCACTGTTCATCACCCGGTAAGCTGCGGCCTCACACTCGGCATTGCCCCAGAACCAAGGAACGTAGGTGTAAGCACGTTTGGAGCAGCCCCACCATTCGGTGATCTTCAGCGATTTCTTGCTGCCAGTGGCGCAGTACGGGAAGCCTGCCTTCACCGTACCTTGACCTGCCATGGGGTCATTGCCTTGGACACCATCTGTATAAAGACCACCGTAGTTGTTGTGATGGTCAATACGGATAGCCGCTGGGTTCACCGTGCCCGTAGCACGGGTGGTGTTGATGTTGCCAGGAAAGGCCCAGCTCTCGGGCATGACGAGGCCAGACGTGCCCAAGCCCTTGTATTCATAAACCTCATCATTGCTGAACGTGATGCCCACAAGGTTGTCACGAATCTTGTGGATATAGCCCGCCTTGCCCAGCTTCGCCGCCTTCATTGGCCCGTTGCCATCCATATCGACCGCGGTCCGCCCCGGTTGAGCGAAGGCAAAGAACTGGGCGTAGTTCACCTTGCTGCTTTTGTGTTGCGCGGCCAAAGCCACCGCATGCGAGCCTTTAGAATGGCCGAAGACATCGACATCTTCGGGGTCCAACTCTGACTTGATCACCATCAGCGCTTGAGAAAGCGATTTGAAGGCATCGGCAGTCGACTGATCATAGGCACCCGCATCAAGCAGTGTGGCTTGGCTGTATTTGATCACCACGTGGCCGCGACCGTTCACCTTGCTGAACATGTGGTTGAACTGTTTCCAGCTACCATCCTCAGCATTCGTGCCCGGAACATAGACGTCGATGTTCTTCTGGCAGGCGGAAGGAAGGCCTAGCTTCAAAGCACGGCCAAGCCGCTCGTTCTTGTCCACCAGGCACCGAACATCACCCGCCTCACAGGCCATGGGCCCGGTGACAGTCATGTCGAGGATGATGGGCCTCGTCATGGTGCAGTTGGCATTGCCCGGAGGGGTGGCCGCGCTGGCCGCCGCAGCGGTGGCGAGCGCGATCGAGGTACTGGCGGTCAGAAGTGTCTTGAGGCTCTTCATGGTCCTATCCTTCCGTCTACGTTGATCTGACTAGGCGCAGATCGGGTTGCCATCAGCGTCGAAGCCGACGGTGACGCATTCGTCCGATGACGATGGCGTCTCAGGTTCCTCTTCCACCGGCGTAGGCGTCGGAGCGGGTGTTGGGTTCACGGGTGGCTGCTGAACCGGCGCTGGTGGCTGGTAAGCGGGAGGCCGATAGCTGCTTTCTGGAGGCAAAGCCTGAGCGACCCGCACCGCGGTGGGCGAGTGCCCAGCTTCTTGCATCGCGCTAGCGAAAGCGGCGGGGCTGTCCATCGCCATCGGTGTCAGGACGAGCGTCTGGCGCCCGGTCATGCCGGTGACGACGCCGACCATCTTGCCGTTCGCCTGGAGCGTGTAGACCGCCTTGCCCATCAGCGGCAGGTCTTGGCCTTGCCACTCACCGGCACGGGTTTGCACCACGTCCTTCACAACCACCATGTTCGGCTGGACCTTCAGGCTCAGCGCATGCAGCCAGCCTTCCACAGCGTAGGCGCGACCACTCTCAAAGCGGACTCGCTTTTGGATATTGTCGATCATCCATATGCCGTCGATGGGCTGGCTCGCCGTCATCGGCACCATCTGCTTGTCTTCCAAGAAGGCATCCACCACAGGGATGCC
The DNA here is from genome assembly GCA_013215175.1 of Parvularculaceae bacterium. Classification (GTDB taxonomy): domain Bacteria; phylum Pseudomonadota; class Alphaproteobacteria; order Caulobacterales; family Parvularculaceae; genus Parvularcula. Next base: position 3,812 of record JABSRH010000016.1, on the reverse strand, counting down.
CATGGCCGAGGCCATCATCTCGCCCATCGGGCCACTGCCAGCAGCACAACCGCTGAGGGTGATTACACCGGCCATGGCCAGCACGCTCTTACGAAGCATCGTCGTCCGCATTGTCGTTCTCCCGAAATCTTGGGGGCCGCTGATCGGCCGCCGATGAAGAAGAAATACGGGAGTGCTCGCCGGAGCTGTATGGGGGCTACACCCCAATTGAGGGTGATCGGGTTTTCCGTTCTGGACCGCGTTTGACGGGCCTCGGCGCTTGGGCATACGCTCAAAGAAAAACCGATATCGGGACGGAAAACATGGAACGATTAGTCCGCCGCGTGCCCGCCACGCTGAGCGCCTCCGACCACCCTTACCTCAACGGTGCCTGGACGCCGAACGTTGACGAGTACGATGCCGAGGACATGGAGGTGATCGGCGAGATCCCCGCCGACCTCGACGGCATCTATGTGCGCAACACCGAAAACCCGGTGCACGATGCCATCGGCAAGTACCACCCCTTCGACGGGGACGGCATGCTGCACATGATGAAGTTCTCGGGCGGCAAGGCCAGTTACAAGAACCGCTTCATCCGTACACGTGGCTTCGAAGCTGAACAGGAGGCTGGCCGGTCTCTGTGGATTGGCTTCACCGGCAACCCGCAAAAGTCAGAGCGCAACGGCTGGGGCGCCCACGGCTATATCAAAGACAGCTCGTCCACCGACGTGATCGTCCATGCCGGCTCCATCCTCTCGACGTTCTGGCAGTGTGGCGAAGGCTATCGCCTCGACGCCGAGAATCTCGACACGCTGGGCATCGAAGGTTGGACACCCATTGATGGCATTTCTGCCCACCCGAAGGTGGACCCGCAAACGGGCGAGCTGTTGTTCTTCAACTATTCTCTGCATGCGCCCTATATGCACTATGGCGTGGTGGGCGCTGACAATAAGCTCAAGCACTATATCCCTGTCGAGTTGCCCGGCGGGCGCTTGCCCCACGACATGGCCTTCACGCCGAACTATTCGATCCTCAACGACTTCCCCCTCTTCTGGGCACCCGAAGCGTTGCAGAACAATTTCTACGTACCGGTTTACAAGCCCGAGCTGAAGTCGCGCTTTGCGGTGATCCCGCGTTATGGCCAGCCCGAGGACATCAAGTGGTTCGAAGCCGATCCCACTTATGTCCTTCACTACACGAACTGCTACGAAGAGGGCGACGAGATCGTGCTCGAGGGATATTTCCAGAACGCCCCGTGGCCAGAGCCGATCGACACCGTGCCACCACAGTACCGCATCATGGCAGCGGGCCTCGATTATCATTCCTTCAAGCCGCACCTGCACCGCTGGCGATTCAATTTGAAGACGGGTGAGACGAAGGAAGAACCTCTCTACCAGGACCATTATGTCGAGTTCGGCACCATCAACCCGCAATATCTCGGACGGAAGAACCGCTACGCCTACTCCGCGACGGCTGAGCCAGGCTGGTTCTTGTTCAATGGGTTGATCAAGCACGACCTTGAGACGGGCGGGGTCCAAAAGCTCCACTTCGGTGATCAGCGCTTTGGGTCCGAAGCCCCTTTCATTCCGCGCAAAGGGGCAACGGGCGAGGATGACGGTTACTTGGTCAGCTTCATCTCCGATATGAACACAGATCGATCCGAGTGCGTCGTTCTCGATGCTAAGGATATCGAAAAAGGTCCTCTCTGCAGGATCTTTCTCCCCCATCGCATTTGTAGTGGTACCCACGCCGTTTGGGCGAACGCGGACGAGCTGTCAGCTTAGGAACTAACGATGAGCAAAGACATTTACATTCTCGGCGGTCACCAGACCGACTTCGCCCGTAACTATAACCGCGAAGATCTGACGATCTTTGACCTCTTCGCGGACTCCGTGAGGCATGGCCTCGACGATGCCTCACTCGACCCGAAGGATGTCGAGGTCGCCCATGTGGGCAACTTCGTGGGAGAGCTGTTCACCGGCCAAGGCATGCTGGGCGGCTTTATGGGCCACGTGCATCCCGACCTCGCGGGCGTTCCGGCTTCCCGTCACGAGGGCGCGTGCGCGTCAGGCTCCCTCGCTGCCCTCGCCGCAATGGCAGACCTCGAGAGCAGCCGCTATGACCTGGCCTGCGTCGTGGGCATCGAGTTCATGCGGAATGTTCCGGGTAAGGACGCAGCAGACAATCTGGGTGCGGCCATTTGGGTCGGCGAAGAGGCCAAGGACGCCACCTTCATCTGGCCCGCCATGTTCTCGGACATGGCCGAAGAAGTGGATCGCCGGCACGGCCTCAATCATGACCACCTGGCCGAGATCGCGAAGATCAACTTCGCCAACGCCAAGCGAAACCCCCTCGCCCAGACCCGCGGTTGGACACTGACGGATGAGCACTTTGCCGAAGACGACGAGGTGAACCCCGTGGTAGAAGGCTGGATGCGGCGCCACGATTGCAGCCAGATCACCGACGGTGCCGCCGTAGTGTTCCTCGCCTCCGAAGAGCGCGCTGCCGCGCACGCCAAGAAGGTTGGACGCCCTTTAGAGAGCTTCGCCAAGATCAAAGGCTGGGGCCACACCACCGCGCCGATGCTGATGGCCACCAAACTCGAGGATAGTCGCGAGGCCGACTACCTCCTCCCGTGGACCCGCAAGGCGATCACCGACGCCTACCGGCGCGCAGGTATCCAGGGTGCGGAGGATCTCGACGCGATCGAGACCCACGACTGCTTCACCGTGAACGAATATGTGGCCATCGAGCACTTTGGCATCACCGCCCCCGGGGAGGCGTGGAAGGCCATCGAAGATGGTCGGATCGCGCATGGCGGCTCGATCCCCGTGAACCCGTCAGGTGGTCTGATGGGCATAGGCCACCCTGTGGGCGCCACCGGCGTGCGGATGTTGCTCGACGCGGCCAAGCAGGTGACCGGCACCGCCAGAGATTGCCAAGTGGAAGGTGCACAGAACATCGGCACCTTCAATGTGGGTGGCTCAGGCACAACGAATTGTTCGTTCGTGGTGGGTGTCGACCGATGAAATCCATCCGAGGTATCATCGTCGCCTTGGTGACCGCGCTGATCGGCTATGGCGTCGCCTGGACTGCTAGCCTGAGCAGCGTCGAGGTCTCCTTGCCGTTTTATACCGGCACGCTCTTCTTGCTGTGTGCGTTTCTGTCGTTCGCTATCAATTGGTTGGTGTTCATCCCTTCGGCTATCGCCCGTTCAGAGAAGTTCTACGACCTCACGGGCTCCATCACTTATCTGACGATGATCGGTGTGGCCGTGAGCCTTGCGCCCTCGCTGGACCTGCGGGCCAAGCTCGCCGCAGCGGCGGTGGCGATTTGGTGCCTTCGCCTCGGGTTGTTCCTCTTTGCACGGATCCAGCAAGACGGTCACGACCGCCGCTTTGCCGAGATCAAGGTCAATCCCCTGCGCTTTCTCGCAGCATGGAGCATCCAGGCGCTTTGGTGCCTGCTAACGGCTGCCGCAGCACTGGCGATCATTACCGGCCCAAAGTCTCAGCCCGCGGACATCTTCCTCTATGCGGGCGGTGGTCTATGGCTTGCTGGGTTCCTGATCGAAGTGATTGCTGATGGACAAAAGCGTGCCTTCCGCAAAGATCCAGCGAACGATGGCCAGTTCATCACCACCGGCCTCTGGGCCTGGTCGCGGCACCCGAACTATTTCGGCGAGATCGTGCTGTGGTTCGGCATGGCGATCGTAGCCATCCCTGTCCTGACGGGTGGGCTGTGGATCACGCTAATATCGCCGTTCTTCGTGCTGCTGCTGCTCACCAAGGTGAGCGGCATACCGCTGCTTGATGCAGGCGCGCGCAAACGTT
>JABSRH010000159.1 GCA_013215175.1 Parvularculaceae bacterium | reverse complement strand
CTGATGAGCTTTCCATACGCGCCTCCCAGATGAATGAGACCATCAAAGCCTGTGCCCCTTATCAGCAACTTAGTGCCGATGAGCGGAAATGCCTCTGCGCGATGCAGTGATTCCGGAAGAAATGTCAGTCGGCGGTACCAAGCTTATCGCCTAACGGGGCTCACAGCCTGTTCCACCTCGCGGTGACGCGCCAATAGGTTGTGGGCAATCGGCTTGCTCACCAAGCTCACGGCGACAATGGCCGCCATGGACAACGCGAAGCCGGGTATGATCGCCGCAACTTGGCCGCGGAGATCACCAAGCAGGGCTGGGGGTCCATAGACCCAGACCAGCACGACGACGGCCCCTGTGAGCATGCCAGCGAGTGCACCCTGCCACGTCATCCGTGACCAATAGAGGCTGAGCAGGACCAAGGGACCGAAGGCCGAACCGAAGCCGAACCAAGCGTTCGATACCAAGTCAAGAACGTTGCTCGAACGATCCAGCGCTAGCAGCATGGCCACCACGGCCACAGCGAGGACGCAGAGACGGCCAGCCAAGACCAGTTCGCTGTCGGTGGCGCCGCGGCGAACGAACACGCGATAAATATCCTCCGTCAACGAACTTGATGAAACCAGTAGTTGGCTTGAAATTGTGGACATGATGGCGGCCAGGATAGCCGCCAGGAGGAACCCGGCGATGAAGGGGTGGAAGAGGATTTGGCTCAGCAGGATGAAGATCGTCTCTGCGTCGAAACTTGGGTTCTGGCCTTCTTGCGACAGATACGACGCGACAACCTCACCATTTTCGAGCGTATACGCCGCACCTGCAAGGCCAACACCCACAGCACCAATCAGCGTGATGATCATCCAGCTCATGCCAATGTGGCGAGCGATAGTGATGTCCTTCACGGTACGAATGGCCATGAAGCGGACGATGATGTGGGGCTGACCAAAATAGCCAAGGCCCCAGGCCATCAGCGAAATTAGACCAACCATTGAGACGGCCTGCGCACCGCCATCCGGCAGAGCCGCTTGCCACAGGCTGAGCATCGCGGGGTTCTTCTGTGTCAGGACGCTCGCAGTTTCTCCCCATCCACCAATAACTTGCACCGCTACGACCGGAACCAGAACCAGCGCGATGAACATAATGCACCCTTGGACAAAGTCCGTCAGGGACACCGCGAAAAAGCCGCCAATGGCCGTATACGCAATGACCACAACTGCCGTGATCAGCAGCCCTAGGCCGTAATCGAGGCCGAAGCTGGCTTCGAAGAGCTTACCTCCAGCCACAAGACCAGACGACGTGTACACCGTGAAAAAGATGATGATGACGACAGCGGACAGCACCCTCAGCGCGCGCGTGGGGTCGTCGAAGCGCTTCTCAAAGAAATCCGGTATGGTGATCGCATCGTCAGCTTTCTCCGTGTACACTCGTAAGCGAGGCGCCACGAGCCAATAATTGCAGAAAGCCCCGATGACCAAGCCGATGGCTATCCACACCTCGGACAAGCCGGAGACGAACACAGCGCCCGGCAGGCCGAGCAGCATCCAGCCTGACATGTCTGAGGCGCCCGCGCTTAAGGCGCCGACGGCTGGTCCAAGCTTGCGCCCACCAAGGAGGTACCCGGCGCTATCCTCTGTGCTGTTGCGATAGGCGTAGAAGCCAATGGCCAGCATCAGGACAAAATAAGCACCAAGAGAGATCATGGCTTCGATGTTCATAACGGCATCCCCTGGGCCTCGTGTGTTGTGGCCAGCCCCAAGCAGCGCCTAGGGCCTGATCTGGCCCGTACCGCGCACGGTGTACTTGAAGGTTGTCAGTTGCTCGAGGCCCACCGGACCCCGCGCGTGGATACGGCCTGTGGCGATGCCGATTTCAGCACCCATACCGAATTCTCCGCCATCGGAGAATTGGGTCGAAGCATTGTGCATGACGACCGCGCTGTCGACATCGGCCAAGAAGCGGGTCGCTGCGTCTTCATCCTCAGTGACGATCGCATCGGTGTGTGATGACGAATGCGTCGCGATGTGCTGCAACGCCTCGTCGAGACCGTCCACGGTCTTGATGGACAGAACTGCTTCGAGATACTCCGTTGACCAATCGATTTCATTAGCCTCGCCAACACGAGGGTCAGCCGCCTGGGCAGCTTCATCACCCCGCAGCTCGCAGCCGTCCAGGCCATCAATGATGAGCGGTAGGTGCGCGAGCATCGACCGATCGATCACCAAGCTTTCCGTTGCGCCGCATACGCCTGTGCGTCGCAGCTTGGCGTTCTTCACGATCGCCGCCGCCTTCTCGGGGTTAGCCGCCGCATGGATGTAGGTGTGGCAGTTGCCATCGAGGTGCAGCAGCGTCGGTACTCGGGCTTGATCGCGCACCAAGCTCACGAGCCCTTTGCCGCCGCGAGGGATAACGAGATCGACCAGTCCCACAGCGCCGAGCAGAGACGCTACCGCACGACGATCCGTGGTCGGCATTTTCTGAACCACCTCAGCGGGCAGCCCAGCCTGGGCGATGCCTTCCTGCAGAGCACCGACAATCACCTCGGTTGATCGCGCACTCTCAGAACCGCCGCGCAAGATCACAGCGTTGCCAGACTTCAAGCATAGCGCGCCGGCATCGGCACCAACATTGGGTCGGCTCTCGTAGATCATGCCGATCACGCCGATGGGCACCGCGACACGGTCCACCACGAGACCATTCGGGCGGGTGGTGCTCGCTAAGGTTCGGCCCAAGGGGTGGGGCAGCTCGGCGATCTCTTCCAGCGCCACGGCAACGGCCTCGACACGCTCTGGCGTCAGCCGGAGGCGGTCGACAAAAGCGCCGCTCTTACCAGCGGCTTCAACGTCGCGAACGTCAGCCGCGTTGGCTTCCACCAACTCTGCCGTTCGGTCGCGCAATCGCTGGGCAGCCAACCGCAGGGCCTGGTCCTTCGCTTCCGGCGACGAGACGGCCAAAGCGCGCGATGCCTTGCGAGCTGCAAGGCACAGATCTTCTACCAAGGCATTGATGCCGTCGTCTGTCATATCAAGCATGGGACCCTAACCAAAACTGGCCGTGCCGCCCTTATAGACGGCGAACGGCCTGTGGGAACCCAGGGCTACTTACCGCGCTGTGAGCGACTCTTTCACCACCGCGGCGACGCTGGTCAGCGTGAACGGCTTCTGCAGGTACTTTGCACCCTCGATGGTATTGAGCTTCTCGCGCATCGCCGCTTCGGCGTAGCCCGACATGAACACCACTTTCGCGCCTTTTAGCTTGTCGCCTGCCTCTTGGATGAGGGTGGGGCCGTCCATTTCCGGCATCATGATGTCGGTCAGGACGAGATCAAAGCGCTCGTCGTCTTCTTCGATGAGCTCCAAGGCTTCGTCGCCATCGCAGGCCTCGACGATCTCGTACCCGCACATGCCCAAAGCACGCACGACGATGCTCCGCACACCATCTTCGTCCTCGACCACGAGAATGCGGCCCTTTCCGGTCGGGTCAGCGGCCTCTTCGTTGTCGACGTTCTGAACCGCGGCACGACGCTCTGCTGCCAGCTGCGCTTCCTCTTCTGTAACGGCAGGCAAGAAGATGCGGAACGTAGCGCCTTCACCGGGGCGGTTGAACAGGAAGACTCGGCCACCCATTTGCGCAATCGTTCCGGCCACGGTGGAAAGTCCAAGGCCTGTTCCCTGACCCTCACCCTTCGTAGTGAAGAAGGGCTCGAAGATCTTCTCAGCGATATCCGCTGGCACGCCACCACCGGTATCAGCCACCTCGACCAAAACATGATCGACCTCGTCGAGCACCTCGTAGCCGTAGTCAGCGATGTCCGAGCCCGGAATATGCTTCGTCTCAATGGTCACCGAGCCGCCGCCAGGCATGGCGTCGCGAGCGTTCACCGCCAGGTTCATGATCGCCAGGTGGATCTGCCCTTTGTCAGCCTTGACCTCAGGCACATTTCGGCCGTGCACGACCTTCAGGCTGACCTTCTCCGAAACGTAGCGTTTCAAGGCAGGCGTAAAGTCGTTGAGGAGCTCCGTCAGCGAGCAGACCTCAGGCTTCAGCGTTTGCTTGCGCGAGAACGCCAAGAGATTGCGCGTCAGGTTCTGCGCCCGCTGCGCCGTCTCGTAGATCATCGACAGATCTTTGTACGACGGATCGCCCACAGGGTGGTTCCGCATGAGAAGCTCCGTTGAGCCCATTACCACCACGAGGAGGTTGTTGAAGTCATGCGCTACCGAGCCCGCGATTTGGCCAATCTGCTGTAGCTTTTGACCCTGCACATGGTCTTCTTCCATGCGGCGCTGGTACGTGATGTCCACGGCGTAGAGCACGGTCTGGCGTGGGCCATAGGTACCGCGCCGACGCCGTACTGGCCGCGCGAAGAGGCGGAACGTGTGCGCTTGAGCGCCCTCGCCCACGCGGACTTCGATGGGCTTGGTGAGCGGCTTCTGCGGTTGCTTCGCTTTCAGGGCTGTCATCAGCTCACTGATCGCTTGGCCTGACAAGACAGACTGGAAGCGTGCGCCATCGCTCGCTGCGGGGAAATAGGATTTGAAGAGGCTGTTGACGTAGGTCACCCGGCCATCCGCTGACGGATCACCCTCGAGCACAGCAACGCCAAACGGCGCGTCGGTGAGGTCGGATCCTGCGGCCAAGCTCTCCTGGTCAGAGGCGACAGCCGTCTTCGGCACCACCTCGACGCAGATGAAGCCCTCGCCCGCGCCGCCTTTAACGAATGGCGTCAGCACCACGTCGATGCTCGTCGAACCGCCGGTCACCCGATCTCGGATGCGCGCCTCGTGCTCTTCGGCAGCGGGTTCCCACAGATGACCAATGAGGGGTTTCACCTCGCCCAAGACGACGTCTGACAAGGCGAGAGGCTGGCCGGCCTTCGTCCCGAAGAGCGTGTCGGCGGCATTGTTGGTCCAAGCGATGGAACCGGACCGTTCCACGGCCACGACCGCACGAGGGAAGCTAGCAAAAGCCGCTTTCAGTGTGTCTTGCTGACGAGCCACTTCGAGCTCTTGCAAACGCCAAGCTGCATAGACCTCACCATCACCGACGGGACGCATCGGCCGGACACTGACAAGGAAACGCCGAACCGGCAGCTCACCCTTAGCGTCGTGGGCGGAGCGACCCATGGCCTGGGTGACTTCCTCCTCACACGGCGTGCCCGAACGGCACGCCTTGGCGAGGCGGAACATCTTGGAGCTTTCCACGCCCGACTGACCGAAAAGCCGATCAATCCGCGGCGGCAGTCCTGTAGCGCCGCGGATGCCCGCTTGTTCCGCAATCTGAAGGTAAGCGTCGTTGGCATAGACCACCACGCCGTCGCGACTGGTAACCAACCGTGCATCGGCGTCGGCATCAATAATGCCCTCGGCCAAACCGAGGGACTGGAGAATGTCGTGTCCTGCCAAAACAACCGCATCGTCCTTGGGGCGCGACACGCGCTTGAACAGGAAACCTGCAAGCAGGATCGGTGAGTAGGCTTTGCTAGCGGATGCCGCGATCAAGATGGTGGCGAAGACCACTAGGCCCGCACCGAACGTACCCGCCACGATGACATCGACACCGCCTTGCCAAACGCCGTAGACCAACGACCCCACGAGCGCCGTGATGCTCAACCACAGCGCTACAGGTGTGAGTGTCTCGGCGAGCGAACGTAAAGGCGGCTCATCAACCGACTCTGGCAGTGGAGACGCAGCGAAAGCCATGGATGACCCACCATCGCCGCCGCCCGACGTTGGACCTTCGTCGTCCTCACTGTCGTCATCATCAGCCAACTGATCAGGGTTGAGACGATCAGCGAACAGCGCACGCAGCATCTCCGTGTCGAGGGGTGCGCTCTCTTCCTCGTCGTCCGTTGGCAGAGGCTTCAGCTCAGGTTTAGCGTCCTCAGCTTCATCGCCGAACGGCTTCAGCTCGGGCTCTTCAACCACGGGCTCGTCATCGGCAAACGGCTTGATGACGCTCTCGGACGGTGCCGGTGGCTCATCACTGAAGGGCTGGATGGGCTTCAGCGAAGCCATGCTCTCCCGCGCCTGGATGAGCTTTTGAATGTCCGCTGGCTCAGCGAGATCATCGTCGTCGATATCGAGAGCCGGTTTCGCAGCCACTTGCGGTTCAGCGGCAGGTTCCGGCGCTGCAGGCTTCGCCGGTGCCGACTTCTTGATGCCGCCTTCAGCCAGCCGCTTAGCGATCGCCGCAGCTTGTTGATTATCCTCATCGCTCAATGAGGATTTCGCCGGGTCGGTCGCCGCCATCACCTTTTGCAGGATGGCGTCGAAATCGTTCTCCATGGTCTCGCCGTCGGCGCCAGGCTCAAACTGCAGCGACGGTTTTTCCCCATCGCTACCTGCAGTAGGCTTAAGCACCGCACGCTTCACGCCTAGCGGGAAACGAAAGGAACGTTTTTTCTTGGCGGCGTCGGCCATGATGCCCTCATTACTCGCACAAAAAAGATCAATAATTCAGCAACTAAGCCTGCGCTGCGCGAAAGGCGCCGGCCAACCGGTCCACAACGTTGACCGATTCTCGTCCGCAAGGCAGCGTTAACCCACCATGAACCTACGTTGCGGCATCGTTTATCTGCCGCTTCGCAACCTGAGGCCAGCGTGACAGGGAAAATTCCGCAAATTGGCGTCGCGTGGGGCTCAGGCGCTGCACGGGGTTGGGCCCATGTGGGGGTCCTGAGAGCCTTCGATGAGTTGGGCATGGTGCCCGACGTGGAGGCTGGCTGCTCCGTGGGCGCGTTGGTGTCCGCTGCCCGTCGGCTCGATATTTGGGATGCCTTTCACGCTTGGGCCAAAGAAATTGGGCCCTTGGGGGCATTCGGGCAGTTCGCTCTCTCCATCGGCGCTGGCGGGCTGATCAATCCCAGCCGAGCTTTCGAGGCCTTCCGCTACGCCGACAAAGCCATCGAGGACCTCGACGCGCCGTGGGGCGCCGTGGCCACCGACCTCGCCACGGGGCAGGAGGTCTGGCTGACCGCGGGATCGGTGCTCGACGCTACACGAGCGTCCAGTGCGATCCCCATGATCATGCAGGCTGCGCCGATCATGGTGGATGGGGCCGAACGCTGGATGGGGGATGGTGCCGCCTCCAACCCTGTGCCGGTGAGTTTGGCGAGGGCCCGGGGTGCTGATCGGGTGAGTGCGGGGGATCTCAACGCCTCCGCCATCACG
>JABSRH010000158.1 GCA_013215175.1 Parvularculaceae bacterium | reverse complement strand
GTTTGTATGCCTAGGATTGGCCGTGCCTGTGGTGACCACCGCCGCTTATATGACCTTCCTGGGAGGGCCGGGCGAGGAGGGCCCCGCCGTCTATTTGACCGAGCGATGGGACGATATCGTCACCGTCTGGCTTACCGAAAGCATTGGTTTCGCCATTGGTATCATCGCGGCCCTCGGTTTGGCGGCGTTGCCAGGGTCGGAGCGCGCCTCCTGGAACGCCATAGCCTTGGGCAGCCTGGGCGGCTTACTCTCCACGGCCATCGGCATCGGCGCCTTCAAAGGCTTCGGTACCAACGGCGAGGAGTTCCTCGTGCTGTGGCGCGCCGTGGTCGAGCTGTCGTTCTTCTTCTTTTTCTTTGGAAAGGCCGCCACGGCGTTCGGTGTCTTCGGCCTCGGCGTTGAGCTGGTCCGCCGCGCGGGCGCGCTGGGCAAGGTCCTGGGCGTGGTCGCTGTGTTGGCTGGCCTCGTGGGCGGTGTGCTCAACATCGTCGCCATGGGCAGTGGCTTGTCGTTGGTCATGCAAGCGGGCTTTGCCGGCGTGGTCGCCACCGCTGTCGGCGCTGTTGCGGCACTGGTCCTCACGCGGGTCGTGTCCGCGCGCGAGGAAGCCTCGGCCTGACGTCAGGGCTGCATCGAGGCGACAGTGCGGTAGCTGTCGCCCATGCATCCATAGCCCTTCTTCGGGACCGGGATGCCGATCTGCACCATCGATGCTTCTTCCACGGGAGCATCGATGTTGGGGTAGAGCGCGAGGGCCTCGTCCAGCTTGGCTGACCATTCGGACTTCTCAAAGGTGAGGCCAAGACCATTCCAGCGGCCCGGGTCCACCATATGCGCAAAGTTCACGGTGCCAGCTTTCACCTCGAACACCGGCGCCGCATCGTTGAGACAATTGAATTTCAGCGTCTGGATAGCGTCCGAATAGAAGGAGTGGCTGGTGAAGATGTAGGTCCCGGCGGGCACCCGCTGGACCACAAACGTCTTGCCAGAAACGTCCAGATATTCCTCGAACACACCGTCTTTTCGTTGGGTCACAGGATCGACGGAGGTCAGCAGCACATGCCCCGTGGCGTTGGGCAGAACGACGATCGCATCTTCGGCCTGAGCGCTAAACGCCGTGTCTTTAGGAATGCCCGCAGCGCAAGCCGCCAGCACCAACGTCGCCGCCGCTGCTGCCAACACTCTTAGACCCATGAAACGCCTCCCAACCCGCATTCAGCTCAATGCAGCTAATTTTACAGGTTGAAGCAAACCGCAACACTGGCGGCACGGCAATAGCCGTCGTCGCTACTGTGACTGTCGCCGCGTCGGCAGGAACAGTGTGTATAAGCCTGCCAACCCCAATAAGACGCTGTAGAGTCCAAGCCGGAAGCAACCCCAGTCGCTGCGAGCTTTTATGACGGCCTCGTAGCTCCTGACGACTTCTCCCTCCACGCGGAGGCCGTAGATAATGTTTGTGGCACGCGGACTGTGATTTCTTACGGTTCGCTGGCGAACAAGAATTTCGACGTCCCGCGGCTGGCTTTGAAGGAAGGCTTCGACGCCCGGGAAGTCACCGGCGCTTTCGCGGTAGTTGAACACCCGGCCAACTGGCTGTTGCGTGATTCGCAGAAAGTCTTCTCGGCGCACAAAGTAGTCGCGCCGCGTGCGTGTCAGTCGATCACGCTCAAGATCATATCGGATGCCGAGGCCATACCAAATCATCTCATCCGCGGATGGGTAGAGCAGGCGGGAATTGGCCGCGAGGACAAACAGGATCGCCGAGGTGAGACACGCCGCGATCCCAACCATGCGCGTTCTTGTCAGCATCTTTGTTGTCCACGGAGCCATCAGAGCTTTTTCCGCCGCGCGCGGAAGAAGCTCTTGAGCATCTCGCTCGCTTCATCAGCCATCAACCCGCTCGTCACTTCGGGGCGATGGTGCAGGGTAGGCTGCTCGAAGAGCTTTGGCCCATGCGCCACCGCACCGCCCTTCGGGTCGGAGGCACCGTAGACCAACCGGCCGATCCGGGCATGGCTGATGGCGCCCGTGCACATGGCGCAGGGCTCCAGCGTCACATAGAGCGTGCAGCCAGTGAGGCGGTAGTTCCCCAGCGCCTCCGCGGCCTTGCGGATCGCCACGATCTCAGCATGCGCCGTCGGATCGCTGCGAGCAATCGGGCCATTATGCGCTTCGGCCAGCAATTCCCCATCGGGCCCGAGAATCACGGCACCCACCGGCACCTCGCCTGAATCAGCGGCTTCCGCGGCCAATTCGAGGGCGCGGGCCATCCACTGGGTATCATTCTCCGTGCTCATGACCCCAGCCATGCCGCTTTGCGGCGCTGTTTTCCAGGCCCCGCCCGCGTCTTCTTTGCCCAACCTGATCGGACTTATTGACGTCGCGCTGGGATCCCTTAAATAGGCCATTAGCAGCCGCCGGGCCTGAGTGCTAAAAGGGGCTGTGATTGAACAGAAACCATTGAAATCTGGAGAGCAACATGGCTTTCAGACCACTTCACGACCGCGTTCTCGTTCGTCGCGTCGAAGAGGACGAGAAGACTGCGGGCGGAATCATCATTCCTGACTCGGCAAAAGAAAAACCACAGCAAGGCGAAGTCGTCGCTGTGGGTTCGGGTGCCCGTTCGGACAACGGCGACATCACCCCGCTGGACGTCAGCGCTGGCGACAAAATCCTGTTCGGCAAATGGTCGGGCACGGAAGTCAAGCTGGACGGCGAAGACCTCCTCATCATGAAAGAAAGCGACATTCTCGGCATTCTCTAAGCCGACGAGACGCATTCATTCCCATACAGAATTTAGGAGATTAACATGGCTGCTAAAGAAGTTCGCTTCGAAGCCGACGCACGTGAGCGCATGCTCAAAGGCGTCGATACCCTCGCTAACGCTGTCAAAGTCACCCTCGGTCCAAAAGGCCGTAACGTCGTCATCGAAAAATCGTTCGGTGCACCTCGCGTGACCAAAGACGGTGTGTCTGTCGCCAAAGAGATCGAGCTGGAAGACAAGTTCGAGAACATGGGTGCACAGATGGTCAAGGAAGTTGCTTCCAAGACCAACGACATCGCCGGTGACGGCACCACCACTGCAACGGTTCTCGCTCAAGCCATCGTCAAAGAAGGCGCGAAGTCGGTTGCTGCTGGCATGAACCCAATGGACCTGAAGCGCGGCATCGACCTCGCAACATCGTCCGTGCTCAGCCAAATTGCTTCGAACTCGACACCAGTCGAAGGTTCGCAAGGCATCACGCAAGTCGGCACGATTTCGGCCAACGGCGAAGCATCGATCGGTGAAATGATCGCTCATGCCATGGACAAAGTCGGCAACGAAGGCGTCATCACGGTTGAAGAGTCGAAGACGGCTGAAACCGAACTCGACGTCGTCGAAGGCATGCAGTTCGACCGCGGCTACCTCTCGCCCTACTTCGTGACGAACGCGGAGAAAATGTCGGTTGAGCTGGAAGACCCGTTCATCCTGCTGCACGAGAAGAAACTCTCGAACCTGCAAGCCATGCTGCCGCTCCTCGAGTCGGTTGTTCAGAGCTCGCGTCCTCTCCTCATCATCGCTGAAGATGTCGAAGGCGAAGCTCTCGCTACCCTCGTCGTCAACAAACTGCGCGGTGGTCTGAAGGTTGCTGCTGTGAAGGCTCCTGGCTTCGGTGATCGTCGTAAGGCGATGCTCGAAGACATCTCGATCCTCACCGGTGGTCAGGTTGTTTCCGAAGATCTCGGCATCAAGCTCGAAAACGTTGGCCTCGACATGCTCGGCACCGCCAAGCGCGTTGTGATCAACAAAGACGACACTGTCATCGTCGACGGCGTTGGCGAGAAGTCGGACATCGAAGCGCGTACGGCACAAATCCGTGCACAAATCGAAGAGACGTCTTCGGACTACGACCGTGAGAAACTGCAAGAGCGCCTGGCCAAGCTGGCTGGCGGTGTTGCTGTGATCAAAGTCGGTGGCGCCACGGAAGTGGAAGTCAAAGAGCGCAAAGACCGCGTTGACGATGCCCTGAACGCGACGCGTGCTGCTGTCGAAGAAGGCATCGTCCCTGGTGGCGGTACGGCTCTTCTCTACGCCTCCAAGTCGCTTGACGGCCTGACGGGTGAGAACGCTGACCAAGACGCTGGCATCGCCATCGTCCGTCGTGCGCTCCAGGCTCCTCTGCGTCAGATCGTTGAGAACGCTGGCAACGAAGGTTCGATCGTCGTTGGCAAGCTCCTCGAGCAAGACGACACGAAGTTCGGCTTCAACGCTCAGACTGAAGAGTATGTTGACCTGCTCAGCGCCGGTATCGTCGACCCAGCCAAAGTCGTCCGTACAGCGCTGCAAGACGCTGCCTCGGTGGCGGGCCTCCTGATCACCACGGAAGCCATGATCGCCGATGCGCCGAAGAAAGACGGCGGCGCAGCCCCAGCGATGCCCGACATGGGCGGCATGGGCGGCATGATGTAAGCTCCGACTTACTCAGCTGAATTGAAGAAGGGCGGTCCCATCTGGACCGCCCTTTTTTCTGAAATCGACCGATGTCGATCTATTAGACAGACTTTGAGTGAGCCGCAAAAACCTATCGTCATGAGATCAGAACTTACCAAGGTAGCCGGCACCGACACGATAGTGCGACTGTTTCGTGGCGGTATTGAAGATGGATGGGTCGACGGCTGGGTGATTGCCTGTGGCGATGAATTCGTTGTGATTGAGATATTCGACGATGCGTGTCGGCCTGATGGATTTAACTGCTTTCGTTTTTCGGACGTGACTGATGTGGTTGTTCCGTCGCCACGCGATGGCTTCCTGAAGAGAGCTATCGCCGTGACTGGCTCGGCACGGCAGACGGCTTGCGGGATTGAACCATCATCAATTCAGGCCATTCTCTGTACTGGGTCTCAGAACCAAGAGCTGACGACGATCCATCTCGAAGAGAAGAATCCTGGTTCGTGTTGGATTGGTCAGATCCAGGACATAACTGATGAAGACGTTCATCTAACCTGTATTGATACGGATGGAAATTTCCATCAAGACACCGAAATCTATAAGCTGGCAGATATTACCCGGGTCGACTTTGGCAGTGCGTATGAGCGGGTGCTGCAGTTGGTCAACGAGTCTTATGCTAGCGGCTAGGATCGTGTGACCTTGGCATGCTGGGTGAGTTCTGTGGTGCGTAAGCGAAGCGCGCATGAAACCGAGCGTAATGCACCTGTCTGAGCGTTGTCTTTATCCCCCCATGCCCACACCATGCTATACTCCCCACGCCAACAAGAACCACGGGGCGGGCCGGTTCGTCTACGGAACGCTTGTTGGCGGCGTAATCGTCCGTGAGCGGCTCTTAGCTGCCGCTCAGACGACGCTTCGGGGCGTGAGCTTGAAGTTAGGCCGTTCTGAAGAGTGAGGCGACGCGTCGTCCTCGCGCGCGGGCCCGGTGGGACGGGCTTGTGCCGCAGCACACCCTAAAAAGACCCATTCGCAGCGGCAACGCGCGCAAGGGCTCTCCCGTCTATTGTTGTCCGCTGACAGCGGATCATTCGTATGCGCGGATGCTCGCCTCAATTCGTCAGTGTGTCACCATTGGCCGCTCATAGACGCGAACCGCACGTCGTCGCCCTGTGCAGCAACGCCCTAGAGCGGGCGTCGCTGTGGTTGGCTTAGCGGCCGAACCAACCTTCCCAGGCTGCGCGGATGCGCTCACTCGGCTTCGGTTTGTCCATCCGAACAAACGCCACGTTCCTGATGCGGCCTCGATCCACGGACAAGCCTGTCGCGCGTCCGGTTGCATCCCGCAAAACCCGGATGCGGTATGAGTTCCAGATGAGGTAATCTTCGCCAATCATTTCGAGGGTTCTTGGGCGCTTGTTCTTGATCATCGTGAAGTTGCTGCCTTCAGCATACTGTAGGATAATCTCGGTATCGGTCTCGTCGTTGTAAAACACGCCCTCCACCGTCGCGAAGTAATCCTCGTCGGCAGGGATCGGTCGCAGGTCGACGAAGGTGCCGAACTGTGGCCCCTGTTCGGACGAATAGAGGCCAATCTCCGGCTGTCCACTCGGCGTCATTGTCAGGTATAGTTTCAGTGACGGGACGGTCTCATAAGAGAAGACATTGTCAGCCTCCGGAACCATGCGCACGGGATCGCGGCCCGCGATTTCTCGGTAGAGCTCACCGTCACGCACGACGAGACTCATGAAAGTCCCGCTACCGAGTTCATAGGTGCCAAGGAAGTCTTCGAGGCGGGTGAAGTTGCTCTCGCTGTCCGGCCTATCGGGATAGACTTGGTCCGAGGGAAAGCTGTCTTCCAGAAGGTCTTCTGCCACCCGCATGGCCAAGCCAACGGCGCCAATTTGGTTGGTGTTGCCCATGGTGATGATGGAAGTCTTCAGCTCGGGAAACCGCAGCGTATGCGAATTGAAGCTGTTGGTGGCCCCTTCGTGAAAAACCGTTTGCAGGCCGCGATAGGAGCCGCGGAACAGTCCGTAGCCATAATCTTTGTAGGGCACCTCTTCGAGTGCAGCTTGGCTTCGATCGATCAACGCCGCTGGTAAGGTCTGGCCATGACCCCAAACCTGCTTCTCCCAATGCATCTGATCGTTGAGCGTCGCAAAGATGAAGCCATCGCCGTAGGTGTTGGCGATGTCGGGGTCTTGTAGCCAACCCGAACCATAATTGCCGTAAGAACGCGCCTTGTTCGGAACAATCGACCCAAAGCGGCGTCGTGCTAGACTGTCCTCCATCCCGCGCTCGGCCAAGAACGCCGTTGCGTAGGCGGGGAATTGCTCGCCCGTGACCTCCGCAATAAGATCAGCAAGCAGAATATAATTAGAATTGCTATAAAGATAGTCCGAACCAGGCGCGAAATTCAGTGCGGTTTGTGCGCTGAGCAATCCGCGGGCTTCCCTCGGGCCGAAATCGACTTCGAACCATGTTTGGTTCGTTAGAAAGAAGAGGTCATAAACATCACGAATACCACTCGTATGGGTGAGCAGTTGCGCCACGGTGACGCGCTCTTCAATGTTTGGCATCGCCTCCGGAAGGTAGGTTCGAAAGTCTTGGTCCAGGTCAACCTTTCCTGCTTCAACCAATTCCAAAATCCTCAGTGCCGTGTATTGTTTGGCCACCGATGCGATGTTGAACCGTGACTGTTCTCCTATGGTCGTGGGTGTCTCCAAAATGGCCAATCCCGCATAGTGGGTGAACACCACCTCATCATCAACGACGACGCCGACCGCATAACCGGGAGCGCCATCCTCGATCAGTCGATCGATGAGCTGGCGGAGCTCTTCTGCATCTTGCTCATCGATTTGA
>JABSRH010000157.1 GCA_013215175.1 Parvularculaceae bacterium | reverse complement strand
TGGACCCGCCGGTTTTTTCTTTGATCGGCTGGGTTGCCTCGCGGGTGGCTTTGATCTCGTCGATCTGGGCGAGGAGCTCGGTGCTGTCCGCCTCCATCCCTTCAAACGTCGCTTCGATGAGAACCAAATCGGACGGCACCTCGGCATGGCGATAGCGGAATGCAAAGTCATCCGCGGTCAGCGTCACCGTGCGTCCCTTACGGTCGATGGCCCTGGCGGAGACGAAGTAGTCCTTGGTCTCACCACCATAGGCCCCGGCGTTCATCCGCATCGCGCCGCCAATGGTGCCAGGGATACCAGCCATGAAGCCTAAGCCGCCCACGGCCGCCTTAGCCGCCTCACGCGCCACCTTAGCATCAAGCGCCGCCGCACCCGCGGTAACCTTTCGTCCGTCCACGGCCACTTTGCCAAAGCCTGGGCCAAGACGGATCACCGTACCCTCAATGCCGCCATCGCGCACGAGAAGGTTCGAGCCTACACCGATCACCGTCAGCGGCTCATCGGCAGGCATCGCGGCGAGGATAGCGCTAAGCTCTTCCTCAGTCTTCGGAAGATACAGCTTGTCTGCAGGGCCGCCTACCCGCAGCCAGGTATAGGGGGCGAGCGGTGTATCTTCATGAGCAGCAGCATTCACTTGCGATTTTCCTCATCATACTTCCCACGCAATTCATCCCAACCGGCCTGCACAAATATCTCAAACGCAGCACCAAATCCGATCATGGCGCCGCACGCCAACCCAACTAATACGAACACGGCATTGTTTTGAAAAAGTGTCGTGATCATGGGTCGGCCGAATGCGAGTATCACGCTACTAATAGCACCAATGACCACGAAGATAAGGATGATGCCCATCCGCTGTTCGCGCGACTCGGGTGGTTTGTGATCGCTCACTCCGCCTGAGCCAAATTACCAGGCAGCGCATGAGCATGCCGCGTAATGTCCCCCGCGCCCAAGCAGAGCACCAAGTCGCCCTCTTTCGCCTCGCCAGCCACCGCGGCAGGCAAGCCGTCCAGGCAGTCCAGCAAGCGCACATCGCGGTGACCGTTGCGGGTCATGCCCTGCACCAGGTCAGCAGCGCTGGCGCCCTCGATCGGCTTCTCACCCGCCTCATAAACCGGCGCAACCAACACCACATCCGCGTCGTTCGCACACGAACAGAAATCAGCGAAAAGGTGATGCAGTCTCGTATAACGGTGAGGTTGGATGACCGCGATCACCCGGCCATCGGTGGCCGCTCGAGCCGCATTCAGCGTCGCCGTGATCTCCACCGGATGGTGGCCGTAATCGTCGATAATCCGTACACCCTGCCAGGTTCCCACCTCGGTAAAGCGGCGCTTCACCCCGCCAAACTTGGCGAAGCCGTCGAGGATCTGCTGATCCGAAACACCCAGCTCCCTTGCCACAATCGCGGCGGCCATGGCGTTCTGCAGGTTGTGCTGTCCCGGCATAGGCAGGCGGACGCCTTCCAACCGGTGCACGCTCGCGGCATTATCCCGGAAGTGAAGGTCGAAGACCTGCGCCCCCTGCTCCGAACGAATGTTCTCCGCCCGAACATCAGCCTGCGGATTGATGCCGTAGCTGATCAATCGCCGATCGGTGATCCGCCCCACCAGAGCCTGCACCTCGGGGTGATCGAGGCAGACCACGCCAAAGCCATAGAACGGTGTGTTCTCGATGAACTGGTCAAACGCCTCGCGCAGGCGGGCAAAGTCGCCCCAATGGTCGAGATGCTCCGGGTCCATGTTGGTGATGACGCTCACAGTGGTCGGTAAACGGACGAACGTGCCGTCGCTTTCATCCGCCTCCACCACCATCCAGTCGCCCTCGCCCGGGCGAGCATTCGAGCCATAAGCGTTGATCACGCCGCCGTTGATCACCGTCGGATCGTGGTCGCCCGCGTCGAGCAACGCCGCGATCATCGACGTGGTAGTCGTCTTGCCGTGCGTGCCTGCCACACAGACATTCCACTTGAGCCGCATCAGCTCCGCCAACATGTCCGAGCGGCGCACCACCGGGATATGCGCAGCACGGGCCGCTGCCACCTCGGGGTTCGAAGGCTGGATCGCCGTGGAAATCACGAGCGCGGCCGCGCCCTCAACATTCGACCGGTGATGGCCGATCGTCACCTCAATCCCATCGGCGCGCAGCCGCTCCACCGCATCGCCCTCAGCAATATCGGAGCCAGCCACTTCATAGCCGAGGGTCTTCATCACGCGGGCAATGCCCGACATGCCGATGCCACCAATACCCACAAAGTGGATCCGGCCAACAGGAAACGGCAAGCGAATGGAAGGGTTTGGAGGCGTCACAGGCGTTTGGTCTCTCTACTCGTGTGTACTCTAGCGGGAGAGATCGCCAGCGACGAGCTTCTCCGTCAGGTCGGCCAGCGTGGAAGCCGCGCCTGCCGCCATCCTGCCTTTTGCCGCCTCAGCCATCGCCGTCAAACGCTGCGGCTCGGATAACAGAGATGTCAGGGTCGCCGTGGCGCTCTCGACGGTGAGGTCGTCCTCAAGAATGCGCTCCGCCGCGCCCGCCTCGGTCAGCACCTCAGCGTTCATGCGTTGGTGGTCATCCATGGCGATCTTGAGCGGCACCAGCACCGAGGGTCGCCCGATAACACTAAGCTCGCTCACCGAGGAAGCCCCCGACCGGGCGATCACCAGGTGGCTGCCAGCAATCCGCGCGGGAAGGTCTTTGAAGAACGGCGCCAGCTCAGCCTCGATCCCTGCCTCGGCGTAGATCGCCGCTGCGGCTTCGTGATCGTCTTCGCCCACCTGGTGCGTGACAAGCAGCCGTTGGCGCAGATGGGCCGGCAAGGCCGCCATGGCCGGGGCAAAGATCCGGGCAAAGAGCGAAGCCCCCTGGCTACCGCCGAAGACCAGCACCTTTAGCGGTCCACTTTCCGGCGAAGCATAAGCCGCCATCGTCGCGTCATGCACCGCCTGGCGAACGGGGTTGCCCACCTCAACAATCTGCACACCGGAGGGGCTGCGATCCAAAACGGGGAAGCCGTGGGCGAGGAAGCCGGCTTTGCCCACGGCCAAACGATTGGCCCGTCCGAGCACGGCGTTTTGCTCGTGAATACCCGTGGGGATGCCCCGCCTCTGCGCCGCGAGCATCGCGGGCGCCGAGGGATAGCCGCCAAAACCGATCACCGCATCGGCCTCGAAATGCTTCAGCGCGCCCGAAGCCTTCTGAATACCGCCCAGCAACGCTACCGCGGCCTTTGCCTTGGCGAGGAGACCGCGAGCGCTCGGACTGGCGGCTTGCAGCTCCACCATGTGGTCAGCAGGGAAGCCATCCGTGTACCGCTTGCCCCGCGCGTCGGTGAGCAAAAGGACGGACCAGCCGCGTGCCTTGGCTTCCTCGGCCAAAGACTGCGCCGGGAACATGTGACCGCCGGTCCCCCCTGCCGCGAGCGCCAACTTCATGGCGTGCGCTTTCTCGTCAGGGCCAAGAGGAAGCCTGCCGTCAGCGCCGTGGCGATCAGCGATGAGCCGCCATAACTGATGAGTGGCAGCGTCATGCCCTTGGCTGGCAGCACCGAGAGGTTCACGCCGATATTGATGGCCGCTTGGAACGACAGCGATGCGGTCAGCCCGGCAACGGCACAGCGGGTGAATGTATCCCGTGCGTTGAGCGCTGCGTAGAAGCCGCGGACGGCGATGATGGCAAAAAGCAGAATGATCAAAAGGCCCATCACCAAGCCGAACTCTTCCACCGCCACGGCGAAGATAAAGTCCGTCTGCGCATCGGGCAACGAGGCTTTGACCCCTGGCAGCTCATGCAAGTCATGGCCGAACACGCCGCCCGAAGAAATCGCCTCCAGCGCTTTGTCGGTCTGGTAGGTATCCCCGCTCTCCGGATTGATGAAGCGATCAATCCGTGAACGCACATGGGACTGGGTCAGGTATCCCAGGCCCAGCGCTCCCGCCGCGGCGGTACCCAGCCCGCCTATCCAGGCCCAGCTCCACCCCGCCACAAAGAACACCACGGCCCAAATGCCGGTAAGCAGCATCCACTGCCCATAATCCGGCTGCGCTAGCAGAAGGAGGGCACTGAAGGCATAGAGCCCCAAAGCAGCCATGCTGCCGGGAAAGCGATCTTCGCGGCCCGCGGACAGGAACCAGGCAGAACAGAAAACGAATCCGGTCTTGAGAAACTCTGCTGGCTGAAGGCCAAAGCCGAAGAGGTAGAACCACCGCCGCGCGCCTTTGATCTCAGGACCGACGATCAGCGTGATGAGCGCTAAGCCCAAAGCGCCGAAAGCCATCAAGACGCCAAGGCGACGGGCTTGAACAGGGCTCAAGAACGCCGCGCCTAGACCAGCAAACAGCGCAACGGACAAAAACAACAAATGCCGTTCCGTGAAGTAGAAGGGCGCATCAATGCCCAAGCGATAGGCGGCCACCGGGCTTGCGGCGAAACTGGTCACCAGCCCCAACAATCCCAGCACCAAAAAGGCATACACCAGGGCCATGTCGAACCCTGCCAACCGCCCTAGTGTGAGCCGAGATGCGCCCGCCTCCATCCGTGTGAGGACGGCCTCAACCATGGGCCCGCCGGACATTGTTCATCGCTTCGGCGGCGATCAGTCGGAAGAACTCGCCTTGCCGATCAAAACCCGGCGCGCCCGGTGAGAACAGCACCACCGGGGTGGCTGCTGGTTCTCTTGCAGCGAACTCCTCAGCGGCCCGCAAAGCCGCTCGCGTCGCGGTCTCCGCGCTGCCAAACGTCACAACATCGTCAACCGGTGGGCCCGCACTATCGAGAGGCGCCAGAAAGAAGCGACCGCGAACGCCCTGCTCCACCTTGGCTGGCAGCGTGCCGGTCCGCACGCCAACCCAAAATACCTCTGGACACGCTGCAATCGCCGCGGCCGATGACGTCTCGCTGGAGGCAAAGCGGTCATCCACAAAGACGATGCGCCCCTTAGCACCGACGCAATCAAATCGCCCCGCCACGCCGCGAAAGCCTTCCAAGCCCGCGGCGATGTGGTCATCGCTGACGCCATAATGAGAAGCCAGCGAAGCCGCCGCCGCCGCATCCTGTCCGAAGTGATCGCCAATGATGACAGGGCTCGAGGCAAATCCGGCCACACGCCGGGTGCGACCATGGCGGATCGAATAAATCGCGCGATCGATCGCGAACCAGCCATCCGACAGCGTGGCGCCGCCCGAAATCGGCACCAGCGCCTGGGCCGCGCTCATCGAACGACGGCGCACCGCCATCAACAAGCTCTGTGTACCGCTATCATCCGCGCCGAGCACCGCGTAGGCGGCGCTACTCAGGAGTTCGCTACACGCATCGCGGGCTTTCTCACCAATGGGGCCAATCCCGGCATCCGTAAGGTTCAGCACCGCCGCGGAACCGAGCTCCAGCGGCAGAATGTCTTTCACCGCCCACGGCTGGACATGGAACGCGAGCACTTCCGTCCGCACGCCGAGAGCATTGAGATAGCCGTCATGCGCCGCAAACGCCGCCGCGTCTTGTCCTCCCTGCGATAGCAAGGCGAGCAGCATGGCGATGGTGACCGTCTTGCCCGCCGAGCCCGTCACCGCGACGCGCTTGGCAGCCGGAACACGCAGCGCGTGCTGCATACGCGTCAGAAAACCGAGGTCCGAGAGCACGGGAATATCTCGGCGCACGGCCTCCTTCTGTAGGACGCCCTTCACCGGGTGGATCAAGCCTAGGCCCAACACCAGCACATCGGTGGTATCGGGAAGGTCCGCATCCGCCATGTCCGGCGTCATGCAGCGCAGCTCAAGCCCCGCGCGATCCACCACCGCCTTCGCCGCAGGCGTCAGCTCGGGACCAAGATAGGTGACATGGGCACCTTCGGGGATCGAGACGTCGTTCATCACTACCTCAACTTCAGGGTCGACAGACCGATCATCGCCAGGATGATGGCCACGATCCAAAAACGGATCACGATCGTCGACTCTTTCCAGCCCAATTGTTCGAAGTGATGGTGGACTGGAGCCATCTTAAAGACGCGCTTGCCCGTCAGTTTGAAGCTGGCGATTTGGATCATCACCGACAGCGCTTCCATGACGAACAGGCCGCCAATAATGGCAAGCACGATTTCATGCTTGATGGCTACTGCAATCGCACCAAGCGCGCCGCCGAGAGCCAACGAGCCGGTGTCGCCCATAAAAATCATCGCAGGCGGTGCGTTGAACCAAAGAAAACCAAGCCCCGCACCAATGATCGCGGCACAGATGATCGTCATCTCCCCCGCGCCAGGCACGTAAGTGATGCCTAGATATTCAGCGAAGTCCGCGCGGCCTACGAGGTAAGCAATGATCAAGAAGCTACCCGCCGCAATCATCACAGGGACAATCGCCAAACCATCGAGGCCATCCGTGAGGTTCACCGCGTTCGAGGAGCCAACGATCACCACCGCAGCAAAGGGGAAGATCAACAGGCCCATGGGCAGAATGACGCTAAAGAACGGGATCGCGAGCCCGGTCGCCATCTCCACATCAGCACCGGCAGAGCTACGCAGCGTCGCCACGGCCGCAGCCCCCGCCACAAAGGCAATACCGAACTGGAACAAGAGCTTCAGTGAGCCGACGACACCGTCCGAAGTCTGCTTTTTGACCTTCAGATAGTCATCGTAAAAGCCCAGCAAGCCGAACCCAACCGTCACGCCGAGCACGATCCACACATAGGCATTGTCGAGGCGCGCCCACAGAAGTGTCGAAGCCACCAAGGAAATCAGGATCATCACCCCGCCCATCGTCGGCGTGCCTGCCTTTTCGATAATATGGCTCTGCGGCCCGTCCTTGCGGATGGGCTGGCCCTTGCCCTGCTTCACCCGCATCCAATTGATCAGACCCGGGCCGATCACGAAGGCGATGATCAGCGCCGTGAGGGTCGCCCCACCAAACCGAAAGGTGATGTAGCGGAACAAGTTGAACAATTGGAACTGGTCCGCATAGGGAACGAAGAGATGATAAAGCATTAGAGCCTCTGACCCACCTTCAAGAGAGCTTGTACGAGGTCGCCCACCCTAGAAGCGTTCGACCCTTTGAATAGGACCGTATCGCCTTCCTTGAGCTCCGCTAACAAAGGTTGAAGCAAGTCGGCGGCATTGTCCGCGTGCCCCCCGTGGCTGTCTACCGGAAGAGCGTTGGCGAGGTGCTGCATGGCGGCGCCCGCCGTCAAGACGCGGTCCGCGCTGCCGATAAGAGGTTCGGCCAGTCCGGCATGCAGCTGATCGCTCGTGGGGCCCAGTTCTTTCATCTCGCCCAACACCGCCACCTTGCGCCCGGGCGCTTGGGCCAGGATCGAAAACGCCGCGCGCATCGACGCGGGGTTAGCGTTGTAGCTCTCGT
>JABSRH010000156.1 GCA_013215175.1 Parvularculaceae bacterium | reverse complement strand
TGAAGCGATCTTGGCGAGCCGCGATAAGCTGTATGCGCATCAAATTTTGGCGCGCGAAGGCATTGGCATGCCGACCACGGCGTTTGCTTCTTCCCCGAAGGATACAGATGCTATCATCGAGCTGATGGGCGCGCCGCCGATCATCCTGAAGCTCCTGGAGTCAAGCCAAGGCCACGGCGTGGTGCTAGCGGAGACGAAGAAGGCTGCCCAGTCGGTGATCTCAGCCTTCCGAAACCTCAAGGCGGATTTCCTCGTGCAACAGTTTGTGCAGGAGGCAGCGGGCGAAGACATTCGTTGCTTTGTGGTGGGCGGCAAGGTCGTCGCCTCGATGAAGCGCAAGGCCGCGCCGGGTGAGTTTCGGTCCAACCTTCATCAGGGCGGTACAGCTGCCAGTGTACGGATCACCAAGGTTGAGCGTGAGGTCGCGGCGCGCGCGGCGCGCGCCTTGGGCCTTGGTTGCGCCGGTGTGGACCTTCTTCGCGCTGAGTCGGGACCCAAAGTGCTGGAGGTGAATTCCAGCCCCGGGCTGGAGGGCATCGAGTCCTGCTCCAAGAAGGACGTGGCGGATCTAATCTTCCAACATATCGAGCGACGCGCGGCGAGCACGGTGAAACGCCGACGCCGCATTCGTGCCGTTGCCTAGGATGTCGAGATAAGTATGCTGACGAAATTGGCCACTCAAGCGCTGACCATGCTGCCGCCGGAGCCAGCGCATAAGCTGACAGTGCAGATGCTCCGTTCACCGCTTGCGCCGCGTTTCTCCGTGGCGAAGGATCCCAGCCTCGCTACCGAGGTGGCTGGCCTAGCCATGGACAATCCGCTGGGGCTGGCGGCTGGCTTTGACAAGAACGCTGAGGTGGCGGACCCGCTGCTGCGCCTCGGGTTTGGGTTTGTTGAGGTGGGCGCGGTGACGCCGCGACCTCAGCCGGGCAATCCGCGACCTCGCGTGTTCCGCCTGCGTGACGACCGGGCGGTGATCAACCGCTATGGCTTCAACAATGACGGGCTCGATGTCATCGCGGAGAGGCTTGCAGCGCGCTCAAGCCATCCGGGTGTCGTGGGCATCAATCTGGGTGCGAACAAAGATAGTGAGGACCGCGCGGCGGACTATGTCACTGGGCTGGAAGCCTTGGAGCCTTTCGTTTCGTTCTTGACGGTGAATGTCAGCTCTCCGAACACGGAAGGCTTGCGAGATTTGCAAGGCAAGGCCGCACTGCAGGCTCTGCTGGAGCGGGTGATGGCGGCGAGGGTGCACGGCAAGCCAGTCTTCGTCAAAGTGGCTCCTGACCTGACGGATGAGGATATCACCGATATCGCGAGCGCCGCTTTGGCGGCTAAGATCGACGGCATGATCGTTTCGAACACCACGCTGTCTCGCGAGGGTTTGAACAGTGCGCACGCCGATCAGAAGGGCGGCCTGTCGGGTCGGCCGTTGTTTGAGAAGTCGACGGCCGTCCTCAAAGCCTTCGCCCAGGAGACACAGGCGCAGCTGCCGCTGATTGGGGTGGGCGGTGTTGCTTCCGCGGCCGATATTGTGACGAAGTTGAAAGCTGGCGCCTCGGCGGTGCAGCTCTACACCGCGTTGGTGTATGAGGGGCCAGGGCTCGTCAAAACCATGCTCGACGACCTGCCGGGTCAGTTGAAAGCAGAAGGGTTCTCGACGGTGAAAGAAGCTGTCGGCGCCGATATATAGGAAGGAAGATGGGTATGCTGATGTTAGTGGCGGCGGCATTGGCCGCGCAGAATGCCTGCGATACCCGGATTATCGAGGGTCATATTGAGACGCCGGGCGCTGTCCACGCGGCTGTTGCGTATAAGGATGGTTTGGTCCTGTCGGTGGGCGATCGAAGTGAGATGCCCGACACTCCTCTCGAGTGTGTTGTTCGGTTGACCGATGATCAGTATCTCTTCCCCGGTTTGACCGACGCTCATGTGCACCTCATCGGCATCGGCTTGCGTCAGTTGACCCTGAATCTCGACCATGTTCGCTCAGTGGTGCAGCTCAAGGCAACGCTGGCCGAAAAAGCCGCTGAGCAACCGACCGGTGTGATTTCAGGGCGAGGTTGGATCGAGACGGGTTGGCCGGAGCAGCGGACGCCCAACAAGCAAGATCTGGACGCGGTCGTCAGTGATCGGCCTGTCATCCTTGGTCGGTCTGACGGTCACGCGATGGTGGTCAACACGGCTGCGCTGGAGGCCGTGGGCATTGATGAGCAGACGGAGGACCCGGTGGGCGGCCGCATTGTCCGCGATGCGACAGGTGCGGCGACTGGTTACCTCATCGACACTGCGATGGACCTCGTAACCCCTCTGCTCGGGGAGATGACGGACGCGCGGCGACGGGAAGCGTTGAAGGTTGGGGCTGAGGCTTACGCGGCGCTCGGCTGGACTTCTGTGCACAATATGTCGGTGGAAGGCCCCGAGCTTGCGTTGATGGAAGAGCTTGCTGCCGCTGGCGAGCTACCCTTGCGGGTGAGCAACTTCGTTGTGCCCGCGGCGATGCAGGGCCTGATCGATCAAGGCACAAGCTGTGATGACACGGGTTTCGTTTGTCACCTGGGCGTTAAGTTCTACGCGGACGGTGCCCTCGGGTCGCGCGGAGCTTTGCTGAAAGAGCCTTATGCGGATGAGCCTTCCACGAAGGGCTTGCGTCTGCTCACCGAAGAGGACGCGCTACGGTCCTATCGTCAAGCTGCCGCGGGCGGCTTGCAGGTCACGACCCACGCCATCGGCGACCAGGCGAACGCGGATGTACTGGCGTGGTACAAGGAGGTTCGTAAGGACTACCCCGACAGCACACTGCGGATTGAGCACGCGCAGATCGTGGACCCAGAGGACCTTGCTCAGTTTGCCGAGAGCGGTGTCATTGCCTCCATGCAGCCAAGCCATGCCATCGGGGATCTGCACTTTGCGCACCACCGTCTGGGGATGGACCGCTTGCGTGGCGCCTATGCCTGGAACAGCTTAGCGCAAGAAGGCACACTGATCGTTTTCGGTTCCGATGCCCCGGTGGAGCAGGGTGATCCGCGGATTGAGCTCTATGCTGCGAATGTTCGAAAGGACCTGATGGGCTTTAGCACCATTGGTTGGCATCCGGAGGAAGCGCTGTCGCGGGGGGAGTCGTTGGCGCTCTTCACAACCTCGCCAGCATTGGCGATTGGTCGCGGTGGTCAAGTGGGTACGCTTGCGCCGGGCTTTGCTGCGGACTTTTCGGTTTTCCAGGGCGACCCTTTCAAGGGGCCAGCCAATTCCAAGGCTGTTGCTACACTGATCAACGGTGAAGTTGTTTCGGGTGCCCTGCCTTCCGAAAGATTGGCTAATCAACTTTAAGTCTGTTTCGTGTCTCTATTGCGCGCTTAAGTTGTGAGTGAGATCATCTCTCCACGCAGAGAACTGTGGGAGTTGTGATGATGAAATCCACCTTGGCGGCCAGCTTGGTCGCTCTCGTCATGGGCCAGGCGGCCCATGGCGCTGCCTTTGAGGCTGACTTTGATGCCGGTACCGACGGCTTTACCACGAAGGGCTTCGCTCTGAGCCAAGCCACGAGCCTTCATGGCGGCGGGTATATCGAACTGTACGATGACAAATGGGGCGTCGGTACGCTGAATCTGAGCGGTGATAGCCTCAGTCCTCTGGCGATTGGCGGCGTCATTTCCTTCGATGCCATTGGCCTAGGCGATGTGCGCGGCACCCATAGCCGGTTCGGCGAAATCACGCTGACCGGCGGAGGCTTTAAAGCGACCTATGACGCTGTGGCGGGTGTCCCCATTCAAGACATCTGGCAGACCTTCACCATTGGTCTTGATGCAGAAAGCTGGGGCTTATCGGAACAGAACTTCACCGCTTTGCTCAGCAATCTCCGCACGTTCTCTATGGCGTTGGAGACGCGGAATGGCCTTGGCGAGCGGTTCGGCATCGACAATTTCAGGATGGCTGACGCGACTGTACCCGTGCCAGCAGGCGCGTTCCTGTTCGCTCCGGCTGCTGCTGCGATGTATTTCCGTCGTCAGCGGCGTTCCGCCGAACGGCGCCTGTCTCTTCGAACTTGAAGGGTGGCGGTAAGGCTTTGCTAAGCATGCTGGCGCGGTTCTTGCTCAGCCCTGTTGGAGATATCGCTTCACCAACGGGGGAACCACCAGATGAAAGCTCTCTTTACCGCCCTTGCTGCTGGCGCCGCCCTTGTGGGCGTCGCCTCGGCTGCTACCCAATCCGCCACGTTCGACAGTGATGCCGAAGGTTTCACCACCAGCGGCTTTGGCATCACTTGGACCGCCACTGGCGGCAACCCTGACGGCTACATTCGCCTGAACGACACCGTCGGCGGCGTGGGTACCTTGTCAGTTGGCCCTGATCTTCTCGTTCCACTGATGGTTGGTGGGCAGATTAGCGTCGATGCGACCTTCTTCAGCGGTTCCGGCCGTGACCATGTTGGTTTCGGCGAGCTGACCCTGTCGGGTGGTGGCTTTCAGCGTACGGTGGATATGATCGCCGGTAACCCGCCTGTGGGTTCTTGGGAGACTTACTCCGTAGACCTCACGGCGGCCACCTGGGGCCTCAGTGATGTAGACTTCGCTACCATGCTCGCCAACATCGACGCCATCACACTGGTCGTTGAAACCACTGTCGGCGTGAACGAAGTG
This sequence comes from Parvularculaceae bacterium, assembly GCA_013215175.1. Taxonomy (GTDB): domain Bacteria; phylum Pseudomonadota; class Alphaproteobacteria; order Caulobacterales; family Parvularculaceae; genus Parvularcula. The sequence goes on along the minus strand of JABSRH010000156.1, from coordinate 2,723 downwards.
CTCGGCATCGACAACTTCACCGTCGACACGGCTGCTGTTCCCGTGCCTGCTGCTGCGCTGCTGTTCGCACCGCTTGCTGGCGCTGCGCTGCGCCGTCGCCGCCAGCGCTAAGCGGCGAGCCACAATCTGAAAGAGGCGCGCCGAGTGATCGGCGCGCCTTTCTGCGTTGGAGGTCACGATCTTCGCTGGCGCTTCGTCTTTGGCGCTGATAAGTCGCTCGCCCATGGATCAAGCAATCGTGATTGCCGTGGATGGGCCAGCTGCCGCTGGTAAGGGGACGCTAAGCCGCCGCTTGGCGAGCCTCTATGGTCTCAAATATCTCGACACGGGCCGGCTCTATCGCGGCGTCGCTTGGATGATGTTGGAGAAGGGCTTGAACCCTCGTGATGAGGATGCCGCTTGTACCATTGCGCGCGCGTTTGATCCTGAGGCGCTCGATACAGCTGAGCTGCGGACCGGCGAAGTTGGCAAGGCCGCGAGCCATGTGGCGGTTCACCCCGGGGTACGCCAGGCCCTGTTCGAGTTCCAGCGTGCTTTCGGTGCGACGCCGCCCGGCGCGGTACTCGACGGTCGGGACATCGGTACGGTGATCTTCCCCGACGCCACGGTGAAGTTGTTCGTCACGGCGAGTGTCGAGGAGCGAGCGCGCCGCCGGTTCGAGGAATTGCGTTTGCAAGATCCGAACCTGACCCTCGCTACGGTGGAGGGTGACCTGCGCCGTCGCGATGAGCGGGACCAGAGCCGAGAAGAGGCGCCGCTGAAGCCTGCACCGGAGGCGGAGCTGATCGACACGTCGAAGCTCAATCCGGAAGAGGTTCTTGGCCGTGCGTCACGCTTTGTGGATCAGGCCTTGTCGCGCCGCGAGATGGCGTAAGACTGTAACCCGGCATTGTTTCAGCGGCTCGGTCGGCTAGTCTCACCACCGAAGGGTGAGGGATGAGTATGTTGATCGGGACATCTTCTGTGGTGCGTGGCGTCTTAGCTGGGCTTATGGTTCTGTTTTTAGGCTTGGGGTCGGCGGCGACGGCGCAGATTGTTGTTGATGGGGACGTTGCCGGTGCCGCGAAGCGCAAAACGATTGTTCGTGAGCTGACGTTAGAGGTTGACCCTTTTGGTGGTGAATTCACCCAATGGCTGCAAGCCGTCGAGTTCTCCGATTACACCGCGGGCTATACCTTCCGCTGGAAGCTTCGTGGAAGCCCCTATTCGGCTGGTGAGTATATCGTCCGTGACCAGAGCGGTGCCGTGGTTCGTCGAGGTGGTCTTCAGATGGCCGGGCGCCAGCAAGGGTTTTTCAACCTCAGCCTGAAAGACCTGCCGCAACGCTCCAGCTACACTGTGACGGTGCAGGGGATCGAGAACGGCCAGCCTTCGGGTGATCCCTCAACGCCCGTCAGCCTGACGTTCGTGGAATACGAGCTGGCGCCCTTCGCGTTTGCGTCGATTGGTTTTGAGAACACCATCAACCAACTCAACGTTCCTGGAATGTCGGCGGCGATCTCCTGCTCGCCTACTCATTTTCAAGAATGGTCCGTGGGCGTCCGCCGTTTGGATAGTCCCGTCAAGGTTCAGAATGGCGATTTGTGGCACATTGGATCGAACACCAAGGCCATGACCGCGGTGATGATCGTTAAGCTGATTGACGAGGGGCATTTCGATTGGGACACCAGCGTGTGGGACCTGGTGCATCAATACAAGCTGCTACCCGGATGGGATGCACCGTTCCCGCCGCTTTTTAGTCCGGTCGAACAGAGCTTCCGTGACGTTACCATCGACCGGCTGGCCGCGCATCGCTCGGGCATGATCATGCCAGCGTTCTATAATGATCCGACGCGGGAGCTGGAGAACTATTCAAAGAATTCGATGACCTACCGTGGCGCTATTGTGCGGGGGATGCTTGAGGAAACGCACAACGGCATCATCGGTGAATGGCGCTACGGGCAGGGCAATTTTATGTTCCTTGGGCACCTTATCGAGCGTGTTCGTGGCAAGCCTTACGAGCAAGTGATCCGAGAGGAACTTTGGGAGCCGCTCGGCATGACCACGGCAAAGTTCGGTATGCCGACGGATGCCGGCTTTTTCGGCAACCCTAACTTGAACTTGCCCACGGGCAGCCCTTGGTCGAGTGGGTTTCCGACGATGGCGCTGAACGTCAACACCACCGCCTCGGTCAATGGCCATCGCTACGACAAAGACGAACCTGAGGGTCAGCGCACGACCAAGAACAACCTCGCGCTACCGCCCGTCTGGAACCCCGCCGGTGGCGCCTATATGTCGTCTGCGGATTATCTGAAGTTTGGCAGAGCGCTTACGGACGGAACCTTTGGTGACTTTACGTTGAGCCAAGCATCGCGTGACCTGATCCGAACGATCTACACGCGGTCTGACCGCGCCGTGGGGCCGTTTGATGCACCGGAGGCAAGGCAGGCGGATCCGGCCTATGGCTGGGCCTGGAGTCAGTGGACAGATGATACGGGTGAGGGCTTTGGTCAGGTCCTTGGGCACGATGGCAGCTATAACCGTTTCCACTCCACGGCTCGCGTCTATCTCGACGAGGGTTTTGTGGTGGTGGCCACGGCCAATCAGGGCGGCGAGGAAGCGCCAGCGATCAGCGCTGTGAGTTCCTCACGAAACTATCTGGTCGAACAAGGACGCGAGCACTGCGCTGCCATCCGCAAGACCATCGTCAACCCGCCGCTCGACAAAATGCCCTTACAACAGGA
>JABSRH010000155.1 GCA_013215175.1 Parvularculaceae bacterium | reverse complement strand
TGTCCATGACCGTCTGAGCAACGGTCGCCCCTATAAGATGCTGACCGTGATCGATGAGTACACCCGCGAAGCCCTCACCGTCTCGATCCACACCAAGATGAATGGCGAGGACGTCTTAGAGGCTCTGTATCCACTCCTTCTCAAGCACGGAAAGCCGGAGTTCCTACGATCTGACAACGGACCTGCGTTCATCTCGCAGAGCTTCCAATCCTGGCTTAAGAAGGTCGGCATCGAACCCATCAGGATCTACCCGGGCTCACCCTGGGAAAACGGCTACAACGAGCGCTTCAAGGGGACCCTCCGCCATGAAGTGCTGAACACAGAATGGTTTACCACAATCGGCCAAGCCCGCACAGTCATCGGACGATGGCTCAGACAGTACAACCAAGTCCCGCCTCACCAGGCCCTCAACAGGCGCCCACCCGTCCCAGAAACTCTAGAAACAAATGGCCCAGAATGAGAGGGCTGGACAGGGCCACACTGGCAATCTTCCAACCGATCATTGTTGTTCTCCAATACATGTGCTTACCGAAAGAGCGCCGATATTGTGGTGGGAACCTCCGGCGCTTCTGCGAATGTATTACTCATGATCACGCAGCGCGAACGGTCTATCATCAGGCCCAAAATACTGGTTGCATATCAGATTGCACTATAGTTTCGCTATAAAAATGATATATGTAATTGAAATATAAAGGTAAAATATTCGGGTTGCGTCTTCTCGACCGCACCATTTTTCCGGCGCTATCGCCGTTCGCTGTTTGAGCGCCCCATCATTTGGCATCAGTGTTTCTAAACCCCCGTCAGTGAAGACTGCTCAAGGCAATGATGCAATCCTGGTCATAAAATTGGTTGTGTGCCCGCTGCTGTCACAGCCTGGCCGCATTGGCGCTGAGCCGATCGTTTCACGGTTTTGCTCTGACTTAGGAAATGATATATCCTTTGTCTGCGGAGGCTTAAGTTGTCGACTTATTTCGATCTTTTGTGGGATGAGCACCGGATTGCGGCGGCGGATGATGTCTACGATCTCATCGCCATTGACCGGTTGTTGCTGCATGAGAGGACCGGCGGTGTTGCGCTCAAGAGCCTGGCGGAGAAGGGCTATCACGTGGCCGACCCGTCGCGTGTGTTCGCGATCGTCGACCATATCGTGTCGTTCCGTGACGGACGCTCGCGGGATGAAGCGCGTAGTCCCGGCGGTGAGGTCTTCATCCAAGAGACCCGGCGGATGGCGAATGCTGCTGGCATTCAGCTGATTGATACCGATGATCCGCGTCAAGGCATTGTCCATGTTGCTGCCCCAGAGCTGGGTCTGGCCGCACCCGGTTTGTCGCTGGTTTGCCCTGACAGCCACACCTGCACGCTCGGAGCGCTTGGCGCGCTCGCGTGGGGTATCGGTTCGAGTGAAGCTGAGCATGCTGCGGCAACAGGATGCCTACGGATCAAGAAACCTGAACAGCTTGGTGTGCGGATCGATGGCAAGCTACGGCCTGGTGTGGCTGCCAAAGACTTAGCTCTGCATTTGATCAGTGCACACGGGGCCAGCGGTGGACGCCGAGCTGCCGTGGAATTTTTCGGTGATGCCATTGAGGCGATGAGCGTCGATGAACGTCTTACCCTATGCAACATGGCCGCCGAGTTTGGTGCCTTTACAGCGATTATCCAGCCGGATGCCAAGGTCCTCGAATTTATGGACCAAGGGCAGTTCTTTCCGAGGGCGTCGTCGTACCGAGACCATGTTCGGCAGTTGGTGGATGCTAGCGTTGATCCTCACCCTAACATTGTCATTGATGCGACTGATGTCGAGAGCACGATCACCTTTGGAACGAGCCCCGAGGACGCAGCTCCTCTAGCGGCGGCAATTTCCGCCTCAGCCAAGGGCCGGGCGCTGGATTATATGGGACTGGAGTCGGGCCAGTCGTTGATCGGCTTGCCCGTACAGGGTGCCTTCATTGGGTCGTGTACCAACGGTCGACTGTCAGATCTGCAGGCGGCGGCCAAGGTGTTGAGAGGCCGACGGGTTGCGGATGGCGTTCGAGCGGTGTGCGTGCCTGGCTCGTGGGCTGTGCGGCGCGAAGCTGAAGCCTTGGGATTGGACCAGGTTTTCCTGGCTGCTGGTTTCGAGTGGGGCACGCCGGGTTGTGCGATGTGCTTCTACGCTGGCGGTGAGACCTTCCCTCCTGGAAGCCGTGTCATCTCGTCAACCAATCGAAACTTCGAAGGACGACAGGGGCCTGGTGTGCGGACCCACCTGGCCAGTCCCGCTGTGGTCGCGGCGTCGGCTATCGCGGGAGCGATCGCCTCTCCAGTGGATTTGGGTCATCTGAAGGAGAGTGCCTGATGCCTGACCCTTTGATCCAGCATTGCGGCTTAGTCGCTCATTTGCCTAAAGATAATATTGATACGGATCAAATCATTCCCTCCCGAGAGATGAAGACCGTGTCGCGCTCGGGATTAGCCGATGGCTTGTTCGCAGGTTGGCGCTACGTGGCGCCGGACAGTCGCCAGCTCAACCCTGACTTTGTTTTGAACCAGGACGCCACCGCGGGTGCCACAGTATTGGTGGCCGGAGCCAACTTCGGTTGCGGCTCATCTCGGGAGCATGCCGTTTGGGCGCTGGCCGAGTATGGCTTTCGCGTGATCATCGCCAAGAGCTTCAACCAAATCTTCCACGATAATTGCCTGCGCAACGGCGTGCTGCCCATCGTGTTGGATAACCCCAGTGGTGGGGAGGCTCTGGTTTGGTCCGGGGGTTGTCAAGTTGTGGTCGATCTTGGGGCACAGACGGTGACGCGTGCGGACCAACCTAACTGGGTAGGACGATTTGCTATCGATGCTTATCCCAAGCGGATGCTAATGGAGGGCTTGGACCCTATTGGGTTCACACTGGCGCAGCGCGAGTCATTAGAGGCTTTCGCCGAGCGCGATGCTGAGGATCGACCCTGGGTTTATGCGGATTATTCTGCGGCGTAGGCCGAAGTATTGGCAGCGCGACGCTGGACGAGTCCCCGCTTCGCTAGGTCGTCAATGTCAGCCTGACTAAAGCCCAAGCCTTGCAAAATTTCATCGGTGTGATGGCCAATTTCTGGCGGATTGATCGATAGGCCTGGTTTCACGCCGTCTACGGACAACGGCATGGCGGGCAGAGCTATGTCACCGCCGTCGGGGATCGTCATGTCCAGAAGGCCGCCACCTTCAACTAGGTGTTCGTCTTCGAATAGGTCTTCGGGCCGCTTGATCGGAGCAAACGGCAGGCCGAGCGCTTCCAGTTTACTTGCGAGCTCTGCTTGCGAAAACTCAGCAAACAGGGCGCGGAGCCGAGGCAGGATCTCGTCGCGACGAGCCACGCGCTCGTTATTTTCCGCAAGCGTTGTATCACTGGCCCAATCGTTGAGCTCGAAGGCCTGGCAGAGGGTCTGCCACTGGCCATCGGAGACCACGCCGACGAAGATCTTCTCGTCGTCCCGCACGTCGAAAACGTCGTAGACGGCCCAAGCGGAAACGCGAGCTGGCATCGGTGCCGCGGCTGAGCCCGTCACCGCATATTGAGCCATATGCTGTCCCACGAGGAAAACGCAGGTTTCGTAGAGCGAAGCGCTAATCTGTCGGCCTTCGCCGGTGGTCTGACGATCCTGCAGCGCCGCCAACACGCCGATGGCTCCGAACATGCCGCCTGCGACGTCGATCACCGAGGCGCCCGCTCGCAAGGGGCGGCCCGGCGGTCCCGTCATATAAGCGAGCCCGCCCATCATCTGCGCCACTTCATCAAGAGCAGTGCGGTTTTGATACGGGCCTTCGAGAAAACCCTTCTCAGAGCAGTAGATCAGCCGTGGGTTCAGTTTAGACAATTCGTCATAGCCAAAGCCAAGTTTATCGAGCGCACCCGGCCGGAAATTCTCGATGAACACGTCGGCATCGGCGATCAAATCTTGAGCGATCTTCTTGCCCTCGGGCGACTTGAGGTCGATCGACAGGCTCTTTTTGTTGCGGTTGTACATGGGGAAATAGCCAGCGCCTGAACCGCGCAGTCGCCGCGTTTTGTCGCCGCCGACAGGTTCGACCTTGATCACGTCAGCGCCCAAATCGGCCAGCACAAGGCCAGCAGCAGGGCCCATCACCATATGCGTGAACTCGATAACCTTGAGGCCCTTCAGAAGCTTAGCATCAGCCGCCATGATTATCTTCCTCCCGTTCAGGGTTGTTCCCTGATCCGCGCTTGGCTCGTCGAGCCGTAATAGATATATCTTTTGAACCTAGCGCAATCATCGCGCAAGTGTATGAGCGTTTTTCCAAAGGAGTGGATGATGGCCGCAGAAAGCGTTCTGATCAGTGAAGTCGGCCCACGGGATGGCCTGCAGAACTGCAAGGGCATCATGCCAACGGCGGCGAAGCAGGCTTGGATCGCGGCGCTCGCTGCGGCAGGCCTCAAGGAAATCGAAGTTGGTAGCTTCGTCTCGCCTAAGCTGTTGCCGCAGATGGCGGATACCGGCGAGGTGACGCGCGCGGCGCTTGATCTTGAGGGTCTGACCGTTGCGGTGCTGGTGCCGAACTTGAAAGGCGCGCAGCTGGCGGTGGACGCTGGGGTGCATAAGATCACGCTTCCGCTGTCGGTGAGCGAGACCCACTCATTGCGCAATCTTCGGCGCACGCATGATCAGGTGATCGACGAGGCGAAGGCCATCACGGCGATGCTGGCCGAGCTTCCGGCGGAGAAGCGACCGCATTTTGAGGGCTCCCTCTCGACGGCATTTGGTTGCACCTTAGAAGGCGCGGTGCCGGAGGCGACGATCTTGCGGTGTGCGGAGCGATTGGTGGAGGCCGGCTGTCACGAAGTCGGTATTTCCGATACGACGGGCTATGGCGATCCAAAGTCGGTGAAAGCGCTCATCCGATCGGTTCGCGGCGCGGTCGGCGACGACATGGTCACCGGCGTTCATCTTCACAACACGCGAGGCTTGGGTCTAGCGAACGCTCTGGCCGCCTATGAGGAGGGAATCGACACCTTCGATTCGTCCTTAGGCGGATTGGGTGGTTGCCCCACCGCGCCAGGCGCCAGTGGCAACATCGTCACTGAAGACTTGGTGTTCATGTTCGAAGCGATGGGCGTGTCCACGGGCGTCGACATCGATGCTTTGATGAAGACTCGCGAGCAAGTCGCTGCAGTTCTGCCCGATGAGGAGCTTTATGGCTTCACGCCACGGGCAGGCTTGCCCTTGGGCTTTGCCGCCGCCAACGTTGCCGCGTAGCTGCAGCGCGGGGCGTCTCCATGCAACAGTTTTGGGCGCTATCGACATTGTTGGCCTATGGTGTCGTGCTGATTGGCATCGGCTTCTGGGCGTCGCGACGAGCGAAATCGCAGGAGTCTTTTTTGCTGGCGGGCCGTTCGCTGGGTCCGTGGGTCGCCGGCCTGGCCTATGCTGCCTCAACGTCGAGTGCCTGGGTATTATTGGGCTTTTCCGGCTTCGTCTTTGTTGCTGGTCCTTCGGCACTGTGGATGGTGCCGGGTATTCTCGTTGGCTACGCCGCCATATGGCTCTTTGCCGGGCCTGTGCTCCAGCGCGCGAGCCGTAAGAAAAACCACCTGACACTGACGGATTTTCTGACTGAGTTTGCGGATGGCGCAACCGCGCGGGCGATACGTGTTCTCGCAAGCCTGATGATTGCCTTCTGCTTTTCGTATTATGTGGCGTCGCAGTTCCAGGGGGCAGGCGTGGCCTTCACCGGCATGTTCCACATGTCGCTGACCACGGGAGTGCTCATCGGTGCGCTGATCATCGTCGCCTATACGTTCTTCGGTGGTTTCCTCGCCGTGTCGCTGATTGATACGTTGCAAGGCATCATCATGGCGTTTGTGGCGACATTGTTGCCTGCCCTGGCCTTTATTGCCGTGGGTGGGTTCGATGGTATTGGCAGTGCTCTGGCAGCGCAGCCAGCCGTCTACAGAGAAACGTTTGGCGGGCGGGCCGGCTTCGCGGCCCTCGGGTTCGTCGTGGGGTTGTTCGCTACCGGTTTCGGCGCCCTGGGCCAGCCGCACCTCGCGTCTTGGATCATGGCGGCGAAGGACGGCCGAGCGAGGGTCACTGGCGCGGCCATCGCCATCACCTGGGGAGCTGTCGTCTATGCTGGCATGGCCGTTTTGGGCTTGGCGGCCCACGCACTGTTCCCAGCGGACGCACCCGCCGAAGGCGTCTTCTTCGCTACGGCCAATGAACTGATGCCGCCAGCGCTGGCGGGTGTCATCGTAGCGGCAACCTTGTCTGCCATCATGTCGACCGTGGACAGCCAGCTGCTCGTTGCCGGCGGAGCTGTCAGCCACGATTTGGGCTTGGGACGATGGCTTGGCGGTCGCGACGTGTTGGTCTCGCGGTTGGCGATCCTGGCGGTTTGTGCTGCCGCTGTCGTTCTGACGCTGGCGCTCCCTTCAACGATCTTTGCCCGCACGCTGTTCGCGTGGACCGCCTTGGGTGCCAGCTTCGGTCCGACCGTTGTCGCTCGAGCGCTAGGCCGCTGCCCTGGCGGGCCCGCGGTGTTAGCCTCGATCTGCCTCGGTTTCGGTTTAGCGGTGGCCTTTGAGTTCGCTCTGCCTGTCGGGCCAGGTGCGGTTTGGGCTCGGACCGTGCCGTGGATAGCGGCCGCTCTGCCACTGCTGACCGCTACGCGCGTCACAGATCGCTAACGTTTTTAGGGTTGGCGAGCGACCAGGTTTCTGCGACGCTCAAAAGGTATAACCTTTGGAGGAGGGATCGTGATGTTGCGATCAATGGTGCTCGGTGCAGCTTCGGTGGCTGCCGCTTTCATCGGCGTGGCTTCGGCCGAGCTTAACCCCAAGAATGCGCAGGACACGCTGACCATCATGCGTAAGCTGCAGTGCTCGACCATCGACAACGAGCCTGCGGTCTATTGGTGGCACGGAGTCGCCTACGGACGTCGCCAAGGCGAGAAGGACAAGAAGCTGTTCCTCGTTGAAGGCATGAACATCCGCGCTTGCTCGGCGGTCACCGATGACAAGGCTGGCGATGGCTTCCACCTCGTCTCGCGCGAGATCCTTCTGTATAAGGATGCTGAAACCGGCAAAGTCCTCAAGACCTGGGACAACCCTTGGACAGGTGAAGAGGTTGAGGTGCTGCACGTCGCCAATGACCCGGTGAACTTCAAGATGTTCGAGAAGGGTCGCGACGGTAAACCAGCCAAGTGGGGTGGCGAGGTCGGTACGGACGGAACTTGGTGGTATCGCTCAACGTTCCCGCTCTGGTACCCTAACCCCCTGGCTAGCCAGTACGAAAAAGAGATCGGTGGCACTTTTCATGCTACGGTGCTTTTCTTCTTCTTCGGCCGGACGGCTGATCCGTTCGCCGCGGATACCACGACCGCCAACGTGACTGTCG
>JABSRH010000154.1 GCA_013215175.1 Parvularculaceae bacterium | reverse complement strand
GGAACGCTTCGAGTTGTTGGGCCGTTTGCTCCGTGTCGTAGGCAGCCGGGTTCGGCGCGTCGGCGCGGCGCGGGAGAATATCGACGAACAACGGCGGGTCCTGCACATCGGTGGTGATGTCATGGATGGGCGGCACGCTCTCTGCCTGACCTTTCATCCAAATCGGCACGTAGCCAAGGCCCGCCGAGCCAATGAAGGCCACCGCGGCAACGATCGCCCAAGCGATGGCGCCTCGCCGAAAATAGACAATCGTGGCAACCAGCGCGAGCAACCCTGTCGCTGGCAGGACCAGAGGCGCGCGACGCAGCCACGTGAAGACCTCGCCTAAGCCCCAGAATTCCCAGCGGTAGCCGTAGATCACGCCCAAGAAAAATAGCAGCGCTACCACCGAAACGGTGGTGAGGTAGTTTGGCCAGGCTCTCATGATGTCTCCATCCCCAAAATCTTTTGCGTCGGGGTAGCAGTTTCCTTGTTGGCTGGCGAGCCGCTGCGACTATCCTGCCGCAACCATGACCAATGACCTCACCATAAGGCGCCTCGCTGGTGGCGATGCTGGAACAGTCCGCGCGCTGCTTGCGCTCTACGGGACGGCTTTCGAACTGGAGGCTGAGTATGCCGAGGCGCCGCCGAGTGACGCTTATCTGGCGGAGCAGCTGCGGAACCCTGCGACGATTATGTTCGTCGCGGAAGCTGATGGCGAGGTGGTGGGCGGATTGACCGCCTACGAACTGAAAAAGCTCGAAAAGGCGCGGAGCGAGATCTATCTCTATGACCTGGCGGTGGATGCTGCATGGCGCCGACGTGGGATTGCGACGCAGCTGATCAAAGCGCTTCAGGAGACAGCCCAAGCCATCGGCGCTTGGACCATCTTCGTGCAGGCCGACCGTGATGACCCGCCAGCTCAGGCGCTCTACGCAAAACTAGGCAAACGCGAGGATGTCTGTCACTTCGACATCCCGCCCAAAAGCTAGCTACCGCTTCATCAGCACACGAAGGTCGAACTTTGGATCGCTGATTTCGTCGGGGGCGACGGCTGCACCGGTGGCGAGAACCTTCTTGCCCACCGCGAAAGCGGGCGGATCGTTGACAGCGTCCACGGACAAAAGTTTGTCGCCTTGGAAAGACCAGAGGGAGAAGGAACCAGCCGCCGGATCGCCGCGCGTGATCACGCTTGTCGCGCCCTCGGCCAGGCCAACGGTTTGTAGCTTAGCCTCGTACTGATCCGACCAGAACCAAGGCAAAGCGTCGTGCACCGCCTCACCACCAGCCATATTGGCGCCAGCCACCTTGCCCTGCTCGATCGCGTTGGGCACGGACTCAAGCCGCATGGACCGGCCGTAGCGCGGCGATGGGAAATGACTGCAATCCCCCGCAGCGAAGACGTTAGGGTCCTCGGTGCATGCATGCTCATTGACGCGAATGCCGTTATCGCACTTCAGGCCGGCGCCCTGGGCTAGCTCCGTACACGGCACAGCACCGATCCCCACGAGCACAGACGAACAAGCTATCGTCTCGCCCGTTGACAGCGTGATGCCGGTAACGCGACCGCCCTCGCCCGTGACCGCCTCAACAGCGGCACCCAGGCGAATGTCGACGCCTTTGTTGGTGTGGAGCTCTTGGTAGAACGACGAGAGCTCTGGCGACGCCACACGCTTGAGCACGCGGTCGGCCATCTCAAGCACCGTCACCTCACGCCCTGCGGCGCGCGCAACGGCAGCGACTTCGAGGCCGATATACCCGGCTCCAATGATCGCCACGCGCCCGTCAGCGGACAGGATCGACCGCAGGTCATCGGCGTCCTTCAGTGAACGGAGGTAGCGGACACCGTCAAGGTCTGCGCCGGGTACCGGCAAGCGGCGCGGCGGTGCGCCGGTGGTGATCAGCAGCTTGGTGTAAGAGAGCGCTTCGCCGTCGGCGAGATGGACGGTCTTCGCCTCACGATCGATGCTCGCGACGCGAACGCCCGTGCGCACCTCAATGGACTGGCCTTCGAAAAAGTCAGCAGGCCGAAAATAAAGCCGTTCCTCGGCGAGCTCACCCTTGAGATAAGCTTTCGACAGAGGCGGACGCTGGTAAGGGAGAGCTGGCTCCTCGCCAATCAGGGTCACATCCCCGTCAAACCCAGCCTGCCGCAAGCTGATGGCCGCTTGGCAGCCGGCCTGGCCGCCGCCGATGATCACCATATGGTCCGTCATGATCGTTCTCCCCTCATGCAACGCGGCCGATACGAACAGTGCGCCTTATTCCCACTCAATGGTGCCGGGCGGTTTGGACGTGATGTCGTAGACCACGCGGCCAATGCCTTGGCAATTATTGATGATCTTGGTCGAAACGCGGCTCAAGAAATCATGCGTGAACGGATAGGTATCAGCCGTCATGCCGTCGGTGGAGGTCACCGCGCGCAGCGCCAGCACGCGATCATACGTCCGCGCGTCGCCCATCACACCAACAGTCCGCACGGGGAGCAAGACGCTAAAGGCTTGCCAGATTTCATCGTAGAGGCCCTCTTCGCGGATGGCGTCGAGGTAGATCTTGTCGGCTTTGCGCAGCAGATCAGCGGATTCCTTTGTGATCTCGCCAGGCAGGCGGATGGCCAGGCCCGGTCCGGGGAAAGGATGACGGCTGACGAACACGTCCGGCAGGCCAATCTCTCGGCCCAGGGCGCGAACCTCGTCTTTGAAGAGCTCGCGCAGCGGCTCCACGAGGTCGAGACCCATGCGCTCAGGCAAACCGCCAACATTGTGGTGAGACTTGATGGTCACCGAAGGACCGCCGGTGGCGGAGACGCTCTCGATAACGTCCGGGTACAATGTTCCTTGCGCCAAGAACCGAGCGCCCTCGACCTTCTTGGCTTCCTTCTCGAAGATCTCAACGAAGAGGCGACCGATGATCTTGCGTTTCTTCTCGGGGTCCGAGACGCCTTCGAGCTCGCCGAGGAACAGGTCTTCGGCCTCTACATGGATCAGCGGAATGTTATAGTTGCCGCGGAAGAGATCGACGACTTCGCGGCCTTCATTGTGGCGCATAAGGCCGGTGTCGACGAACACGCAGGTGAGCTGGTCGCCGATGGCCTCGTGCAACAAGACCGCGGCCACGGAGCTATCGACGCCGCCGGACAGGCCGCAGATGACTTTGCCGTCGCCGACCTGAGCGCGAATCTTGCCGATCATCTCTTCGCGGAACGCCGCCATGGTCCAGTCGCCCGAAAGGCCGCAAATCTTGCGCGTGAAGTTGGACAGCAGCTTGGCACCATCAAGCGTGTGGACGACTTCGGGGTGGAACTGCACGCCGTAGAAATGACGGCTCTCGTCAGCAATTGCCGCGTACGGAGCGTTCTCGCTGACGCCAATGGTGGTGAACCCTTCGGGCAAGCTGACGACGCGGTCGCCGTGGCTCATCCAAACTTGGTAGGCGCTGCCCTCTTCCCATACGCCGTCGAAGAGTGCCGAGCTGGCCTTGGCGGAAACATCGGCGCGACCGAACTCGCGCTCGCCCGAGACTTCAACGTCGCCGCCGAGCTCAGCCACCATCACTTGCTGGCCGTAGCAGATACCCAGCACGGGCGTGCCGAAATGCAGGAGACCTTGTACATTGGGCCGGTCTGCGCTCGTCACCGAATTGGGACCACCGGAGAGAATTATCCCCTTCGGACCGTAATCCTGTACAAAGGCATGATCAACTTTGGTGTACGGATGAATTTCGCAGTAGATGCCATCTTCGCGCAGACGGCGGGCGATGAGTTGGGTCACCTGGCTGCCAAAGTCGACGATCAGGATGCGCTCGTGGTGCGGGGCGGCGTGCTCTTGGTCCATGCGCGCCTGTAGCGGCACACCTTGAGTCGATCAACGGGTGCAGTGCGGGAAAGCTTAACGGAGCGGGTCAAACTTTCACGAACAGGCTGACCGGGCGGCAACACCGATGGGGTATGGCGTCCCTCTGGGGAAGGTCTCTTGACGAGGTGGGTTATGAGCCGGAACGGCTTGACGATTATTGGCGGACTTGCGGCGTTACCGATGCTGGCAGGCTGCTTCAGCATCTTCCCAGAGCCCAAAGAGGTTGTGATGGTCTCGCCGCGGGCGCTGCTCAGCCAAGCGGGTTCAGCGGTGTCGTCCGATGTGCAGGTGTCCGCTGATCACAAGGGATACGAGTGCCCAGCAGGCAACTTGTTACCGATGGACCGCGTCGTGGTCACGGGCGGCTTTCCTGCTCCTTTCGACTTTGAAATTGAGAACGAGCCCACGTTTGTGGCCGCTGAGATCGCGATCGCTGGCGGCACGCTGACCCGACTGTCGCCTGGCGCGGTCCGGTCTTCCTCGGTTCGTGACGGCCAGACGGTCGAAATGGCTCGCATGCCGCTCGCTGGGACCGATGCCGGTAAGAGCCACCTGCGCTTCAGCGTCGTGCCGATCACCGGGACCCGCGAAGGCGGTCCCGAGACCGTGCAAGTCTATGCCCGCGTCCTCGAGGACACAGGCAGCGCGCTGGCCGTGACGCCCGTCATCGCGGGCAGCCAGCAACGCCTTTGCGGTCCTTATTAAGAGAACACACCCTTTTGGCCCTGCCGATAGGCGTAGGCGCAGAACAGCAGGATGAGCGCTGTCAGCACGATGTTGGCGCCGTAATGCTCTCCGGCACTCATGACCTCCAGGATGCCGCCCATGCTATCAAGGGACATACCCGTGAGGATCATGACCGGCCCGATGAGCCAGATTTTCGCGGTGATCTTCTTGCGCATCCAAAACGTGACGACACCGACGACCCCGCTGCCGATGCCGACGACCCACATAGCCAAACGCCACCATGGCAAACCCTGCCAATAGGCGATCTGCTCGGGGGTATAGGCAGCAAGATAGGCCTGGTTATTCGACAAAGTCATGAACATGTCGAACAGACCGAAGAGGTTGAAAAGTGTGGCTAAGATGCCGACGACCCAGAAGGCCCAGCTAGGTTTGGTCATGGTCCGCTCTCCCGATTGAGCGCGAATGTTACCCTGCGTCAGCCTGCCGCACCAGATGCCAATCGCAGTACGGCTTGTGGCACTGGCCGAGGACGCTTTAACTCTCTCCCTTTTGCAGGAGACGAGCATGGAAACTCTGTTCGACGAAGCGGCGATCGCTGGCCGTATGGATGAGCTGGCCCGCGACATCGTCCGCGATCTAGGTCCCTCGTTTGTCCTGGCCCCGGTTCTCACGGGCGGCTTCATCTTTGGCGCCGATCTGGCTCGGGCGATCTACAAGGCGGGCGGCGACCCTGAGATCGATTTCGTGCAGCTCGCCTCCTACGGCAAAGGCCGCGAGAGCTCTGGCCTTGTCCGTGTGGTGAAGGACTTTAGCGTCGACCTTGCGGGCAAGACGGTCCTATTGGTGGACGACGTGCTCGATTCCGGGCGCAGCCTAGCCCACGGCAAACAGATGCTCCGTGAGCGGAAAGCGGCAAAGATGGCTGTCGCCGTGGCCGTGGACAAAGAGAAGATCCGTGCGGTGCCCATCGAGGCTGATTATAGCCTATTCAAAGCGGGCGGGGATGCTTTTCTCGTAGGCTACGGCATGGATGATGCGGGCAAAAAAAGAGCGCTCCCGGTGGTGGGAGCGCTCTGATCATCAAACAAGACGGCTGTCTGTTAGCGGGCAGCCTTGCGACGCAGCGCGCCGAAAGCAGCTAAGCCCGAGGCGAACAGAACGGCTGGCAATGGGAGCGGAACAGGGTCCGCAACATCTCCTACAGTCAGAGAAATGGTGTCACCATTCGTCAGCGTCCAAAGGTATGAACCTGGCGTAGCACCGAGAGCAGCGAGTGTGATGCTCTGAAAAAGGGCTCCACCAGCGATCATCGAACCTGACGTGTAGTTCGTGGCGACGCCGATGCGTTCGGTAGAAAAATTGAAGAAGAAGGTGTCGCCCGACACATTGATTGTCGAGGTCTGAGTGCCACCGCCGAAGTTGGCTGGGCCTACAACGCTCACGTCCCAAAACTGATACTCGCCATTGCGGACGCCAAAGGAATTGTCGGGGCGAACGAGGGCGTTGTTGCGGTCAAACCGCCCAGACGGGGTCTGACGATATCCTGACAGGTCAATAGATCCGGTGTACGATAACAGGACATTCGCACCGATCTGCTCAAGTTTGGCGTCGATGGCAGCGTCAGCAGCGGAAAATACGCACGTTAGTGCTGCAAAAGCGGCGAGAATGTTCTTCATAAGGCCCCCAATAGGTTGATAATTAGTGCGTTATAATATTTAACAAGTTCGGTCAAGTTGTCGGTTTCTATCGGCTTGACTGGTGGGCCTTGGCCGCCAGACTGCCGTTCGGTGATGAGTATGGGGGCGTTTATGCGCGTGGGGATTGGTTTTTTTGCCACCATGGCGGTCATCGCGGCCGTCACGATGCTATTGCATGAGCTGGTCCATGCCGGTGTCGCGCTAGCACTTGGTGCCGATGCGGTGGGTGTCGGGCTGACGCGGATGCGTTATGTCGGTGACCTGTCACCGATCCAACAGCAAATCGTGTCCCTCGCCGGTCCCGCATTCACCTTGGGCCTTGGCTTTTACGGTGCGTACTTAGCCATCGTGAAACGAGCGGCACTCGGGTACGAGTTGATCTTTGTTGCGGCCTTTCAGCGAACAGTGGCCATGGGCATGAGCCATTTTACCGGCGTGCATAACGATGAGGCGCGGGTCAGTCTGTTCTTCGGTTTCGATTGGTGGGTTTTGCCCGCCATTGCGGTCATCCCCGCATGGATCCTTTTTTTTTGGTCTTCAGCACGCCTACGGTTTGGGCCCCTCACCTTTTTCCTGTCCTACGTCACGCTCAGCTTGACGTATACGGCCATTGTTGCCCTCGATGGGCAATTGCCCGGCGGTGGCGGGGCTTGCGGGGGCGTTCTTGTGCCATTTTGGCCTGAAGCCCTGGGCTGCTCTTCGTAGGGGTGAAGCGGTGCGAATTCTGGCGACGTTGGCGACGGGTGTGGTGGCGGCAATCCATGTTTGGATTGTGGTGCTGGAGATGGTGCTTTGGACCGGGCCCGTGGGGCAAAGCGTGTTTGGTACGACGCCTGAGTTTGCCGCCGAGGCGGCCGCCCTCGCCTTCAACCAAGGGCTCTATAATGGGTTTCTTGTGGCCGGGCTGTTGTGGGGCCTGATCGCAAGGAAGCGGGACGTGGTGGTGTTCTTCCTGCTGTGTGTGGCGGTGGCCGGGATCGTGGGTGGCTTGACGGTGAGCACACGGATTATTCTGGTGCAGACGGTTCCTGCGGCGATTGCGCTGGTGCTGACGATGCTGGCGCCGAAGGCTGGGCGTTAGGCAGACGGCTCTCGTCCACCGGCGGCGGTTCGAGGCCCCTGGCCCGCAGGCGGCGGCAAAGTTCGTCGTAGCCTAGGATGTCGGCG
>JABSRH010000153.1 GCA_013215175.1 Parvularculaceae bacterium | reverse complement strand
ATGCGAGACAAAACACTGGGCCGTCGGTGCGTAGACGTCGGCGAGAACGCCCGCGGTTTCGCCTGCTGGGCATGCTGCGGCTCGGCGCAGGCCCTCAATGACGCGTTGTTTGTTCTCAGCAAACCGTTCTGTGTGGGGATGACTCACGAAGGGCCCTTAATATTCCTTGCTGGCTACCTGGTCGGTAGCTTCTTGGTGGGACAGGAAATTCAAAAGATGCCGAGCGACCGCATGGGGTTGCTCGAGCGTGGAGATGTGGCCGCAACGCGGGAGGACCTCTAGGCGGGCATCCGGGATCGCCGCAGCCATCTCCTCATGCAGCCGCGGCGGGCAGACACTGTCGAGCGCGCCGGCCAGGACAAGCGTCGGACAAGAGATGGAGGCCAAGGTGTCTTCGCTACCCTCGCGGCCCATCAGGGCGACCGTCTGTTGGCGGAAGACCTCGGAGCCAAGCGAGCGCCCCATGGCGAGCAGCAAGTCGAGCAGCTCTGGCGTGCGGTTCTGCTCAGCGAGGTATTGCGGCTTGAGCTCTTCACGCAGGACGCCTTCGAACTCGCCATCGAGGACGCGGCGCAGCTGCTTCGCGCGCATGGGACCGGAGCGATCGGCACGCGGCGTGGTGTTGAGCAGCGCGAGGTGGGTGACGCGCTCAGGCGCCTGGCGCAGGATCTCGAAGGCGACGATGCCGCCCATGCTGAGCCCCGCTAGCGCAAACTGGTCCGGCGCAGCGCGCAGCACATGGGAAGCGAGACGTTCGATGGAGGCTGCGGTGGTGAGATTGCCTACTGACGAGGCAATGCCCTCTTTCAGCAGTGCTTCTCGTTGGGGCGCAAAAAGGCGCTCGTCGCAGAGAAACCCTGGCAAGAAGACGACATGGCGGTGCTCGGACATGAAAGCAGCTTACTCCTTCACCGATAATCCCAAGGCTTGCATCCGAATGCAAGTTGTTTTCGAGCGACGATGGTGAAAGATCGTGCGGCGGTGGTAAGGCCGGTCAGCCAAGCCCACGCTGAATGGAGAAGAAGCTGCCATGGTGAAAGAACGTCGCCCTTCGGCGCTCTACCAGAGGATCGAGGAACTGCAGGCTGATGCCGCTTGGGGCAGCGTCCTGGACGCCGGTACCGGCGCGAACTCGCTCCGTTGGTTAGCAAGCCTGCCGACGGAACGTTGGACCGCGGTGACGGGTTCAGAAGCTGAGGCGCGGATCGCTAGCGAAGCTGTGGGCGATGGCATGCGCGGGACCGATGAGGTTGTTGTGGGCAACTGGGCCGACAGCACGCTGCTGGCCGGGCGGCAGTTCAATACCGTGATCGCCGACTACCTGCTGGGTGCGATTGAAGGCTTTGCCCCCTACTTCCAGACCTATCTGTTTGGGCGGCTGCGGCCCCTCACCGGTCTTCGGCTTTATCTCACGGGGTTGGAGCCCTACGTGCCCACGGGGCGTCCTGCCGATCGTGGCGCTGAACTGATTTGGGAGTTAGGGCGCTTCCGCGATGCTTGCGTGCTGTTGAAGGGCGGCATGCCGTACAGGGAATATCCTGCAGGCTGGGTCGGTGATCAGCTACGCCGGTCAGCCTTTGAGGTGAGAGACGTCAAGCACTTTGCCGTGGGCTACAAGCAAAGCTTCGTGAAGGGACAGATCAATATCGCCCTGCATGCCCTTGATCAGCTGCCTGATCAGGCGCTCGCTCAGTCGCTGAGAGCTCGGGGAGAAGTGCTGAAAGAAGAAGCGCTGGCGTGGATTGCTAGCGAGGGCGCGCTGCGCGGCTGCCGAAATTATGTGATGGCAGCGGAACCCGCCTGACACACACGGCTGCAGACAGTTCCTGCACGGAGGAAAAGAGCGGCTCCGAAGAGCCGCTCTCCTTTGGATTTACTCAGCGTCCAGCTCTTCGAGGAGAGCGTCGACGGCCGCTTCCAACGGCTTGTCTTCGCCATTAGCAGCAGCCTCTGGCGAGTTGTCGACCATGATGTCAGGCATCAAGGTCTGGTTCTCCAGCGGGTTACCCTCTTGGTCGAGGACGGGGAGCTGCGGGATGCCGAAGAACATGTCGCCGGTCATCTGGAACTCCCACCACACAGCCGTCGCCGTGCCGGGCACAGGCATGCCGACGAGCTTGCCAAGGCCGAGCAGCTGATAGGCGTAGGGGAACATGTGGGCGTTGGAGTAGTTGCCCTCGTTCATCACCACGATGGACGGCTTGGCCCAGCGCTCTTCCGGTGCACCACGGACGCGGCGCCCACGCGGACGGAGGTCGAAGTAGCGTTCGCCATCGAGGAGCTGCACCAGGTCATCGTGCAGCCAGCCACCGCCGTTGAAGCGGGTGTCGACCACCACGGCTTCTTTGTCGAAGTTCCGTCCAAGAAGCTCCGCAAAGGTGTCGCGGAAACCGCCATCATCCATGGAGCGGATGTGTAGGTAGCCGATGCGCCCACCGGAACGCTCCTCAACGATGGCACGACGGCCGTCGATCCAGCGTTGGTAGAGCAGCTCGCCCTCAGCACCACGGGAGAAGGTCCGTACCGTGATGTCACGCTCGGTGCGTCCACGGGCCGGGGCTAGCGTGAGGCGCATGCGATCACCTGCCTTGCGGTTGAGGAACTGCCAAGCATTGGCGTCGTCGTCGATCCGCTTGCCATCGATGGCGACGATGCGCTCACCGACTTTCACCTCGAGACCGTCTTTGTCGAGCGGCCCGCCCGGCAGGATCTCGGAGATCGAGAGACCACCGTTCGAAGCCGTCTCAAAGATGGCACCGAGCGCCGCCGTGCTGTCATCCTTCGAAGGATTGCCACCAACATAGTACATGCCAGTGTGCGAAGCGTTCAGCTCACCGAGCATCTCTTCCATCAAGCGCGCAAAGTCGCGGTTGTTGGAGACGGCCGCCACCTTCGGCTCGTACGATGCTTTGATGGCATCCCAGTCGAGGCCGTGGAACTCAGGGTCGTAGAACTTGTCCTGAACCTGGCGCCAGACGTGTTGGAAGAGATAGGCCCGCTCTTCGTTTTCGCGGACACGCATCTCGACATCGATCTCGATCGGCTCCGGAGCGCCACTGCCGAGGTTGAGCTTCGACAGGCGACCGTTCGCGAGAACAATGGCGTTCTCATCATCGAGCAACTGCATGGACACACCATTGGCACCGAGCGCAGCGACCTTGGAGGTGTCGCCCGACTTGAGGTCCTGCGACCACAGATCGTAGCCGCCCTCGAAGGCTGCGAGGTAATAGAGCTTGCTCAGGTCACTGGTCAGCGCGGCGCCGCCGAGGTTTGACGAGTGCACGGTCAAACGAACCGTGCGCTGCTGGATGCCCTCGAAGTCGAGCACAGCTTCTTCCGTCTCTTCTTCCGGGGTCAGGCCCAAGGATTTCAGCACGTTGTTGAAGGACGACATCACGGCATCGCCGAGGCTCTCCTCCTTCTCTTCGCCCTCTTCCTCTTCCGACTCTTCAGCCTGCTGCGCTTCTTCGAGAAGCGCTTGATCGTGTTCGTTCAGGTTAAAGCGATCCCAGGCGCCCTGATCGAGGAATGCCGCGACCACGTCGCCTTGGCTGCCCCACGAGCCGTGAGAACGGTCGCCATAACGATCCGAGTACCACAGAATAACGTCGCCACTGGAGTGCCATTGCGGGCCGCCATCGTAGTAGCCATTCATTGAGATATCGACGGGCTCACCGGAACCATCCGCCTTCGCCACACCAATATCAGTGTAGAAGATATAGCCGCGAGGCGCGTAGTCGGCCGTCAGCCATTCGGAATCCGGCGACCAAGCGAAGCTCAGGTCACCATCTGAGTACGAATAATTGTACTCGGCGTCGAAGATCGTCCGCGGGTTGGTGCCGTCACGATCCATGACGCGGATGGCATCGCGACCTTCAACGAAAGCGATCTTCTCGCCGTCGGGGCTGACCAGCGGTTGGAAGGCATCGACGCCGTCGACGCGATAAAGCTCTTTTTCGGTGAACGCGGTTGCTGCGGAGAAACGAGGCTCCGCGGCATCCGGGATGGTGCTCTCGAAGATCGCCCAGGTGCCACCACGCTCAGCGGCATAGACCAGCGAGCGACCGTCGGAACCAAAGGTCACCGTACGCTCTTGCTCAGGTGTGTCCGTGACTTGGCGCGTCGCGCTGAAGTCTTTGGAGGTGACGAACACTTCGCCGCGGCTGACGAACGCGATCTCCTTGCCGTCAGGCGAAACAGCGAACTCGGAGACGCCGCTAATGCGCATGGGCTCAGCGACGTCGCCGAATGGCAGGGATGGGAAGCGAACTTCAACCTTCGTCGGGGCCTCACCCTCGCGGTACGTGTAGAGTGATCCGTGTACCGACGTGACCATCAGGCCGTCGTCGGATGCTGACAGGCCGCGAGCTGGTTTATCGCCGTGATCGGTGAGTGACGTGAGTTCATTTGTGGACAGATCGAGCGACGCGATACCGAAGCGCTTGCCGTCGATCTCGGACAGCGTGAACAAGCGGTCGCCATCGGCGGACCAAACGGGTGAGTGATCGCCCGCTTCGTTGCTGGTCACTTTCGTGTGCGTGCCCGCTTTGACGTCGTAGACCCAGATGTCGCGCGCGAACGATGAGACGTCGCGCTGGCGCAGGTCACTCTCGTAAGACTTCTCCTCGCGGTAAGCGATGCGGTCGCCCGCTGGGCTCCACTTGGCTTCCATCGCGGGGGCGGTCATCAAGCGCACAGGCGTGCTGCCGGCGACGTCGACTTCATAGACCTCTGGCAGTGCGCCCGTGGGGAAGTAGGCCGCTTTGGCATCGTCACCGCGGCTGGACGAGAAGAGGATACGCTCGCCGTCTGGCGAGAAATCCGAGGGCATGTCGCCCGCAGAGTGGAATGTGAGACGCTTGAGGCCGGAACCGTCTGCGTTCATCACGAAAATGTCATTGTCGCCGAAGCGGTCGCTGGCGAAGGCAATCTTCGACCCATCGCGGGACCAAATCGCGCCGCCTTCCCACGAATCGTGGAGCGTCAGCGGAATGGCATCTCCGCCTGTTGCGGAAACCTTCCAGAGATCACCGTAAGCGTTGAACAGAATGGTGCTGCCGTCTGGCGAAATCGCAGCGTCGCGGAACCATTCTTCCTGCGCAGATGCAGTCGATAGCGCCAACGCCGAAGCGGCACAGGCAAGTGAAGCGTAGAAGCGGACCAAGGAGCCCTCCCAAGTGTCGTGAACGGGCGCCACCCTAGCGCAGCCCCCCAAGCGCGACACTCTTACCGCAAAGGCGTTACAGTCAATGGAACGTCCTCAGTCGGGCTCAGCTATTCCCTAAATTTTTGTACAGGAGCACGTCGGTCGATGCGCGGACCGTTCATCGCGAGATTTGCACCGTTGGTCTCTTCGCGGTCGATCGACTTCTCCCGTTAGGCTTTCCTCAAACCATTGTTGAGTTCAGAAGGAGTTTGGGGACTGACATGATCAAAGAATTGGTAACAGCCTGTGCACTGACGGTCACAGCTATGGGAAGCGCGTACGCGGGGGCGATGAATTTTGACTATGGGAGCGCACTGACGATTGCTCCTGATGGGGGAACTTCACCCTTTACCCCGACGGTGACGGTGAACACGCCGGGTGCGATCACCGACATGAACGTCTATCTTGAGGGCTACTCACACGACAGCTGGCGCGAAGTTGATATCGTTGTTCTGCTGCTTTCCGAGGACCTTAGTTTCTTCGAGAAGGCCGTTGTTCTGCGGTCGGAGTTTGTGTTCGACTTCGATACTGAAGCCGTGGATGGGCTTCGCGTCGTGTTCGATGATGAAGCTGACATGGACGTCCCCGTCTCGGGCCTGACGTCTGGTTCGTTCAAGCCGACTGATCGTTGGGATTACATCGCAACGGGCTTTCTTGATCCGATCCCGGTCGTTCTCACGCTATCGGAACTGGCCGATGGTCTATCGGGCGAGCGCACATTTGCTCTTTATGCGTATGACTACTTTGCCAATACGAGCGGCGGTAGTTTTGAGAACTGGGGTCTTGAGGTGACCTTTGATGATGCAGATGCCGTACCCCTCCCTGGTTTCGGCGCTGTTGTGGGTCTGGCCCTTGCCGGCGCTATTCGGCGGCGTCGCAACCAACGCTAGTAGCGCGGCCGCTAACCGGCCAGCACCCTCAGGCCGCCTCCCTACCCCAACGCGGAGGCGGCCGTTCTTTGTTGGTATGAAGAATTGTTAGTTCGGCAACAGGAGCTGCTTCACAATTTTGTTGTGCGAGCGCCCCACGGGCAAGCGCCGACTACCGAGCAGTTCGACTTCGTAAGCATTGGTCCCTTTCGAGCAGAGCCGCGTGATGGCATCCAAACGCACAATCGCCGAACGATGAATGCGGAGGAAACCGTGATCCTCCAGTTTCTTCTCGTATTCACCAATCGTCCCACGCACATGGAAGAAACGGTCTGCGGTGCTCAGTTTGACATAGTCCCGGTCCGCTTCGACGGTGAGCAGCGAAGACATCGGCACACGAATGGATTGGCCTCCCTCACGCAACCAAAGGTCTTCGCTCGACGCTGAGCCTCGTTCCTGCCCTGCTTGGATTACTGCTTGCAATGCCGCTGCACGTTCGTCCGCTGATCGTTGATGATGGCGTTGAGCTGCTCGGTCGATGGCGAGCTGTATCCTAGCCACTTCGGTAGGCTTGAGCAGATAGTCGATCGCGCCGACTTCAAAAGCCGCAATGGCAAATCGGTCATAGGCCGTGACGAAAATGACCTCGGGAACGAGGCCAAGCTTCATGGCCTCTTCCACAACATAGAAACCGTCCCCATGCGGCATATCAATGTCGAGCAGGACGATTTCGGGCTGGTGCTTCACCAAGGCACTTACCGCAGCCTCTCCGCTGTCAGCTTCACCGACCACCCGAACGCTATCCATGGAGCTGATGGCTCTGATCAAGCGCGCACGGGCTGGCTTTTCGTCATCGACGACGAGAACCTTAAGCGGGGCCATGACCACCTACCCTAGGAATGCGGATCTTCACCGTGAAGCCGTGCGGTTCGACAGTCTCGGCCTGTAGTTCAGCGTCAGCGCCATAGATCAAGCTTAAGCGCTCGGCGGTGGTGTTAAGGCCCACGCCATCCGCACCCGGGTGGTCAGTGGCCTGCGCAGGTCCGTCGTCGTGCACAGAAATCGTGAGGCGTTGGTCGGCCACCGAAGAAGCGATCTTCACCGAGACCGGGCGCGAGACTTTCGAGACCGCATGCTTGATGACGTTCTCCAAAAGCGGTTGCAGCAGGAATGGCGGCACTTGCCATTCTGCATCCCGAGCATCGCGTTCGACGGCGACTATCAACCGGCCTTCAAAACGTACGCGTTCGATTGCCAAATAATCCTCGACGTTCTGAAATTCGTCGGACAACGGAATGAGCGCCACGGGATCAGAATCGATAGACCGGCGAAGAAATTTGCTCAGCAGGACGATGGCGCGATCCGCCTTCTCCTGATCACCCTC
>JABSRH010000152.1 GCA_013215175.1 Parvularculaceae bacterium | reverse complement strand
GTTCAGCTCCAGGGTGGAGAGGCTGACCAAGTCCTGCACCAGGCGCAGCATCCGCTCGGTTTGCGATTCCATGATCTTGAGGAATTTATCTCGCGCCTCGGCGTCGTCGCGGGCGTGGCCCTGCAAGGTTTCGATGAAGCCAAGCAGGGAGGCGAGCGGCGTGCGCAGCTCATGTCCGGCATTGGCGAGGAAGTCCGTGCGCATCCGCTCGAGCATCTTCTGCTCGGTGCGGTCGCGAACCATGACAATCATTTCACCTTCATTCGGCCGCTCGGAAAGCTGAACCGGTGCTGCGTAGAACAAGGCCGTCATGGGCGAGGGGGCCGAGATTGAGAACTCCTCTTCCTGTGGGATGCCCTCGTGCCGGGCACTGCGAAGCACTTCCAGAGCACTTGGTGCGCGGACCACGCTGGTGAGAGGTGCGCCTTCGGCGAGGTCGCCGAACATTTTGCGGGTCGCCGCGTTGGCCAACTCGACCTGGTTGTTGCTATCGAGCAGCAAGATGGGCTGCGGGAAGGCGTCCAACACGGCTGCGTGCCGCGCGATGCGTTCGTTTTCTTCTTCGGTGGTGGGGCCCTCGGCGATGGCGAAGGCCACGTTGTTGCGAATGGCGAGAGAGGCTGCACCGGTGAGTGCGCCAGCCGATAGGGCAAAGAAAATAAAGCCTTGCCAATCTATCCAACCGACAAGTTTGGCCAGCGAAATGACCAGACCTTGGCTGATCGCCAGGAATGTCAGCGCACGAAGGGCCGTGCGTTTTCCCGCGACTGCAACAAGGGGCTTCACATTGGGGCCGGTGCCGTTCAGTTCCATGATGTGCTTCTAATCGCTGCAGCGCGAGAAGCTACCCATCCCTTGCTTGAAGGACGTCGAAAGAACGGTTTGGCTATGTTTCCGAAAACCAAAATCCTCGCCACCCTTGGTCCCGCTTCATCCGCACCCCATCGTCTCGAGGCGATGTTGAGAGCGGGCGCTTCGGCGTTCCGCTTCAACTTCAGCCACGGCAGCCACGAAGATCACGCCGAGCGTTTCAAGCTCGTTCGTGAGGTGGCTGAGAAAGTGGGTCGCCCCATCGCGATCGTCTCTGACTTGCAGGGACCGAAGCTGCGCGTTGGCAAGCTCGTCGATGGTGAGCTCCAGCTCTCCTATGGCGAGAATTACGAGGCCCGCCTCGGCGAAGCCGCCGATGCCGGTGTCATCCCTATTCCGCATCCAGAGCTTTTCGCTGCGCTGCAAGTCGGTGACGAAGTGATGATGAACGACGGTGCCTTCCGCTTTACTGTGCAAGAAGCCGGTGAAGAGCGCATGGTCATGCGCTGTGATGTGCCCGGCAAGCTGACCAACAATAAGGGCATCAACATTCCTGGCCGTAAACTGCCGCTGGCGGCGCTGACGGAAAAGGACCGCAAGGACCTTGCCTTCGCGCTTGAGCAGGGCACGGACTATGTGGCCTTGAGCTTTGTGCAAACCGCCGAAGACCTGCGCGAGGCGCGACGTCTCATGGGTGATAACCCCGCCAAGCTGATTGCCAAGATCGAGAAGCCTGGCGCGATGGCCGAGCTCGAAGAGATCATTGCTGAGACCGACTGCTTGATGGTGGCACGTGGTGACTTGGGCGTCGAGCTTCCTCTGGAAGACGTGCCGCGGGCCCAGCGCAAGATCATCCGTATGGCGCGGGCGGCTGGCAAGCCAGTGATCGTGGCCACGCAGATGCTGGAGAGCATGATCGAGTCGCCGACGCCGACACGCGCGGAAGCGTCTGATACCGCTGCGGCTGCGTATCTCGGCGCCGATGCGGTGATGCTCAGTGCCGAGACGGCTGTGGGCCGCCACCCAGAATCAGCGATTGCCATCATGAACCGCATCTTGGCCGCTGTGGCCAAGGACGAGGGCGCCGCGACGGAGATCGCCGCTGCTGCTGAGAAATCAGAGCCGGGCACAGACGCGGAGGTGATCGCCGCCTCCGCTGCCTGGGCGGCGGAGCAAGCCGGCGCTGCCGCGATCCTCGCGGCGACGTTGAGCGGCGGCACCGCCTACGCCGTGGCCCGCAATCGGCCGTCGATGCCCGTCTTGGCCATCACACCGAACCCTGTGTCGGCACGGCAGTTGGCCCTGACATGGGGTGTGCACCCTATTCCGGTGGAGAAGGACTCGTCCTTCGAAGACCTTGCCAAGAACGCCGCACGCGTGGCGCAGGACAAGCTCGACGTGGCTGATGACGCCCGCATCGTGTTGATCGCCGGACAGCCTTCTGGCGTCCGCGGCGGTACCAATACCATGAAACTGATCAAAGTCGGGAGTGAATGATGACCAGCCAAGCTGAGCGGATCGATTCCCTTCTGTCCTCCGTACCCGTTGTGCCCGTCGTCGTCATCGACGACGCGTCGCATGCTGTGCCTTTGGCGAGAGCGCTGATCGCGGGCGGCATCAATGCCATCGAGATCACGCTGCGTACCGCAGCGGCGCTGGACGCGACGAAGGCCATCGCGCAGGAATGCCCGGAGATGGTCGTCGGTACGGGGACGGTTCTTTCTGAGCGTGATCTTCTGTCCTCCATTGATGCCGGAGCCAAGTTTGCCGTGTCGCCAGGCCTCACAACCTTGCTTGCGACCGCAGCTGGTCAGCATATGGACGAATGCCCGCTGCTACCCGGTGTGGCCACGGCGTCTGAAGCGATGCGTGCTGAAGAAGCTGGCTTTGAACGCCTGAAGTTCTTCCCGGCCGAGCCCGCTGGCGGTGCGCCGTACCTCTCTGGCCTCGCGGGGCCGCTGCAGCGCCTGAAGTTCTGTCCGACCGGCGGCATCAAGCCCGAGACGGCGCCTAAGTATAAAGCGCTGAAGAACGTCTTCACCGTAGGCGGATCATGGCTCGCGCCTAAGACGCTGATGGATGCGAGCGACTGGGCTGGCATTGAAGCGTTGGCGAAGGAAGCGGCGGCGTTGTGATTACTGTGGCCGGCAGAATCTTTGCAGCTTTATCAACTTGTTGGCTCATAGTTTCAACTTGCTCAGCCTTCGACGACTTCAATTCAGCGCAACAACAAGCCGTCGGTTGGGCTAACCAGCAAGGCCCTGACGGCATCGCTGACGAGGCGACGCTGGACCGCCTGGGTGTCGTCTTTGCCGTCAAGCGCAGCAAGCAGGTGGATCTCACCGGTGATAGACGGCTCGATACTATCATTGCTGCATTCATCGACCAGGGGGATAAGCCACGCGCTCGTCGCGAGACCCATTTCGGGAGTGTGCTGATTTTTATGGGGGCCGCTGATGAGCGCGGTCACAGAACCATCTTGGGCATCAAGGGTGCTGGCGCCACCTATCTTGGGGCTGACAATGGCGAACGCGCTTTCAATTATGTCGATGCACAGCTGCAGGCTCTTATCCAAGGAAAGCCAGTCTCGGCATCGTTGTTGCCCGCATGGAAAAGGAACGACCTGTCTCCATGTATTGGCGCCAGCAAGCTACGCGACCTGGCCTCGCAACAGACCTGGCAAGCAGCTCGAGCAAGCAAGGCGCCGCTTTGGTGTCGATCGAGAGAAAATGCTGCGTTCCCACCACTAGGTGTGCCCGCGATCCTTTCACTCAGGTGTTGGGTCTATGCTCCGTCCCAGGGGATGATCACACTGTTCGCCGCAGACATCGATGACCTGCAAGACGACCACCCTTTGTTTGAGCTTGTGGACCGCATGGGTTTGCCGGTGGAGCCAGTTCCGATGGAAGCTATCGACCGCTAAGTCGAATTCGGGCTCCAGCGCCTCAAGACGTCGGCGCCAAGAAACCCATGATCTCTTTCACGTCTCGCAGGATGGGCGCGGCGATGTCGTCGGCACGCTGAGCGCCTTGGCTGAGGATGCCGTCGATGTGGCTCGTGTCCTCCATCAAACGTCGCATCTCGCCGGAGATCGGTGACAGCTTCTCGACCGCCAATTCAGCTAGCCGCGGCTTCAGCGCGCCAAACCCTTGGCCTCCAAATTCCGACAGGACGTCAGCAGCCGAGATGCCCGACAGTGCCGCGTAGATGCCCACGAGGTTTTTCGCTTCGGGACGACCGTCGAGGCCCTCTTCCTCCGAGGGCAGAGGTTCGGGATCCGACTTTGCCTTCTTGAACTTCTTGGCGATGGCGTCGGCATCGTCGGTGAAGGTGATCCGCGACAGATCCGAGGGATCCGACTTCGACATCTTCGCTGTGCCGTCGCGCAAGGACATGACCCGCGTGGCGGGGCCCTGGATCATCGGCTCTGGCAGTGGGAAGAAGTCCTCCGTGCCCATATCGTTGTTGAACTTGGTGGCGATGTCTCGCGACAGCTCAAGATGCTGCTTCTGGTCCTCGCCCACGGGCACATGCGTCGCCTTGTAAGCGAGGATGTCGGCGGCCATGAGCACGGGGTAGACGTAGAGCCCGACCGACGCCTTCTCTTTGTCCTTGCCCGCCTTGTCCTTGAACTGGGTCATCCGGTTGAGCCACCCGATGCGCGCTTGGCAGGACAGGATCCACGAAAGCTCAGCATGGGCCGAGACGGCCGATTGCTGGAAGATGATCGACTTGGTTGGATCGATGCCAGCGGCGAGGTACGCGGCTGCGATCTCGCGGGTCTGGGCCTTCAGCAGCTTGGGGTCCTGCGGCACCGTGATGGCGTGCAGGTCGACGACGCAGAAGATCGACTCATACTCGTGCTGCATGGTCACGAACTTCGAGATCGCGCCGAGATAATTGCCCAGGTGCAGGTTGCCGGTGGGCTGAACGCCCGAAAATACGCGGGGGGTGTGCTTGCTCATGGCCGGGCAAGTAGCGCGGGCGTGCCCTCCTGGCGAGTCTTGTTGAGCCACAACGGCCGCAAAAATCCACGCTGCGACGGCCCGCGGCTTGCCAGGCGCCCTGTTTTTGTGAGACTGGGCGCCATGGCAGATGGCATGGTCGACGTGGCGGAAACGCCCAGCAGCAAACCTGATCTCTCGGTGTATGAGCATGCGCCGAGCTCGCTGACGTTCAAGAAACTCCGCAAGCGGATTGTGCGCAACACGCAAGAGGCGGTGCGCAAGTTTGCGATGGATGACCTGCGCGAGGATGGCTCGCCGCAAAAGTGGTTGGTCTGTCTCTCCGGCGGCAAGGACAGCTACGGGTTGCTCGCGGCGTTGCTTGATCTGAAGTGGCAGGGCGCGCTGCGGGCTGAACTGCTCGTCTGCAACCTTGATCAGGGCCAGCCTGGTTTTCCGAAGCATGTCCTGCCGGACTATCTCAGCGGCCTGGGTGTCCAGCATAAGATCATCACGGAGGACACCTACTCCATCGTGACGGAGAAGGTGCCGGAGGGGCGCACCTATTGCTCCTTATGCTCACGATTGCGCCGGGGTATTCTTTATAACGTGGCGCGGGAAGAGGGCTGTGATGCCATCGTGCTCGGCCACCATCGCGACGATGCGCTTGAGACCTTCATGATGAACATCATGCACGGCGGTCGGCTCGCGGCGATGCCGCCTAAGCTGAAGAACGATGAGGGCGACGTCTATGTGCTACGCCCCCTGATCTTTTGTGCTGAGAAAGACCTCGCGAAGTTCTCTGAGCTTTGCCAGTTCCCTATCATCCCATGCACCCTCTGCGGTAGCCAGGATGGTTTGCAGCGTATGCTGATGAAGGACCTGCTCAACAAGTGGGAAGAGAAGAAGCCGGGCCAGCGCGAAGTGATGTTCCGTGCTCTGCAAAACGTACGGCCGAGCCATCTGGTGGATGAGCGGATTTTCGATTTCGAGAACCTCTAGCGAACAGCATGCGCGCGTTGCCAAGCCTTGGGCGATGCTGCACGCTGCGGCCATGAAGTTCTTCGCTGTTCTTACTGCTTTGGTGACCCTGTTCAGCGCTGGCGCTGCGAGCGGGCAGCCTAGCCATTTCACAGCGGAACGCATCGCGCGCATCGATGCTTATGTTGAGCGCAGTGCGGATCACTTGAACCTTCCCGGTGTCGCCTACGCCCTGATCGAAGATGGGCGCGCGGTGCATGGCAGCGCGCTTGGTCGGGCGGCGCCCGGCGGGGTGCCGGTGTCGCTAGACACGCCTTTTGAGCTGGGCTCGGTGAGCAAATCGTTTTCTGCGGTCGTGTTGCTCCAGCTCCAAGCCGAAGGGCTCGTCAACTTGGATGCTCCGGTTGTGCGCTATGTTCCGGCGTTCTCCACCCAACGTAGGGCGCAGTCTGACAAGATCACTGTTCGGCATTTGCTCAGCCATCGGAGTGGTCTGTCGACCCTCGATGGCAACCGATATCAGCATACCATCTATCGCGGTGATGATGCGCCAGGTCGGGCTGTGGCGAAGCTGGCGAAAGTGAAGCTTCACTTTGAGCCTGGCGAAGGCTTTACCTATTCCAACGCCAACTTTGCCTTGGCTGCGTTGGTTATCGAGCGGGTGGCGGGGCAGTCGTTCGAAGACGTGCTGCGCGAGCGAATTTTCGACCGCCTCGGTATGAGCCGCTCATTCGTACAGGTTCCGCCAAGCGACGGGCTGGGCAAGGCCGTGGGCCATCGCCAATGGTTCGGCAAGAACGTGGCATCGGATCATCAGCCGGGCCGCATGATGATGGCGGCAGGCGGTGTTGTAGCGAGTGCGAACGATCTTGCGCTTTACCTCGTGGCGATCGCATCCCAAGACGATCGCATTCTCCCAGCAGGCTCTGCCGATCAGCTTTTCGATTCTGTGCCTTACGAGGATGGCGGTAGCACTGGGTACGCGTTGGGTTGGGAAGTTCGCAAGCTGCCGAACGGTACACTGATTTCACACAATGGCCTGAATGGTGGCTTCTCGGCGGTGGCGGGGTTTGTGGCTGAGGAAGACTATGGCTTCCTTGTGCTAACCAATGCCAGCAGTAGCCTGCATGACCGTTGGCAGGCTGATTTTTCTAGGATGGCGGTGGGCTATCGTGAGGTCGACTACACGACCCGCTCAGTGTGGCCGATCCTCGGATTGATCACTATCTTGGCGCTGGTTTTGGTGGTTGGTGCTGTCTCGTGCTGCGTTCGTGGCCCCTCGGGCCACATCGCATCGCTTCGCTCACGGATGAGTGGGCTGAACGTTGCGGTGAAGGTGGTTGCCCCAACGCTGTTGCTGAGCGGTATCGCGTACGGCTTGGCTTTTGTGGCGCCGGCAGCCAATGGCTCGACCCTGCGCGCCGTGCTGGTGTTTTTCCCCGACATCTGGCTCGGATTGAGCGCTGGTGCGGTCGCTGCGATCGTTTGGGCTGTCGCTGGCTTGGTCTTCCGCCTTCGGCCCGACGCTTAGCTCATCATCCGCGAGTCATAAGGGCTGTCGAGGCTGAATGGTGGGATCATCACGTCGAAGGCTTCGCCGTCGGCGCCGTCCATTTCGTAGGTGCCAAACATCATGCCCGATGGGGCGGAGAGTGGGGTGCCCGACGTGTATTCGAAGGCATCGCCGGGCTCGAGCGTTGGTTGCTGCCCCACAACGCCTTCGCCTTTGACCACA
>JABSRH010000151.1 GCA_013215175.1 Parvularculaceae bacterium | reverse complement strand
GGAATTCTACGTCGCTGGTGGCGGGGTTCATCCCGTTGCCAATGGTATGGCCACAGCGGCTGACTGGATGTCCGCCGCGTCTTTCATTTCCATGGCTGGGATCATCGCCTTCGCGGGCTATGACGGCTCGGTTTACCTAATGGGCTGGACCGGCGGCTATGTGCTGCTCGCTCTCTTGCTCGCGCCTTACCTGCGCAAATTTGGTCAGTTCACGGT
The DNA here is from genome assembly GCA_013215175.1 of Parvularculaceae bacterium. GTDB lineage: Bacteria > Pseudomonadota > Alphaproteobacteria > Caulobacterales > Parvularculaceae > Parvularcula. The sequence continues at coordinate 7,323 of JABSRH010000151.1, read as the reverse complement.
GCCTGATTTCATCGGTGAGCGGTACTATTCCAAAACGGCGCGCGTCGTGGCGGTGGTCTGCTTGATCGTGATCTCGTTCACCTATGTTGCGGGTCAGATGCGCGGTGTCGGCGTTGTGTTCTCGCACTTCCTCGAGGTGCCGATCAACACAGGCGTGATCATCGGTATGGTGATCGTGTTCTTCTATGCCGTGCTCGGCGGTATGAAAGGGATTACCTACACCCAAGTTGCTCAGTACTGCGTGCTGATCTTTGCTTATCTCGTGCCAGCGATCTTCATCTCGATGCTGGTGACCGGGAACCCGATCCCACAATTGGGCCTCGGTGGTGAAGTCGGCGACACAGGCATGACCGTGCTGCAACGCCTCGACTCAGCGCTCGTGGAACTTGGCTTCAATGAGTACACAGAAGGTAGCAAGCGCATGATCGACGTCTTCGCCATCACCATGGCATTGATGGTCGGCACGGCGGGTCTCCCCCACGTGATTGTTCGCTTCTTCACCGTGCCGAAAGTGTCGGATGCTCGGAAGTCGGCTGGTTATGCGCTTGTCTTCATTGCGCTTCTTTACACCACGGCGCCTGCTGTTGGAGCTATGGCTCGCCTCAACTTCATCAACACGGTGAATGAGACCGAGTACGCCACGGAGACGCCTGATTGGTTCAAAAGTGCTGAAGGCATCGGTCTGGGCGCATCGATCGACAAGAACGGCGACGGCAAGCTTCAGTACCGTGCGGGTGCTCCCTTTGAAGGCAAACCTCAGCCTACGGGTGAATTGGCAGAGAACGGCCAGCCACTACTCGCCAACACGCCAACGGCTAACGAGAACGAGGTTTACCTCGACCGTGACGCTCTGACGATCATGAACCCTGAAATTGCCGGTCTACCTGGCTGGGTGATTGCTCTGATGGCAGCTGGCGGTATCGCTGCGGCACTTTCCACGGCAGCCGGGCTGTTGCTCGTGATCTCGGCAGCGGTCAGCCATGACCTCCTGAAGAAGACCATCAAGCCGGACATCACCGATGGCCAAGAGCTTTGGGCCGCACGCGGAGCAGCTGTTGTCGCCATCTGTGTGGCTGGCTACTTCGGCATCAACCCACCCGGTTTTGTCGCCCAGGTTGTGGCGTTGGCCTTCGGTTTGGCAGCGTGCTCGCTTTTCCCGGCGATCATGATGGGCATCTTCTCGAAGTCCATGAACCGCGAAGGCGCCATCGCTGGCATGATCGCAGGCCTCGCCTTCACGATCGTCTACATCGGCACCTTCAAGTTCACCTGGTTCGGTGAGGCCGCGGCGAGCAGCAGCAACTGGCTGTTCGGTATCTCGCCGGAGGGTATCGGCACCATCGGTATGCTCATCAACTTCGCGGTGGCGTTCGCCGTGGCTGGCTTCACCGCCAAGACCCCGGACAGTGTCAAAGCTCTGGTGGAGCGGATCCGCATTCCATCCGGCGCGGGCGCAGCGCACGACCACTAAACCTTGCGCTCGATCAAAGACAGGGGCGTCGCTTCGGCGGCGCCCCTTTTTGCTGCGCCGCTTTCTAGACAGACGCCGATAGCTATGGGACGCTCTCGGTAACGAAAACAATAAGTTTGGGAGGTGCGCGATGCCGACATTGTTGGTCGGGGCCGCGCTGTTTGTGTACGCATCTGCGCTGTTCACCGTGGCATGGTGGAGCCGGAAGCGAGCGTCATCAGCCAAGACGTCGGGAGCCATCGTAACGGCTCTCGCCATCGGCGTGTACTGTACATCATGGACCTTTTACGGCGCTGTCGGCACCGCCAGCCAGTCGGGCTGGGACTACCTGCCGATCTACCTGGGCCCCATCCTGGCCTTCACTTTGGGGCTACCATTGCTGCGGCGAGCCATTGCGCTGAGCAAAGAGCATGGCGCCGCATCTTTACCCGACCTGCTCTCGATGCGGTTTCGAAGGTCCCTCCGTTTGCTGATCGTAGCGACGATAGCACTCGTATGCGTCAGCATTCCCTACATCGCGTTGCAGCTGCTTGCGGTCGCATCCACGTTCGCTGAGGTCACCGGCACGAGCGATGCCAAGTCCTCCGTGGTTGTGGTTGCCGTCACGGCTATGCTGGCCTCCTTCGGCTTGGTGGTGGGCACACGCAGCCGTGATGCCAACCAGTCGAACCGCGGTCTCGTGGGCGCCATTGCTTTTGCGAGCCTGTTTAAGCTCATCGCGTTTGTTGCGGTGGCTCTTTTCGCGCTGGGTCTGTTGGCGGGCCCGCTTCAAGGCGACCCCATCCCTAATACAGCGGGGGCGGATGGATTTGTCGCTGACCGTTTCATTCTGCTGACAGCTCTATCCGCGCTGATGATGCTCTGCTTGCCGCGCCAATTTCAGATGGCGGTGGTGGAGAACGGTGGTGACCGCGCAGTGAAGCGATCTGCGCCCTGGGTCGTTATCTATTTCAGCTTGTTTGCTGTGCTGGTGGTGCCCATCGCATGGGCCGGAGAGGCGATGGGCATATCGTCATCACCTGACCTCTTTGTGCTGACGGTGCCTGAGGCTAGGGGATACCAGTGGCTTGAGCTGCTCGCCTTCGTCGGGGGCTTTGCGGCCGCTTCTAGCATGATCGTTGTCGCTAGTGTTGCCCTCGGCAACATGCTGGCGGCTGGCCTAATCCTGCCTGCTCTTTCGGCACTGGGTGAGAATGCTCTCCGGTATGCGTGGACCATCCGCCGGCTGAGCTTAGCCGCTCTGATGGCGCTGGCTGCGGCGTTTGCTATTGCTGTGCCCGATGGTGCCTTGCTGTCGGATCTTGGCGTTGTCGCCTTTGCCGGCGCGGCGCAGTTGGCGCCCGCCTTAGTGGCGGCCCTGTTCTTACCCCGCGTGTCGGAGCGAGCAGCTTTTGCGGGGGTTGCTTGCGGTGCACTGAGTTGGGCGTTTTTCGTCCTGGCACCGACGGTGGCTCAAGGTGCCTGGTTTGATGGATCGGTATGGGTCGATGCCTTGCTGCCGTTTCTGTCGGACACCTACACGCGAGGCACGGTCCTATCGTTGTTCTTGAACGCCACGGTCATGGCCTTGGTCAGTGTCTCCCGAAGCGTATCCCTTCGTGAGCGTGAAGACGCTGCAAGGTTCTTGTCCCAGGGCGCAGCAGAACGGCGTATTGGATCCGTCCGTATGCGCGATTTAGAGGCGCTCCTCGTTCGTGTTCTGGGCGAAGAAGACGCCGCGCTCGTCTTGAGCGGTGTCTCAGCCATCAGCCTCGACCAATCGGCCCCTAGCGAAATCGTGACCCGAGCGGAGGCGCGGCTTAGCGGCGTCCTAGGAAGCGGTTCAGCCAACATTCTCATGACCCGCCTCTTGTCGTCCGGTAGCATCGGCGCTGGTGACGTGATGATCCTGATGGGGGATGCGTCCAAGGGCCTTCGCTTCGGTCAAGAGCTGCTCTCATCAACCCTCGAGAACTTGGCCGAAGGAGTGTCCGTGATCGACGCCGATGGCCAACTTGTCGCTTGGAACAGGGCGTATGTTGAGCTTTTTCAGTATCCACCAGAATTGATGAAGGTTGGCGTGCCCTTGCATGATCTGTTGCGTCACAACCTCCCGGACTTGCCAGAAGCAGCCATTTTGCGGCGTGTGAGGCGGCTACAGTCTGGACAACCCCATACTTCTGAAACGCGCCTGCGCGATGGTCGGATCTTGCGGTTGCAGGGGAGGCCCACGCCCAGCGGCGGGTATGTCACGTCGTTCAGTGACGTCACCGAGTATCGGGAGGCCCAAGCAGCCTTAGCCAACAGCGAGCGCACTTTACGTTTCTATACTGATAATATTCCCTTTCCCATCGCCTTCAGCGACGCACGCCAAATCATTCGTTTCCACAACAAGGCTTACGCCGCCATGGTTGGCCAGGAAAGGCGGGACCTCGCAGGCTTGTCACTCGCGGCTGTGCTCGGCGATGAGTACGCGCTTCGTCAGCCTTCCATTGAGCTTGTCCTAAGGGGCAATATCGATCGCTTCGTGCTCGGGCCGGAGTCGATTGGTGGGCGAACGACGTGGCAGGTCAACTACGTGCCGCAGGTGGCGCCATCGGGCGACGTGTCAGGCTTTTTTGGTTTTTACCAAGACATATCGCAACGCCGAGCAGCCCAAGCGGCGCTAGAAGAGGCCAACCGCACACTTGAAGCGAGGGTGGATAAGCGTACGGAGGAATTGGTAGCGGCGAACGAAGCAGCCGACGCTGCTCGGCGCGAGGCTGAGGCCGCTAACCGGTCGAAGACGAAGTTTCTCGCAGCCGCCAGTCATGATGTACTGCAGCCACTCAATGCGGCTAGGCTCTTTGCGTCTAGCCTCGAGGACGGCCTGCTCACCGGCAGCGACGAGCGTGCTTCGGCGGGAATGATTGGCCAGGCGATCATGTCCGCGGACACATTGCTCCGTTCTCTGCTCAACCTGTCGAAGTTGGAAGCCGGGGGTGTCGATCCCAAGTTCGAGGTGGTGCCACTGGGCCCTTATCTTGAGGCGATCGCGACCGAGTTCGCTCCCATGGCGGAGGCGAAGGGGCTAGAGCTGAAAGTCAGCTCGACGAGTATGGCCGTTAGAACCGATCCGGGTCTGTTGCGATCAGCCCTCCAAAACCTTGTCAGCAATGCATTGCGGTACACGGATGAAGGATCTGTGCTTTTGGGTGCGCGACGGCGCGGTGCCCAGGTATCCGTCGAGGTCATCGACACGGGGCGCGGCATTGCGCCTGAAAAACAAGATGAGGTCTTCCAAGAGTTTGCGCGCTTGGCGAGGGACCGCGATGTGGATGGGGCCGGCTTAGGCCTCGCCACCGTAAGGCGTGTGGCTGCCATTCTAGGACATGACGTTGAACTGGCGTCCCACGTAGGAAGGGGGTCGTCCTTCCGTGTTCTGGTTGAACGGGCGACTATGGTCAGCGACAGCGTGACTTCGCCGAAAGCCCGTTCACGCAACCTTGATGGCACCCGCGTCCTTTGCGTTGATAACGACCGTGTGGTCCTCGAGGCTATTCGCGCCAGGTTCGATCGGTGGGGAGCTGAGGTTGAGGTCTACTCTACGCTTGACGGCGTACGTTCAGCTTACGTCAATGGCAGGGCTTTGCCTGATCTATTGGTTTTGGACTACCAGCTTGATGGCGACGACACCGGCATCGATGTGGTTGATTTCTTCCGTGAAGAGAAAGGTGCTGACTGTCCTGCGATTATCGTCACCGCGAGCCGCTCACCCGAGATCGATGACTTGCTGCGGCAAGTCGGGCTGCCGATGTTGCCGAAGCCGGTGGAGCCAGCCGCGCTGCGCTCCTTGAGCGTCAGTCTTCTGAAGACTCCGAAGAGCTGATATCCAAGGACCGCGCCATCATGGCGGCTTGGGTCCGGGTGTGGACGCCGAGCTTCTGCATCACGGCAGTCATGTGCGCCTTCACCGTCGCCTCTGAGATCTGCATCTCGTAGGCGATTTGCTTGTTCAGGAGGCCGTCGCGCACGAACAGCAGCACGCGAAGCTGAGCAGGGGTGAGGGTTTTGAGGGCTTCATCCTCCGCAGACGGTTCGTCTTCGTCGGGCAACCATGTCTCGCCATCGAGCACGGCCGCAATCGCTTCTTTGATCAAGGGCAGGTCGGTGGCTTTCGGGATGAAGCCGGTCGCCCCAAACCCTGCCACCCGGGCGGCAAGCTTCGGGTTGGTATCGCCTGACACGACAATGACGGGTACGGCAGGAAACCGGTTGCGAACTTCTAGGAGGCCCGCCAGGCCATCACTGTCGGGCATGTGGACATCGAGCGTCAGCAGCCCAATCGCGCCCTCGGCTAGAGCGTCCAAGGCGCCTTTGAGTGTGTCGCGCTCAACCACGTCACGGTCGGGCGCTGCTCCCTTCACCGCGCCCACGAGCGCGCTGCGGAATAGGGGGTGATCGTCGGCGACGAGAACAGGCGAGGACATACGCTACAACTACTCTATTTTCCTGCCGCGTAACTTTGCGCGCCCTCAATCAAACTGTCCACCACTGATGGGTCGGCCAGGGTTGACGTGTCCCCGAGTTGATCAGGTTGGTCCTCGGCGATTTTGCGCAGGATACGGCGCATGATCTTGCCGGAGCGGGTCTTCGGTAGCCCGGGCGCCAGCTGGACCCGGTCCGGCGTTGCGACAGGACCGATCTCCTGACGCACATGCTTGCGGAGTTCGGCGGACAGGGCGTCCGTCGGCTCAACCCCTGCGTTGAGGATGACATAGCAGTGGACCCCTTGCCCCTTGATGTCGTGAGGGTAGCCCACAACGGCGGCCTCCGCCACGAGGTCGTGGGCAACGAGGGCGCTTTCGATTTCGGCTGTGCCCATACGGTGCCCACTGACGTTCAGTACATCATCGACACGACCTGTGATCCAAAAATCGCCATCCTCGTCACGCCGTGCGCCATCACCGGTAAAGTAGAGGCCAGGATAGGTGGAGAAATAGGTATCAATGAACCGTTGGTGATCGCCCCAGACCGAACGTGCCTGGCCAGGCCAGCTCTCGGTCAGCACCAAGTTGCCGTCTGTTGCGCCCTCAAGGAAGTTTCCTTCCTGATCCACAAGCGCTGGACAGACCCCCGGCAAAGGCTTCGTCGCAGCGCCTGGCTTGGTCATCGGGTCGCTTGGCACGGGGCTGATCAAGCAACCGCCCGTTTCCGTCTGCCACCAGGTGTCGACAATGGGACAGCGCCCCTCGCCAGCCACGTCGTGGTACCAGCGCCAAGCTTCCGGATTGATCGGCTCACCGACGGAACCCAAGAGCCGCAAAGAGGAGCGATCATGAGCGCTTACAAAGCTATCACCCTCACGCATCAGAGCGCGGATCGCCGTAGGCGCTGTATACAGAATAGATACCTGATGCTTGGCTACCACTTCCCACATCCGGCCTGCATCGGGGTAGGAGGGCACGCCTTCGAACATGACTTGGGTGGCGCCGTTCGACATCGGTCCGTAGACGATATAGCTGTGGCCGGTTATCCAGCCCACGTCGGCGGTGCACCAGAAGATGTCGTCTTCTTGCAAATCGAACACCGTGGCATGGGTATAGCTGGCATAGACCATGTAGCCGCCAGTGGTGTGGACAACGCCCTTCGGTTTGCCTGTTGATCCGGACGTGTAAAGAATAAAGAGGGGGTCTTCCGCCTTCATCGGCTCGGGCAAACAAACGGGGGCTACGTCGTCGCGTGCCTCGTGCCAATAATGATCTCGGCCTGCTGTCATCTCGACGCTTGCGCCCGTCACACTGATCACTAAGACCAGATTGATGTCGCTGTCGGCTCGCGCGATCGCTTCGTCCACGTTGGTTCTTAGCGGCACGGCCTTGCCGCCACGGCGG
>JABSRH010000150.1 GCA_013215175.1 Parvularculaceae bacterium | reverse complement strand
TCTTCGCAGCTTGGCGCATTGACCTAAGCGCCGAACGCCCTATCGGATAAAACGATGACGGCGAACGAATCCAGCGCAGCCTTTCTCGCGGTTACCAGTTGCGGTGCCACCCTCGAAGCCTGGCCGATTGAAGTGGCCTGGTGTTTCGGTGCTGGTGAAGTGCGCTCGATGCTGATCAAGCCTGATGGCGCGTGGCAGTTAGATAGCTGGGACAAGAGCTCGGAGTCGGACCATCGGATCGGGCTCGAGCTGTTGTTGCGTGAGGGCAAAGCGGCGCTCGACGCCTGCCTCGTGCTCAATGCTGCGCTGGGTCAGACAGCGGTGGTGTCGGCTGCGCCCGAGAACGACAGCTTGTGGCTCTATAAGCTCTATCGTGCGGCCGATGTGGAGCCGAACTTCCGCTTGGTGCCTGCGGAGCATATGCCTAGCGATGACAGCCTGCGGGCCACGACGCGGATCGAGGGCTTGCGTGAGGCGGCCGGATACGCCCAGACGGGTTAGATGGGCGAAGCCTCCTTGTTTTCGAGATCTTTCGGTGCGCCGGGGCCTGCGGGCACGCTCATTTTCGTGCATGCGACGGGGCTGAATGCTTCGGCCTATGCGCACTTGCTGTCGCAGTTGGCGTTCGACGGGCAAGTCCTGGCCTTTTCTATGCGAGGGCATGGGGCCACGGATTTGCCAGCGGACCCTCAAGCCCTGGTGAGCTGGCAGACTTTTGCTGATGACTTGGTGGCGGAGCTTGCCAAGATCGATTTGGCTGGACCGACCACGCTGATGGGTCATTCCGCTGGTGCGGTCACAGCTTTGCTGACGGCGAAGTCGCTCCGGCCAACGTCCCTTTTGATGATCGAGCCGGTGGTCTTGCCTGCTCTCGCGGTGCGGTTGGCGCGCGGCCCACTGAAGCGGTTCACCGTGGATCGCACACCGATCGCCCGCCAGGCGGCGGCGCGGCGCGGCTCGTTCGAGTCGCGCCAGGTGGTGGAGCGAGCCTATGCGAGCAAACGATTTTTCCGCGACTGGCAGCCTGAAGCTCTAGCCGGTTATCTTGATGAAGGGTTACGTCCCGCCGCTGACCAAGGTGTGGAGCTGAGCTGTGCGCCTGGCTACGAGGCAGCGTGCTTCGCTGCTCAAGCCGCTGGTTTTTGGCCGCATCTCAAGCAGGTTCTTGGGATGGGGATCCGGGTCTCGACCTTGGCCTCAGAGCGCGGTTCGACCTTCCCGGCGCTCTATCACGGCAGAGCTCGCCGCCTCGGCGCCGATGTCTTCGTTGAAGAGGGAAGCCACATGCTGCCAATGGAAGAACCCGACAAGGTTTTGGCCTGGGTTGAACGTCAGCTTCAACCATAAGCATCAACAGGGTTTGACGTTGGCTAGGGCTTTGCTATCGGCATCAACTGGACAACTTTGATCAACCGACAACACGAGTTCGAAACCATGAGCCAAACTCCTCCACAAAGCGCTGCGCCGACCGTCGAAGGCCAGATGTATCTCTTCAGACAGGCTGAGCTGATTACCCGCGAGGCGCACGGCGGCATGGGCATCTCCCAGCCTGAGCGTCCGCTCGGTTTCGCCGAAGCCGCACGCGCTGTGCCGGTGACCATGTCGGAAATCTCCACCGCCATGCGCTATTACCCGATCATCTTCAGCTCGTCTGAGAACCCGATCCCGCTGGCCGTGCTTGGTCTCATGGATGACGTGAACCTGTTCGTGGAAGACAATGGCGAGTGGGCCGTCGATCACTACGTGCCTGGCTACATCCGCCGTTATCCGTTCGCCCTGGCGACGGACCGTGAGAGCGATACCGAGAACCCACGCATGGCGATCATCGTCGATGCTGGCTACGAAGGCATCTCCAAGACGCCGGAAGTCCCATTCTTCGAAGGCGAAGGCCCATCGGACGCGATGAAGCAAGCGATGGAATTCTGCCAAAGCTACGAGCGTGACCGTCTGACCACGAACCGTTTTGCTGAAGAGCTGAAAAAGTACGACCTCTTGGCTCAGCAAATGGCTCAGTACACGCCTGAAGGCCAAGGCCCACAAGCTTTTGCTCGCTACGTTGGTGTTGATGAGAAGAAGCTGGCGGCTCTGTCCGACGAGCAGTTCCTGGAACTGCGCAAGAGCAACATCCTGCCAATCCTTTACGCCCAACTGATGTCCATGGGGAACTGGCGCACGCTGCTCGACCGCCGTGCGCGCCGTTTCAACTTGACCGGCGAAGACGTTCTAAAGCCGCTGCCGAAGTCGTAAGCTTCAGCGACAGTCGATTTTTAAAAGAAAGGCGGCCCGCGGGCCGCCTTTTTCGTGCTTGGCCTTAACCGGGCATTCACTCTATATTCCCGCTCAGGTTGAGCGGGAACTCCAATGATCAGAATACTCAGCGCTGTTTCCGCAGTCATCTTCGGTATATCCGCGGCTCATGCAGCATCCGTCAATGTCGTGAGTTACGACGTCATCAACGGTTATCGCGGTGGCTTTGACTACTTCGACGACACCTATGATGGCACGGGCGACAACACGTTGCCTGCTCGCCAGCTACGTGGCGGTACAGGCGATTTGACCGATGGCGTCATCGCGCAGACAGGGTGGCGAGCTGCGGAGTCGCCCGCCGGTCCGGGCCCCTATGTTGGTTGGCTTCGTCCGTTCATCGACATTCAGTTTAATTTCGGAACCGACGTTGAGCTTGCAAGCATGACGGTCTGGTACGACGATTCCGAAGGTGACGGCGGTGTCGACCATATTCGCGCCGTCGACGTCACCGATCTCGGACGTTTTCTTTACGACGACCCAGCTGGCAGCACGTTCGCGAGCCTCACAATTGATCTGACCGGATTCAACAGATCGACGGTCGATATTCGCCTTTGGGGCTCGAATCCATGGATTTTCGTCAGCGAGGTCGAGTTCGAGAGCGTCGACGCAGCGCCCGTTCCGGTTCCTGCTGCCGCCTTCTTGCTCGCACCGGCTATCCCGCTTCTGATGCGCCGTCGCAAGAAGGCGTAAGCGCTAGAGCTTGCGCGAAGGAAAGGCGGGCTCAGGCCCGCTTTTTTGTTGCGCCTTGGCGGACATGGCGCGATCTTGCGGTATGCCGCCACCCAAATTCTCGCTTGCGAAAGCCGCTGATCAGCAGATTTCCACGCTTTTTGACCCGCACGTGGTTGCCAACGTCAACGACGCGCAGGTGAAGGTTGCCAAGTTCGGTGAGCTTTTTGACTGGCATGCTCATGCCGACGAGGATGAGGCCTTCATGGTGCTGAAAGGCGCCATCGCCATCGACTTTCGCGATGGCACGGTGGAGCTAGGCGAGGGGGAGTTCCTCAATGTGCCCAAGGGCGTTGAGCACCGGCCTCGGTCACTGACCGAAGCGCCGATCGTCTTGTTGTTCGAGCAATCGTCGACGCTCAACACGGGCGATGCTGAAAACAGCGATCTCACCGTCACCGACCTCAAGCAGTTAAAGCCAGTCTAGTTCTTCTCGGCCTCGTCCGGGTCCCAGGCGGGTAGGTCGGTTTGTGGGCTCTGGCCCATGTTGGCCATGCCGCGAAGGATCGACCGACTGGATTGGCGACCGCGTGATTTTGGAGGCGACACCTCGGATGTCGCGGCTTGCGACACAACTTCGCGGGCGGTTTGATCGCCGTTGGTTTCTTCCATGGTTCGCCTCCCAAGGCCTCTGGTCACGATTTTGTTTTCTTCGTGACAATCTAGACATATGCCGCTGCCCCCTAACGACCAATGAGCGCTTGCGGATCGGGCGGTTTTGTCATAGCTGGCGCGTTCTCACGTGGGAGGGCGCCACCCGAACCACGTCCACATCAACCGGCCCCAAGAGGGGTCAAGGAAGTGAGCCATGGCAAAGAAGATTGCCGGCTACCTGAAGCTTCAGGTGCCCGCTGGCGCGGCAAACCCGTCGCCACCTATCGGTCCCGCTCTCGGTCAGCGCGGCCTGAACATCATGGAATTCTGTAAGGCTTTCAACGCCCAGACCCAAGACAAAGACAAGGGCATGCCGATCCCGACGATCATTACGATCTACTCGGACAAGTCCTTCACGTTTGAGACGAAGTCGCCACCTGCGAGCTACTTCCTGAAGAAAGCTGCGAAGCTGCAAAAGGGTGGTCAGACACCTGGTCGCGAAGTTGCCGGTTCGGTGACGCAAAAGCAGCTGGAAGAGATCGCTGAAGCCAAAATGGCTGATCTCAACGCCAACACGATCGAGCAAGCTGCGAAAATCATCGCGGGTTCGGCACGGGCCATGGGCCTGAAGGTGGAGGGCTAAGAGCATGGTGAAAGTTGCAAAGCGTATCGCCAAGAACCTCGAAGGTCTTGACCGCGATAAACTCCACACCGTCGACGACGCCTGTGCCGCCGTGAAAGAGCGCGCCACGGCGAAATTCGACGAGACGATCGAACTTGCAATCAACCTGGGCGTTGATCCTCGTTACGCTGACCAAATGGTGCGCGGTGTGGCCAACCTGCCAAACGGCACGGGTAAGACCGTCCGCGTCGCCGTGTTCGCTCGTGACGCGAAAGCCGACGAAGCGAAAGCTGCCGGTGCCGACATCGTTGGTGCGGAGGACCTCATGGAAGAGATCCAAGGCGGCAAGATGGACTTTGACCGTCTCATCGCTACCCCAGACATGATGCCTCTCGTGGGTCGTCTCGGTAAGCAGCTTGGTCCTCGCGGTCTCATGCCGAACCCGAAAGTGGGCACGGTCACGCCGAACGTTGCGAAGGCCATCGAAGACGCCAAAGGCGGCGCCGTGCAGTTCCGCGTCGAGAAGAACGGCATCATTCACGCCGGTGTTGGTAAGGCTTCGTTCGAGCCAGCCAAGATCGCTGAAAACGTCCGTGCTTTGATCGCTGCTGTGGCTAAGGCCAAGCCGACCGGTGCCAAAGGTACTTACATCAAGAAGATCGCCGTCAGCTCGACCATGGGCCCTGGCGTGAAGATCGACACGGCTGACGTCGTCGGCGGTTAAGCTCCGACCGCGATTATTACCTTTTGAAAGCCCACGCCGAAAGGTGTGGGCTTTTTGCTGTGTGCTTGACGACGATCGCCGCTCAATCGTCGGTCTGAATCGTTTTTCGGTCCGCTTTTTTCAGGCCTTGCTTTCGCTTGTTATCGAGACGGCGCTTCACGGATCCCTTGGTGGGTCGGGTCGCGATGCGTCTGACGGGAACAGGTAGAGCTTCCCTAATCAGCTGTGCGAGGCGTCGACGGGCAGCATCTCTGTTGGCGCTTTGGGTGCGATGGCTGTCCGACTTGATGACGATGACATCGTCTTTGGTGAGGCGGTGTCCGGCTAGTTTCCGTAGACGGACCTTCTGATCCGCTCGCAGAGAGCTGTTGGCGCCTAGGTCAAAACGGAGCTGAACGGCGGTCGCCACCTTGTTGACGTTCTGCCCACCTGGCCCAGCAGAGCGGATGAACGTCTCTTGCAGCTCGGTGTCGGCGATCGACAGATGCTCGTTGATGATCAGCATAGCGTGGGCATGCCAAACCGGCTCACATAAAAAAAAGCCCGCCGCTTTGGGGGCAGCGGCGGGCTTTGATCGCAGATGGGACGTGCTCTTAGCGAGAGCGACGGAACCAGCCGCGGCGTTTCTTGTTCTCGTCGGCTTTCTTGCCTTTGTCGCAGCCATTTTTCGTGGCGTAGGCATTCACACCGCGAGCATCAGCCAACAGGTTGATGGGAGGCTTGCCGAGGTGAGCCGAGACGGACGGATCGAGTGGTGATTCCTTCACGCGGCAGCCATTGTGGTCGCCGATTTCGTTGCCCACGAGGATCGCCGTGCCGGAACGGACTTCGATACCATCGTCGCTGTTATCGTGGATCTGGTTGGCTTCCACCGAAATCGCTTCGCGGTTGCCTTCGATGTAGAGGCCGTTGTACGCATTGTTCGAGATCACGTTGCCCACGAGGCGGGTGTGACCGGAGGCGCTGTAGACGACGCCGCCCATGCCGTTGCTGATGATCGAGTTCGACGACAGCGTCGCATCGACATTGCCCACGAGAACCACACCAGCGCCCGTCATCTGGGCGATCGTGTTGTTGCGCAGGTCGACATGCTCGAACGAGTTGCCGGTCTGGTCCGTCTCAATCTTCACGCCGGTTTCGCCGCCCACCAGCTTGGTGTTGGCGATCGACACGCGGCCACCGCGAACCGACACGAGGGCCGAACGCGAGTTGATCGCAGCGTTTTCATTGAAAGCGGCGAGGTGCGCCGAATTCGTTGCGGGTACCGCGTAGCGGGCATTCTTGCCTTGGATCTCACTGGCCTCGAGTTCGAGTTGGCCTTTGGCCACAGAGATGCAGGTCGAATCGCTGGCGCGGAACGTCAGATCCGTGAGGCGAGCCGATACGTGGTCCGAAGAAATCGAAACGCAGCCACCGTCGGCCATGAGGGTTGGAGCATCGCCGTAGCTGTCGCGGATACCACGGATGGTGACAGACTTGCGGAGCTTGATGAACTCCGGCTTATAAACGCCTGGATGAACGATGATTTCACCGTTCTCTTTGACCAACTTGAGAGCCTCATCAATCGAGCGAGGGCCGTTCCATGCTGGGTCTAGGCGGACGTCGACGATGTCCTGCTTCTTCGGCTTAGCCTTCTTCGACTCCTTCGTGATCTCCGTGTCGAAGCCGCCGATTTGGGCGCTAGCCACAGCAGGAAGAACGATCATGCTGGCTAAACCAGCGAGGAGCGCCTTTTTCAGGGTAACTTGTGTACGTGCCATGATGTTCCCCTCCATCAATCAAAGTTGCAGTGGGTTTTCTGGGCCTTCTCGGCTTTTTCGTAACCGAGGACCGCAGCGCGGCTGAGGTGATAGCAGGCTTCCCGAACACTCGGGCGAAGTGGATCCGCCGCCGTGATGCCTTCGACGTAGAAGATACCAGCGGAATAGTGCGCCAGAGCGTAGTTCTGGTCGGCAGCCGATGTGAGCATCTTGATGGCCGTCTCACCATTGGTGCGAACGCCGATGCCGCGGCCTAGCATGATGCCGTAGATGTGCTGCGATGGCGCGTGGCCGCGTTCTGCCGCTTGCTTCATCAGCTCGACCGTTTGCAGGTCGGTGAGGGTGCCGGTGGCGAGGTCCTTGGCCAGGGCCTGTTCTTCTTCGGTCAACGGTTGGCCTCGGCTGGCCGTTGGGTGCTGATCGATGAACAGCGAGGTTTGGAAGCGCTTGATAGCATTCCGCTTCTCACCGGCCTTCAGTTTGCCGTCGTTGTTCTCGTCGTAGTAGTAGCCCAGCGCTTGAAGGGCTTTGTCGATCACCACGTCGTTGCCTTCGAACTCACGGTTCAAACGCTCGAGGTTCTCGCGCAGCTCTTGATACTGGAGCTGGGTTAGGCGCTTGGCATCGCGCTTCTCGCGCTGCGTGACCATGGCGTAGGTGTCGGGGAGCGGCGGCTGCCAATCGTCGGCGCGCTTCGTGGCGGCCTCGACATCGGTCCGGATCATCAGGCCTTCGAGGTTCTCGATGAGGCGAGCCGCATCCAAGTTCGCGCCACGGCCACGACCGCGGGCCAGGTAGAGGTACTTCAGCGCCTCA
>JABSRH010000015.1 GCA_013215175.1 Parvularculaceae bacterium | reverse complement strand
AGACTATCCACGGTGATCACGGCCCCCTGCTCGCGCCAAGACTTCTCCGCGATGGTGCGGCGAGGGTGATCTTTCAGCTGCTCTTGCACAGCATCCGCCACGGCGCTAGCGAGCACATCGCTCGGTGTGAGGAAGATCGACTGGCTCAACACGTCGTGTTCGGACTGACTGAGCAAGTCCGCCGCGAGGAACGCGCGCTCAATGCCGCCCTCGGCGATGACGGTAATCTCAGAAGGACCGGCGATGGAGTCGATACCGACGAGACCGAACACCTGACGCTTGGCCTCCGCGACATACGCGTTACCAGGGCCAACGATTTTGTCGACGGGCTTGATCGTCTCCGTCCCGTAGGTCAGCGCACCGACGGCTTGCGCGCCGCCTAGCTTGTAGATCTCGGTGACGCCCGCGCGGCGAGCTGCCGCGAGCACAAGCGGATTGACCTTACCGCCCTTGGCTGGCGTGACGATCACGATACGTTCAACGCCCGCCGCCTTGGCCGGGATGGCGTTCATCAGCACACTGGAAGGATAGACCGCGGTGCCGCCGGGCACATAGAGGCCAACGGCATCGAGCGCTGTCCAGCGCCAACCCAGCGTGACGCCCTTATCGTCCGTCCACGACTTGTCCTCTGGTAGTTGCTCGGCGTGGTACGCCTCGACCCGAGCCGCGGCGGCTTCCATCGCTTCGAGCGCCTCTGCGTCAAGGCTGGCCACAGCTGCGTCGATCTCGTCTTCCGTGACGGCCATGCCGCCCGCAAGGTCCGTGTCGTCGAAGCGCTTGGTCAGCTTGATCAGTGCGGCATCACCGCCTGTGCGCACATCAGCGAGGATCTTGGAGACACGCTCATGCACGCCTTGGACGGCTTCTTCATCGCGCGTGAGGAGCTTCGCGAGCTGTTCGTCAAAATCGGGGTCGCTGGTCGAAAACCTGCGCATGATCAGCCCACCTCGTGATCGGGCTTGCGACGGGCACGCCAGGGCTCTGAGATATCCTCAACGGTGACATTGATGGCGTCGACGTCCAAAGCGATCAGACCACCGCCTGCTAGGTTTATCGTGATGGTGCCGCCGTTCTCGTCCCCTTCCCACTCGAGGGATAGGATATCGAGGAGCGCCTCTTTGTTCGTCATGCGGACGGCGCGCGAGCGGACCGCCTTCACGTCGTCAAAATGGACGCCCGCGCGCACGCGTTGGCCTTGGCTGAAGAGGCCGCGCTTGACCTCCCACATGAAGCGGTTGGTGACGAAGGCAAAGCGGCGCTCTTCTTTCAGGAAGGCGATATCGCCAACCTTGACAATCGCGTCCTGCAACATCGCAGAGATCGTCTGCAGGTCTTCGGCATCAGCCGCCATCAAGGCTACGGGAGAAGTCTTCGGCATGCTGATTAGTCGTCCTTTACGCGTTCGATCAGGGCACCCATCTGGCGCAGTTTTTCGTCGAGGCGTTCGAAGCCGCGGTCGAGGTGGTAGACGCGGCTGATCATGGTTTGGCCCTCAGCTGAGAGAGCGGCGATGATGAGGCTCATGGAGGCCCGCAGGTCGGTGGCCATGACTTCGGCCCCCTTCAGGCTTGGTACGCCTTTGACGGTGGCCGTTTGGCCGTCCACGGAGATATTGGCACCGAGGCGACAGAGCTCTGGCACGTGCATGAAGCGGTTCTCGAACACCGTCTCTTTGATGGTAGCCACGCCGTCGCCTTTCGACATCAAGGCCATGAACTGAGCCTGGAGGTCTGTAGCGAGGCCTGGGTAGGGTTCGGTGACAACGCTTTGCGAGACCGTCGGCGTGCCCCAACGCGAAACGCGCAGGCCGCCCTCCTCGTCCACCAGCGACAAACCGCACTCGTCGAGAATATCAGCCGCCACGCCGAGCAAGTCGCGGCGCCCGCGCTCCAGCAGAACCTCGCCGCCCGTCGCGCCGACAGCCATGGCATAAGAGCCAAGCTCGATCCGGTCGGCCACGACTTCGTGCTGTGCACCGTGCAGGCTCGACACGCCTTGTATGGTGATCTGGCTGGTACCCGCGCCCTCGACCTTGCCGCCCATGGCGTTGAGGCAGTCCGCGAGATCGGTCAGCTCTGGCTCACGCGCCGCGTTGTTGATGATCGTGGTCCCGTTGGCGAGGCACGCGGTCATCATCACGTGCTCGGTCGCCCCCACGGAGGGGAACGGTAGATCGACGACAGCGCCCTTGAGGCCGCCAGCTGGCGCTTCGGCGAGGACATAGCCCTCTTCGAGCTCAATCTTCGCGCCCATCGCTTCGAACGCCATGAGGTGGAAGTTCACCGGGCGCGCACCGATGGCGCAGCCGCCAGGCAGCGAAACCTTGGCGTGGCCCTCTCGCGCGAGGATCGGGCCTAAAACATTGAAGCTCGCCCGCATCTTGCGAACGATCTCGTAGGGCGCCGTGGTGGAAGAGATATGGCCGGCATCTAGCGTGAGGCGCTGACCATCTCGCTCAGCCTTCACGCCGTGATTGTCGAGCAGGACCAGGAGCTGCCGCACGTCGGCGAGATCAGGCACTTCGTCGAGGATCAGCTTGTCCGCGGTCAGCAAGCAGGCGGCCATCACCTTCAGCGCTGAATTCTTGGCACCCGAGATCCGCAGATCGCCGTAGAGCGGGCGGCCGCCAATAATGGCTAATTTATCCAACGCCTAGTCCTTCTTTACCTTCCGGCGACGCAAGTTATCCCGCAGCGCCTTGGCCAACCGTTCCTCGCGTGTTTCGGGTTCGGAGGTCTTGCCGCTGGGAGTTGTCCGACTGGGTGGGGACTCGCGTTCAGCCATCGGGAGGAAATGGCATGGCTGCAGGCTCCTGCCAAGGGGCTGGGCGGCATTTCAAAAGCGGCTCTTTTGCACCGCAAAGTCGCCATTTTGCTGCGTTGAAGACTTCAGCTGTGACCGATTTTGCCGCACACTCTCACTGAGGAACGAGGGGCCCCGCACAAACGCTGCGGCGCCCGTCAAAAGGTTTGGATTATCAGCGGCATCGAGGGGGTGCCCATCCAAACTTTGAGGGAGGACGATCTGTGGCGGACGGAAACGACCAACCAAAACGCAGAGCTGATCAGCGGCAAGAGCTCGACAATGTCAGTGATGACATTCGTGTTACCCGACGATTGGTCACCTCAAGCCTCGTCGCGGCGGCGCTTCTGCCCGCATCGGCTACGAGCCAAACCCGAGCGAGTCGCGAGACCATCGTCGCTCGCCCCCTCCAGCCCAAGCTGAAGCGCATTCGCCGGGCGGAGGACATGCTAGTCCTCGATTATCGCCTACACAATCTGCGCGAGACCTACAGCAACGGTGCTCTGGTGCTCGAGCGTATCAACAACGGCAAGCTTTCGTGGATCGCCGTCGAGCATGCCCCGCAGCATGTGTTCGAGTTTGCCTACTGGGACGCTAGCGATCCCGGTACCGAAGGCACCCAGGACGCCAAGGAGCCCGTCCCTCGCCCACCGCAAGCCGTACCCTCACGGCTGGCCGGCCGTAGTCGGCTAGTGTTCGCCATGCCCGCTGGCATCAATTCGGTCCCGTGGGGCCTCGATGCATTGCTGGAGGCCTGTCGTACCTGGCCCATGCGGCTCGATCCGTTGGCCAAGCCTGCGCCCGCCTCGGTGGCCCAGCTGCTGACGAGCCAGGAAGCCGTACAAGCACAGCTCGACCTTGCTTCGCAGAAGCTGGTCCTGAGCCTCCCCGCCGAGAAGCGCGAAGTCGTCGCCAAAGACATCGCCCGCATGTCGGATCGCGCTGCGCGTGATCTGAGCTCGAAGCTAAAACGAAGCGGCGACTTGTCGGACGACGACGTTGATCGCGCTGTGGCTGGCGAAGTTGATCAGCTTGTTGAGCGCTCCGGCGTCCGGCTCACGGCCCAAGAACGCGCACGGACCGAGCGGGCCGTGGAAGCGCAGAGCACCATACGCCTCATCCCCGAGGCCACCGCATCGGGCAGTACCAGCTCGCGCCGTGGCTTGAGCCAACAAGGCCAGCTGGCCGAAGGGCTTGTACCTGAGGGCACGATCAACTTCACGCCGCTTCTCTACTCGATCACACCGCACGCGCCCGCGCCTTCGGTCACCGCGATCGAGCTACCCTACAGGGTAATCCAAACGCCGCTCGCCACGGCAGGGTGGAACCATGCCGACGGGCCGGTGACGCACCGTGGGCGGACGGAATTGTGGCACACGCGCATGGGGCGGCGGACGTCCCAGGGTGTGGTCGATTTCGCGCCACAGAAGATGCGCGCCATGTGGTCGCCAGATTATGAAGAACCAAAGACCGTGTTCGGACAAAAGCCGACCATGCCGGTCTATGGCGATCAGCGTCAGACCCTGGTGCGGCTCACCGCTGGGTTTAACGAAAAGCGGCAGGGTGGGCGGCCTTTGGTGCCGAAGCCCGTCACGTCAGATCGGCTGATCCTCAGCGCACTGGGCGCGACCTACGACATGAAGGGCGCCTGGAGCCGGCTTGATCGGCCCATCGCTCGCACTGGCTTTGATGCCGTAGATATGGAGAGCTGGGCCCATCGCACGGCGACGGGGCGGGACTATTATGTCCGTATCGTGACGGCTGGCTTCCTCTATCCCTTTGGACACCAAGCGTCGCTCATTGTGGTCACCGAGCGGAAGTTTGAGACGGGCAGTGACGGCAAGCGCATCGCGGTGCTGCGCCAGCGTGGCTACCTGCAAGTCCGCGAGAAATCTAAAGAGTACAAAGCCGCCCTCTACAAACACAAAGGTCGCGAGTTCCCGTTCAGCGCGGTGGAGATCCTCACCGACCGCACGCCGCCGCTCGCCCAACCAGGCCAAGCCGCTTGCGAGTCGCTGTTCAGTCCGCTGTCCGCCGACGCGTTCGTACCGCTGCTAGGTAATGGTGAGGACTTCCGTTTTGACCTGATGGGCACGGATCAATCAGGACGGCGTGTGCCGTTTTCGATGCCGCTGATCTTCATCCGGGCCAAGTCCATCGGCGATGTCGATGTGGATGACGCTAATGCCAAGATGGACAGCAATGACTGCCAGGGCGATGGTCCACCGCGGGGCGAGGCCCCCATGGGCGGGGCGATCATACAGTTCGCGCCGCAGGTCCTGCTCACCGACACCGAGAATGTCGCGGACGGTGATACCAACATTCCCGCCCAGTCGATCACCTTCCACGGCGTGGCGAGGAACGGCATCGAGCCGCCTTTCCTGCCCGTTATGGCCAGCGCGCGGCTCAAGATCCCGGCGGTGGAGAAGGTCCTCGGCTCGGAGCGCCCCGTCAACGTGGCGTTCAGCAAGATCTACCTCGACCATGGCTTCAAGTCTGGCGGCGGTGTACGGAACGATCTTTCGCAGGTCTTCCTCGACATCATCAATCCCGATGCCTCGCCCCTCGGTGTGAGTGACAGCGAACCGTCCCAGAGCTTTGGCGGCCTGGTGAACCCGTCACTGATCCCGCAAAGCCTATCGCGGAAGTTCGGTGCAGGCTCCTTCGGCAGCGCGGTGGACGCCGCCAATAGCTTCCTGAACGGCGAGTTCGATCCCACCGAGTTCATTCCGGACGCGAAGCTTCTCGGCGTGTTCTCACTCAAGGATATCCTCGAAACGATTGCTCTCGCAGCACCCGGCTTCACGGTGCCCAAGCTTAAGACCATCGAGCTCCCTGAGTCGATTGAGGCGCGCTACGAGATCGCCCAGTCCCCTCTAAAAGACTTGGCTCCCCTCTTCTACGGCAAGCCCAATCCGAAGAGCAGCCTCTCCATCGTGACGAGCGCCGTCGTGCGACGCGATCCGACGGCGGATGGCCCGCTGCCGCAGCCTGCGGCACCAGAAGTCACCGTGACGGGTGAGCTCAAGAACTTCCAGCTGAACCTCTTTACCGTGATCATCGTTGATTTCGATGAGATCAGCTTTGTCTCCAAGCCTGGCGAGAAAGCCAAGGTGGACGTGGTGCTGAACCCCGACACGGGTTTGCAGTTCGGCGGGCCGCTTGAATTCATCAATAGGCTGAGGGATTTTATTCCCTTCGACGGGTTTGGTGATCCGTCGCCGATCGATCTTGCGCCAACGGGCCTGACGGTTGGCTATGCCCTCACCCTACCGCAAGTGAATGTGGGCGTGACCAGCCTCCAGAACATTTCACTCGGCGCTCGGGCGAGCCTGTCCTTCACCGGCGCACCACCGAGCATTCGGTTTAACTTTGCCGAGCGCCACTCGCCCTTCAACATCACCGTGTCGCTGTTGGGTGGAGGCGGCTTCGCGGCCGCGACGCTCGACACGGAGGGTATGAAAGAGATCGAGGTCTCCTTCGAGTTCGGCGCTCGGCTGGAAATGGACTTCGTCGTCGCGTCCGGCGGCGTCTATGTGAAGGTGGGCATCTACTTTGCCTTGCGCGCTGGTGATCCCGGTAGCGAGATCGAGCTGACAGCGTTCTTCGAGCTTGGCGGCCACGTCTCCGTGATGGGCATCGCTTCGGTGTCGATCACCTTCCACCTGGCGCTAACGTACAAGAAGGGTAACGCCAAGGCCGAGCTCTACGGCGAGGGCTACCTTCTGATCGAAGTATCGGTCCTGTTCTTCAGCGCCTCCTTCGACATCCGTATGCAGCGGAAATTCGCTGGCTCGGACGCCGACCCCACCTTTGTCCAACTGATCCCTCAGCAGAGCGTTTGGGATGAGTATTGCGGCGCGTTCGCGTAAGGAGACGTCTCATGGCTACACAACGTATTGTCTGGACCGCCCTCCCTAACGGCATCGACCCTGAAAGCGGTAAGCGGCGCCTATCCGTGTTGGTCTCACCCCGGTTGGTGGGCGACAGCCGCGCCGTCTCCCGCCGCATCGAAGGCTACGCCAATTGGCGGGATTGGCCGGCCACCATCAGTGCAGCCACCTTCACCGTAAAAGTCGGTGGACAGAGCGTTGCAGCGAGCTTGGTTTCTTCTCCCCAGACGAGCATCTGGAAAGCGATGTTCCCCGACGATACGCCCGTGAGGGACTGGGAATTCGATGCCTCGAAAGTCGTGGACAACACGATCCTCACGGTACCGACGACCTTGGTGAACGAAATCATCGAGGAGATTTATGTCAGCGAAGCGGTGCAGGCTGACGGGGAATTGCCAGATCGCCAGCGGCTCGGCGTGCGCCTGTCGCGGCGGATCTCGCCCGAGCGGCAGTCGCCTGAGGTGCTGCTCCGCCGCCTCCGCGCTGAGAGCAAGGACCGCCGCGGCGGGACGTCGTATAACCGCGATGCACGGGCGTCTGGGCTCTACACGGAAACCCGCGCGGCGCTTGATGTGCTTCGTGCCTATCACACACCGCTCAACAAAGAGACCACCGCGCCCAGTGATCCGGACAACCCCGACGGCTTCGGCCCAGATAATCATCCGTCCTATGACAAACCTCGTGCTGGGGGCCGCTACGTCACCCACGAGGAAAGCGCCAAGCCGACGCGTGCCTCTCTTCGTAAGCGGATCGACTTTCACCGCATCGCAGGCGCCATCGGGCAATTCCACTTCTTAAGCCGCGCTTGCGGCCTGGTCCTCGATCTCGAATGTGACGCCCTCCCCACCTCGGTGGCGGGCCAGCCGGTGGAGGTTGAGGTGGACTGGGCCCCACTGCCCGGCGTCACCAAGCTCGCTGATGTCTACCCCCGGACCATGACGCTTATCGCGTCCTCGACCTTTGCTCCCGTGCGCAGCAACAATGCCGTGCCGATCAATGGGCGCTATCTGAACCTGTCCGACGACCTGTTCTCCGTGATCCAGACGGACATCGATGGCGGCGGCACCAAGCTGACCAACAGTGCGCAGAGCATGCGGCGAGCCTTGCCTAGGCAGTACACCGACGACAGCGCCGATGAGCCCCGCGAAGAAGCGGGCTTGCCGTCCTTGCGCTCGGCGGGGCTGATGCTGGTGGAGAAACGGCGCGATGTCACGGTAGCGGAGAGCATCGACCGCAACGCCGCCATGGAGACGGACCTCGTCAACAGCGGCACGGCACCGACCCTCTACGCCGAGGATCTGATCAAAGGCCTACGCATTGATGTGTGGGACGATCAGTCCACGAAGTGGCATTCGCTTTGCGCTCGCAAGGTGAAGCATCAGCTGCTCAACACGGGCGAGACGCTCGGCGACCTCACCGACGAGGGCGTGGCGACACTGGCCGCTCAACATTCGGGCGATGGCAACAATCCTGACATCCTCAAGCTTAGCGAAGCGCTGGCCCTATGGGCCGGATGGAGCCTCGCCGCGCCAGAGCCTGGCCGCACCATCAAGATCGACGAGACTGATCCCGCCGGCCCTGTGAAAGATCAGGACGAAGAAGTCCCCGAAGGCATGCCGCTCAAGAGTGAGTACGCGCCCGTGCCGGGCACGCTGCCGCGCCTGCGTTTCGGCTGGACCTATAAGATGCGAGCCCGGATCGTCGACCTGGCGGGCAACTCGGCGCCGTTTGATCCGGATGGCGGGCATCCGAGCACAGCGGAAACGGACGAGACCACCTACCGCCGAAATGAGCCCATTGAACCGCCGATCCCTCTGCTGGTTCGGCGGAACAACACGACGCTACCGCTACGGCCTAGCGAAGGCTCGCACCAGATCGTCATTCGTACCCTGAACGACGTACCGGCGAAGAACACGACGCCGACGACCGACGTGTCGGAGCGGCATGTGGCGCCGCCGCGGGTCACGCAGCGGATGGCTGAAACCCATGGGATGTTGGATACAGCCTCGGGCGGCCGGCTCGACCCGACGTGGTACAATCGCCTGGTCAATATCGATCAATCGATCCCCGAGTTTCCGGTGCAGCGCGAAAGTGCGACCGAAACCCAT
Organism: Parvularculaceae bacterium; assembly: GCA_013215175.1. GTDB lineage: Bacteria > Pseudomonadota > Alphaproteobacteria > Caulobacterales > Parvularculaceae > Parvularcula. Next base: position 17,012 of record JABSRH010000015.1, on the reverse strand, counting down.
GTGGCCGCCGACGACGGGTTCGAGCTGCCCTACCTGCCCGACCCCATGGCCACGGCTATCCTGGTCCGTGTCCTCGGCATGCCGGATGTCGACCCCAACAAGCCGATCCGTGTACCCCTGTTTCGCAGCAACGGCGCCGTATGGCCCATGGCTGAACCGTTCCGCATCCTGCTGCTAGAGGACCCGACCTCACCTACAAGCTTCCGCACAGAGACTGGCGCCTTGGTCATTACCCTGCCGAAGGCACTTCGTGCCCGGCTGCGGATCAGCTGCGAGATCAATCCCCAACGCCTCAATCACATGGCCATCGTCCACTGGATCCGCAGCGCAGCGGGGCGCGATGTCAACAAGAACCTCGGACGACTGATCAATCGTGGTCAGCACTACATGCTGACTCCTTGGCGCAATCTAGAGGTTATCCACGCGGTTCAAAAGCCGCTCATTTTACCCGATATCTCCAAGATGCTGGTATCGCGGGTTCGAAGTGAAACAGCCGCCAACCTGCAGGCTCGCCAGGTGCCGCTGCATGCGAACAGCACAGGCCGAATCGATATGCTAGCGCGCTGGGCTGATCCTGTGGATGATCCTACCTCACCGCTGTCCGAAGGAACCAACGGCGCACCGACAGCCAGTGAACAGCGGGAGGTCGCGTTCAAGAAGGACGTGCTGCGCAACGAGGCGCCCAACGACCGGTACCTTCTGCAAGGACAACACCTCTTACCGAACACGCACTATCGCCGGGTCGAGTACAGCCTGGACGCGACCACGCGGTACAAAGAGTTCATGGACGAGCCTATCAGGACCGATCCGGACGCGCTCAAGATCACCTCGCCGGTCGCCCGCAAATGGGTCGTGAACAGCGCGCCACCGCCGCCACCCGAAATCCTCTACATGGTCCCCACCTTCGGCTGGTCTCGTTCGTCCACGGATGAGCGTGAGTCGTCGTACCGGTTCGGTGGCGGGCTCCGCGTCTATCTGGCTCGCCCTTGGCTGGTGACAGGCTTTACCGAGATGCTCGGCGTGGTGATCCCCAACCCGCCAGGCCTCTCCACCAGTGCCATCGACAACGGCCTGGGTGCGGCGATCACCCAATGGGGTCTCGACCCCACCAAGAGCGGCGATGGCACCATCAACACACCAGCACCAACACTGAGCGCATTCCCGCTAGCCAAGCGGAAAGGGCCTATCGCGTTCGATGGCACGACCATTCCTGCCATCGAGGGGCAAGACTTGCCGCCCGGCAACTTTGCCGTGACGAACCTCCCCTATCCGCGTACGCCGCAAATTGGGGGTACGGATCAGGCTCAACCTCCGGCCAACGCCAACATCCAACTGGGTGTGGCACCGCACCAAGTCGGCTATGACGAGGAACGCCAGCTGTGGTACGCGGATATTGTGGTGAGAGCGCCAAAGGACGCTTACTTCCCCTTCATCCGCTTTGCCTTCGCGCGATACAACCCGATCTCTCTGCCCGACTGTCGGCTCTCGTCGTTGGTGAGCAGCGAGTTCCAGCAGCTGGTGCCTGATCGTCTGGTCATCGTGACAAAGGACCCGCAAGGGCAGTCCGCTCACGTGGCGGTTTATGGCAACGCCGGTAACAGCGCGCCGAATGGCGTCCGTTCACGTCCTAATGCCTTCCGCGTGGAGACGGAGATCCTGCCTTCCGGCGCAGACCCCGATTTGGGTTGGCAGAAGCGCGAGCCTCGAGAACAGATCATCGCGGCGGAGGCTCTCACCCTGCGCAGGTCTCTCGACAGCGACAGCCGCCGGGTTGCCCGCTTGCGCAGCCAGGCGGAGCAAGTGGTCCAGCGTGCGGATGCGGACGCCTTACGAGCGAACCCTGACCTCATGCTCGCGTTGCGGCCGCCGCTTTTGTGGGAAACCGACGTCAAGCTACCATCGAAGCGAAGTGGCGAGAAGCGCCGTCTGCTGATTACCGAAGAGGAAATCATCCGCCGCGAAACCGACGACAAGGACGTCACCGCGACGGATGGCTTGCGGCCAGCCATCGGTGTGGCCGCACCAACTGGGCGGCGGATCGTTTATATGGAAACACTCGACGTGTCGGACGGACCGCGACCCAACCAAAGGCTGCAAGGACGTTGAGGCGCGGAAGGGATGCCTGATTAAGCATTTGAGTTTCCCGCGCAGGGTTCCTAACGTCTGGGCTTACACCTGGGCGGAGGACAACGATCCATGCAATTCAAGAACACGAAACGGACGGCCCTGCTCGCCGCCACCATCCTGACAGGCCTTAGCTTTGGCTTGCCCGCCAGCGCTGGCGACCCGCCGATCATTCAACCGGGTGCCCCAGGAAAAGGCGCTCGCAACATCAGCGCGGATGAGGCGAAGAAGATCGCCAAAGCGTCCTACACCCAAGATGACGTACAATTCATGCAGGACATGATCCCGCATCACCAACAAGCGGTCGAGATGGCTGCACTCGTCAGCGAACGCACGAATAACGAAGACGTGACCGCAATCGCGGACCGGATCACCAAGGCTCAAGCCGACGAGATCGCGTTCATGAAATCTTGGCTGCGCGATCGCGGCGAGAAGGCTCCGAAGACCAAAGGCAAAAAACATAAGGGTCATCACGATGGCCACGCTGCTCATGACATGAGCACACACATGAGCCACGAGATGATGGGCATGGCGACCCCGGCTCAAATGGAAGAGCTAGCCGGCTCGAAGGCCACCGACTTTGATCGGATGTTCCTGACCTTGATGATCCGCCATCACCAAGGTGCCGTGGACATGGTCGATGACCTCCTCGACAAGAATGGTTCGGCCTACGACCCGGTACTGTTTGAATTCACCAACGACATCGTGGCTGATCAGAACGCTGAGATTAAGACCATGGCAGGCCTCCTGGTGGGTCTATCCGACGACCCGCGCGCAGGCCTGACGCCGGGCTTCCGCGATGCCGGCCAAGCTATTGCCAACCTTAGCCTCCTGGCGGAACTGCCGAAGCCGCGTGGTTTCGTGGATCCTGACAACCCAGCAGGCCTTCCGCCCGCCATGCCGAAGGAGGAGCTCGAAGAAGCCGAACGCGGCGAGAGCGATGACGACAAGACTGAGTATAGCGACCGCTACCCCGTTCTCGACTTCGCCAACACCGACATGGCGTTTTCCGGCGACACGCTGGTCACCGGTAGCTACCACGGTTTCAACGTCTACAAACTATCAGACGAGGGCATGCCCGAACTGAAAAGCTCGATCGTCTGCCCTGGTGGCCAGGGCGATGTGTCCATCGTGGGCGACATCTTGATCATGTCCGTGGAGCAAACCCGGGGACGCGTGGATTGCGGTCTTGAGGGCATCAACGTGGATGTCAGCCCAGACCGTTTCCGCGGTCTACGGATCTTTGACATCAGCAACCTCGAGCGGCCCAAGCAAGTGGGCTTGGTGCAGACTTGCCGTGGTTCGCACACCCACTCCATCGTCTCGTCCGATGACGAGCGGATCGTCGTCTACAATTCCGGCACGTCGCGGGTCCGCGAGAAAGACGAGCTTGATCGCTGTGCGGAAGGGCTGCCCGGCGATGCCGATACCGCGCTATTCAGCATCGACGTTATTGAGATCCCCCTCGATGATCCGAGCAAATCGCGCATCACGTCGAGCCCTCGCGTCTTTGCGGATCTCGAAAGCGGTCGCATCGCCGGTCTGTGGCAAGGCGGCGACCACGGTCAGGGTACACAGCGCACACGCCGTACCGATCAGTGCCATGACATCACGGTCTTCCCGGAGAAGAAGATTGCCGCGGGCGCCTGCTCGGGCAACGGCATCATTCTCGACATCGCCGATCCGCTGAACCCGAAACGCATCAACGATGTGAAGGACAATGGCTTTGCCTACTGGCACTCGGCCACCTTCAACAATGATGGCACGAAGGTTCTCTTCACGGATGAGTGGGGCGGCGGTGCCTCGCCGCGCTGCCGAGCTTCCGACCCTGAAACCTGGGGCGCCGACGCGATTTACGACATCGTGGATGGTGAGCTGCAATTCCGCAGCTACTTCAAGATCCCGGCTCCCCAAGCCAGCGAAGAAAACTGCGTCGCCCACAACGGCTCCGTCGTTCCCGTGCCTGGCCGGGATATCTTCGTCCAAGCTTGGTACCAGGGCGGCATGTCGGTCATCGACTTTACCGACAGCGCCAATCCGGTGGAGATTGCCTATTTCGACCGTGGTCCCATCCATGATGAGCTGCTCATCATCGGCGGCTATTGGTCGACTTATTTCTACGGCGGCAAAATCTACGGCACAGAAATCGTCCGTGGACTGGATGTCTTTGAACTCCTGCCAAGCGATCATCTGACGGAGAATGAGATCAAGGCGGCGAGCCTTGCCAACATGGACGGCGTCTTCAATCCGCAACAGCAATTCGTGGTGTCGTGGCCTGCCGAACCTGTGGTGGCGCAGGCCTATCTTGACCAGCTGGAGCGCGCTGAAGCCCTAGACGGGCAGGACCTGTCGGTGTTGCGCGCGGCCGTGAAACTGGCTGACAAGAAGCTGAGTGAGAAAGCGAAAGACAGCGACTTGGCGGAGCTTCTCACCTCACTGGGGTCGGAGCTTAGCGGCCACAGCAGCACCCAAGCCACTGAACTCCACAAGACGCTGAAGGGCTTGGCGGAACGCCTAAGCTAAGCGTACAGAGCGATCAAAACGGGACCGGCGAGGTAAACTCAAGCGCCTCTCCAGTCCCAGGATCGCGAAAGCCCAACGAACGGGCATGAAGCAGCAATCGAGGCGCGGCCGCTTGCGCCTCACCCTCCGCATACCAAGGATCTCCCAAGATGGGATGGCCAAGCGTTTTCATGTGAAGGCGCAGCTGGTGGGACCGTCCTGTTACAGGCGTCAGCGCCACACGGGTTTGATCCGCAGAGCGCTCCATCACTGCCCAATGAGTAATCGCGCGGCGCCCTTGTTCGTTGTCGATGATCTGCAGCGGTCGGTTCGGCCAATCGCAGCGGATCGCCGCGTCCACTGTACCTCTGTTCTCAGCTATTGAGCCCCACACCACTGCCTCATAACTCTTCGTGGTTTGACGTTTTTCAAACTGCTGCTGAAGGTGCGCAAGGTTGGCCTTACCCCTTGCCATCACGCAGATACCTGACGTTGCCATGTCGAGGCGGTGCACCGTCAATGCATCAGCGTAGACCTCCTGAACCCTCGCCTCCATGCAATCGGGTAAGGTCTTGCCCGGCACGCTCAGCAACCCAGCCGGCTTGTTGAGCACCAAAAAATGCTCGTGGTACGCCAACACCTCAATCGAGAGGTCTTTGTCGAGGGTGGGGATGATCGACATGGCGGCAGCGGCGTCCAACGGTGTTATGGGCTTGACGATCTGAAAAATCGCCTCGCTGCGGTCAAGGGCGACGGATCGGCAAAGTTCCCGTGCCTTTCGCAGGCGCCGCGTTACATCTCCTTAGGTGACTTCCAAGGGATAGCCGATGTTTGACGCCTCGCCGCCATCTCTGCCGCCGCTCGGTGGTTCCAAACGGGTTCTCCTCTTGGGAGCCACCGGAACGATTGGTATGGCCACCGCAGAGGCTCTTTCCGCCAAAAGCCACAGCGTGGTGGCCCTCGTCAGAGATAAAGCGGCTCCTGAACACCAGGCACATCTCAAAAGGCTCTCTAGTTTGGCCAACGTGTCGCTGATCTTTGGTGATGCCACATCACTCCAAAGTGAGGTCGCCGAAAGGCTATGCCAAGCGCCCATCGACGCCGTTCTGTCCTGCCTGTCTTCTCGCACCGGCGAGCCCAAAGACGCTTGGGCCATCGACTATCAAGCGCACAGCGACCTGCTGCGCTGGTGCAAATATAAACGCATCGAGCAGTTCATTCTGTTGTCAGCCATCTGTGTGCAGCGCCCGCGGCTGGCCTTCCAGCATGCCAAGCTCGCATTTGAACGCGAGCTGCGCGACTCAGGCCTGCGTTACTCCATAGTACGGCCCACGGCTTACTTCAAATCCGTCAGTGGTCAGATCGACCGCCTGCGCAAAGGAAAGCCCTTCTTGCTGTTCGGCAATGGCGAACTGACCGCATGTAAGCCGATCAGTGACCGTGATCTGGCGACGTTCCTGACGAACTGCCTCAGTAACCCGATCATGTTCAACCGGACCCTACCGGTGGGAGGCCCGGGACCGGCGATGACGCCCAAGCAACAAGGGGAGGCTCTTTTCCAGGTACTCGGTAAGCCGCCAAAGTTTAAGAGCGTCCCGCCGGGACTGTTCCTGCGAATGGCAAGCTTCTGTAAAGCGTTGGGCACGTTCGTGCCGCCCTTGAAAAAACGGGCCGAGTTTCTCCGTATCGCGCATTACTACGCCACGGAGTCGATGCTCTGCTATGATCAAGAGCACGGCGAGTATAGTGAGGAGAGCACCCCATCATTTGGGCAAGATACGCTCGTCGATCACTATACAGACCTTGTCCGCAATCGTGGGTCGGCCGATCTCAAAGAACACGCTATGTTCTAAGGTCGAAGGGTGAGCCACGTTATGACCCACCCAGCTCGTTGGTTTAGCGCGGCGCCATACGGATCGCGCCGTCGATGCGGATCGTCTCGCCGTTGACGTAGTCGTTCTCCACGATGAACAACGCCGTCTTGGCGATCTCGCTCGGGTCACCAAGGCGTTTTGGAAAGACAGGCTGCTCCGACAACGACTGAACGGCTGCCTCGGGCAGACCTTCAAACAGAGGCGTTTTGATGAGACCCGGTGCGATCGTGTTTACGCGAATTCCGTCGCGCGCCAAATCACGTGCGACAGGCAAGGTCATGCCGACGATGCCGCCCTTCGACGCCGAATAGGCGACCTGACCCATTTGACCTTCGAACGCTGCAACCGACGCAGTATTAATAATGACACCGCGTTGTCCGTCTGCCATCGGATCGTTCTTGGACATGGCCTCAGCAGCGAAGCGAATGACGTTGAAGCTGCCAATCAGGTTGATGTTGATGACCTGTTGGAAGCTCTCTAACGGGTGCGGGCCATCCTTGCCGAGGGTTTTCTGGGCCCAACCGATGCCGGCAAAGTTGCATGCCACATGAACGCCGCCAAAGGTGGCCGCAGCACGCGCCACAGCACTCTTCACTGAATCTTGGTCAGTAACATCGACCTGCGAGAAGTGGACGTGATCGCCGAGCTCGGCAGCCAAGGCCTCGCCCTTCTTGGCGTCGCGATCGAGGATCATGACCTGTGCGCCGCGCTCTGCAAATAGGCGCGTGCTTGCGCCACCAAGACCCGACGCGCCGCCGGTAACGATGACGCCTTTTCCTTGAATATCCATGGGCAGTTCCTTCCGAGTTTTTGGGGCGGTTTAGCGCGGCTAGCGTCGCCGCGCCATACCCCCACATCACTCGTCGTGAACATGTCCTCCGGCAACATACTCTCCGGACGGACGATTGATCATATCCCCGAAGAAGATGGCATTCAGGAAGAGCTTGTTCGAGCCCAAGAACGTCCCGCGGAAGACAGGGTTATCCGCAATCATGATGACGTTGCCTCGTCCCATCGGTTCCGCAACCACCGCCGGTGTCCCCGCCAGTTGGACCTGGCGCTTCTCCGATATGTAGCCGCTCATCAATACGCCCCCTTCCGGATAGGCCGATACCACCGCATACGGATTACCTTCCGGCCACGCTAGCGTTGCCGTGGTGTTGCGCTGCATCGGGAGCAATCGATCCCCATATCCGAAACCGAGCGGATGACTAGTATCAAGGTCCGTGGCGACAATCGCCCCGCCGATGATATGCTCAGCATCACGGACGCGCATTTCTTTGTAGTCGAAACGCTGCTTGCTTTCCGCCTCTTCGCTGTCGGCCCTTGGCTTGTCCTTGAGAAGCGTGCGTTGGGCCCAGGTGGCGGACTGCCGCAGAGCGATCAGTGTTCCACCTTCTTCCCGGATCCACTGCTCCAAGCGCTCCGTGTGCTGGTTGCTGAGGCTCACATTACCTCCGCCCACCATGACAATGTCCGTATAGCGCGACCAGTCGATGGACTCCAACGAATCTTTGCGACGCAGCGTTACCGGCACGCGCATCTCATAGTCCAACAGGTGCCAGACTTCGCCGACATCGTAGTTCGCAAATCCATCATTGAAGAGCAGCAATATGTGAGGCTCTTGCACCGGACGGAAGCTTCCGCCGCCAGCCGATCGCGTGGCGTCATCACTAGCGCCAGACGTTGCCGCGTGAACCTTGATGTTCTCTTCTGCTGCAATCTCGCGGATCAGCTTATGGATTTCTTTGGCTGACTTAGACTGACGAATGAGAGGTACGAACACCGCGCCAGGGGCAAAGGAATGCACACCATCATCAGTCCGCAACTCGAACGGATCGCTCGCGATCCGAACGAGGACGTCGTTGCGTAGTAGTTTGTTCAGCGCCCGTGGAGCATTGAAGTCTTCCCAACCGAAGACATAGCCATAGCTTGCTTCCTTCGGTGCCTGAACCTTCGGCGCAATATCCTTCGCCTCAATCGCCTGACCGACCAAGCTGGCCGCAAATTTCGCTGCGTCTTCGCCGCGTGTCAGGCGCTCTTTCAGAGGTGCGTGATCAATGTCGTAGGCCAGTGGCAGTGTCCATCCGCTCACGTCGTAAAAAATGTTCTCCTCAAACTCCGTCACCCGATCAAAGATACCTCGAACCATCGTGTGCTGAATTTGATCGAGAGGGACGATCAGTGCTTCGCCAGCCCTATAGGTGACACGTCCTACCGTGACATCTTCCGTAAGGGCGTGAACGTCGACCTGATGCCGGCGCAACACCTCGACGAAGCGATGCAATCGCGTTCGATCGCCTTTGGTACTGATCACATAGGCTTTGACGTCATGGTCTGCCGCAGCTTGCTTGGCGCCTGCGAAGAACTCGCGCTGAAACTCAGCGATCTGCTTCTTTTGCCGTAGCGTACCCTCGATCGTCGTCAGCGTTGTACGATAGTGTGTACGGATATTGTCGCCATACTCACGACCACCGGAGGGAGACTCCACCTCGCCGCCACGGGCTGCACCGGCCTCAAACAAGATACCGATACTGCCGTTCACTTGCGGATAGGTTGAACCTTTGCCGACGTAGAAATTATCAAAGCCCTGCTCGGTGTAGTAGAGCCGAGCCTCGCTATCCAACCACTCGCGGTGGACGTTAGCGATGCCTTTCGCAAAACTGCGGAGCTGGTCTGGCACCAAGGGATTCAGTCGTTTGGGCTCACCGGGGTGGAAATAGTAGGTCGAATTGGACCCCATTTCGTGATAGTCGCCGGACACCATGGGTTTCCAACGATGCCAAGCTTCGACCCACGCCTTGGACTCGGGCTGCGTGGTCAGCAGCCACTGCCGATTGAGATCAAACCAATAATGATTCGTACGCGCCGCAGTCCATAAATTGTGTTGGTGGTGACCAGGATCTGTCACCTGAACGGCACCGCCGAAGGTCTCCACGTGATCGATGCGGCGTGCGTGGCCATCAGGATTGAGGATGGCCACCATCAAGATGACCGCTTCATCGAGCTGCTTTTCCACAGCTGCGCCGCGAGCAGCGGCATAGTGATATGCCACTGGCGCTACTGCATCCATGCCCGAGGATTCCGCGCCGTGCACACCATAGTTGATCCAGATAATGGCTGGATCCTGTTCGCTATGCGCCCCACCCTTCAAAGCCTTCAAGTGCCGGGTACGGATGGATTCAAGCCGAGCATGGTTTCTTGGCGACGTAATCTTCAACAAGAGGATTGGCCGCCCTTCGTGGGTGTAACCGATCACCTCGTGATCGATCCGGTCTGATGCCCCCGACAAGCCCTTCAGATAGCTCACCAGCTGATCATGCCGAACGGGCTTGTCGCCTAAGCCATGGCGAAAGTGCGTGTCCGGTGTTTCGACAGCGCTGTCATAGACGATGCCTGGCAGCTGAAAATCCTCGATCGGGAGGGCAGCGGCCTGGGTGACCAAACCGAGAGAAAGAACCCCGGCGGCAAGTGAACGGATCATGGGCAGTCCTTATGCTGAAGGAGGAAGAAAACGCGAACGCGGCGCATTACGGGTTGAGAGGCTCGTTCTCGCCAGTTGGCTCTGGCTCTGGCTCTGGCTCTGGCTCTGGCGGGCGCTTGGCCGCCACGACGGCCCGGGCCAATTCGTTTCCGATGCCCGTCCAACCGCCATCCGCGCCGAGACGCACGACGACCAAGTCGTGATGAGGAAGGATGTAAGTGTTCTGACCTTGAAAGCCGTCCATCCTCATCGCCCCAGTTTCGGCTGTGTTCTCGTAGAGCCAAAACCCTGAACCATAGCCGCCATAGCCTGCTGTCGGTGTGCTGACGTAATCACCCCAACCCTCTGGCAACAAGCGCTGGCCGTTCGGTGCGACACCGTCATCGAGGTAAAGCTGCCCCAGCCGTGCCCAATCGCGCGCGCTGGCGAACATATAACTCGACCATACAAAATTGCCCGCCTGATCAGGTTCGATGACCGCTGTCCGGATGCCGAGGGGTTCAAACAACCAATCTCGGATCATCTGCATCTGTGATTCCGGCGCACCGCCGAGAGTCTCGCGCATAGCAGAGCCAGCCAGCACTGTCTGACCACTCTGATAGTCGAAGATTTCGCCAGGCTCGGCCACCTTCCTTCGCGAGGCCGCAAAGGCGGGCATGTCAGCCTCCGTGAACAGCATGTCCGAGTTCGGATCAAACCCGTCGTTGCGCTCATCGATCGCAAGGCCAGCCTGCATACGGAGGAGGTCATCCATGGTGATATCGGCGCGGCCATTATCCACCAAGGCCGGCACGGTGCCCTCAGCCTTCACGTCGATCAAGCCTCGCTCCGTCAGGACACCGGCCATGGTCGCTGCTACCGACTTGGTCATGGACCAGCCGTGCAGCGGGGTTTCAGGCCCGATACCGTCCGCATAACCCTCAGCGACAAGTACACCGTTATGCAGAACGGCTACCGCCAACGTCGAGCCCTTTGGCGCAAATGCGTTTGAAATCGCCTGTTGCAAAGCCTCTTCATCAAAGCCCTGCGCACGCGCTTCTTTGTCAATCATCATCGGAGCGAACGGCGGCGTGAGGACCGCCAAAGACGCCTCACGATCGAACGAGGCCGATGCTCCGTTCACCAACGTACATCCTAGGCCTTCACGATAAACGGCCCGGCTTTTCCAGCCGATACCCAAGACGCTGGCGGTGGCTTCTTGTTTCTCCTCATCGACGTCATACTGAAGGATGCTCGCGTAAGGTTGCAGAATGGGCTCCAGGTACAAAGACCAAGCACGGTCCGGCTCGAGCCCGGTCACAAAGGTGAGAGAACAGATCTGCTTGACCGAAATACCCGTGCCAGCCTTCAGGAACGGCGGAACAAAGAGATGAAGCGCTAACGCTGGCAACCCCATCATGACCGCCAAACCGAGCCCTATCTTCCGCACCATGGTCGTCCTTCCCCGGCCTTCAACAGGCACATTGCGTTGCCCGAGTGAAGGTTATTGAGGACCGACCGTCAACGCCTGGTAACGAGCGCTGCTTGAGAGAAGTAGCGTGCCGAAAGGTTTTTTCTTTTCAGTCTATTGTGGGTTGGTCTCAAAGTGATGAGACCGCGCCCAAAGGGACATTAAAGCTCAGCCAGGAACGATGAATGAGAAGGCATCGCTTCTGCAGCTCGCCCGATGACGTGATGCATGCGATCCAAGCGCTCCTGCATCTCATCCACCGGGAAGCGCTCAATCAGCGGCGACCACGATTCCGGCTCAATCCCCTGACCGTGCATCACCGCAAGCCAAGACGATTCCGTGAACAGCTCATGGTCGTTGCGCTCGATCCGCCCCGTCTCGCGATAAAGCTCGATCTTCTCTTTCAATTGCTCTGGGTGCGGTATGGCCTTGCAATGGCGCCAGAACGCGCTGTCGTCTCTCTCCGTCGCTGTATAATGCAGCACAAGGAAATCCCGGATGCGCTCATACTCCCACAACGTTCGTTCGTTGTAGGCGCGGCGAGCGGCGGGGCTAAAACTCCTATCCGGGAAGTTCGCCATGAGCCGCGCGATGCCCTGCTGGATGAGATGGATGGAGGTGCTCTCAAGCGGTTCCAGAAAACCCTGGGCCAGACCCAACGCCACAACGTTCCGGTGCCAGAATGCCTTCCGATGGCCCGTGACAAAGCGAAGTGGATTGGGATCAGCCAGCGGGCGACCGTCTAGGTTCTGCATCAAGCGGTCGAGCGCCGTCTGATCATCGGTGAAGCCGGAGCAATAGACGTGACCGTTGCCCGTCCGGTGCTGAAGCGGAATGCGCCACTGCCAGCCAGCCTCGTGTGCGGTGGATATTGTATACGGACAAGGGTCGCTGACTTTCTCGCAAGGCACGGCCACGGCACGGTCGGCCGGTAGCCAGTCGGACCAATCCTGGTATCCCGCACCCAAGGTTTGCTCGATCAGCACCCCCCGAAAGCCGGAGCAATCGATGAAGAACTCGCCCTCAAGCTCGCGGCCATCATCCAGGGTGAGGCTCTCCACAAAGCCTGTCTCTGCGTGCTGGTGCACGCGGGCGACCTTGCCCTCCATCCTGACGACACCGCGTTCCTCGGCGAACTGACGGAGAAAGGCAGCATAGAGACTAGCGTCGAATTGGTAGGCATAGTGGATGCCGGCCAGCGCTGACTTGGGATTATCGGTCACGGGCCTCATGAAGCGGCCGTGTCTGGCGCTTTGGGCCATCAATGAGAACTCGAAAAGATCGGGTGTGGGCAAGCCCGCCTGTTTCTGACGATGCCAAAAATGGTGCAGAGGAACGGTCTCGATAGCCGTGCCAAAGTCTCCAAACGGATGAAAATAAGAGTGTCCCTGGCGCAGCCAGTTGCGAAACTCGATTCCGAGCTTAATCGTGCCTTGGGTTCGCTTGAGAAACTCGTTCTCGTCAATGCCAAGCATCTGATTAAACAGCAGGATCGGGGGGATCGTAGCCTCACCAACACCCACTGTGCCAATCGCTTCCGATTCGATCAGTGTGATCTGTGTGCGGCTTGTATCCAATAGATAGGAGAACGCAGCAGCAGCCATCCAGCCGGCCGTACCGCCACCAACAATCACCACCTTTCGGATGTCGTTAGCCTCGGTCATGCATGTGCTCCAGCCGGCGCGCTCGCCATAAAGCGTTGCAGAAAATCATCATGGGTCGGCAGCGACGCCGTGGTCTGATCAATGACCTTCCTCATATCAGCTAAGCTTCGACTTAAGTTCATGTCCGACAGGGAGTCAGCCATCGGATTATAACGCTGAGGAGCCCGCCCCTGCCCCTGCATCACAGCAAGCCAACTGGTCACCGAGAACAGTTCATCCTCATACCGAAAGAAACGCCCAGCTCCCTGTAAGAGATCCATTTTCCGCTGCAACGTCTCCGAAACCGGAACGTGCTGGCGGTCGCGCCAAAAGGCCGTGTCCTTTCGATCCGTCGCCACGTAATGAAGCACGATGAAGTCGCGAATGTGCGTGAAGGTCACCTTAAGTAGACGGTTGTATTCATCGCGATCCACTTCGCTCCAATCTCTGTCTGGGTAGAGAGCAAGTAGCTTGGCGATGGCGGTCTGGATCATGTGAATACTCGTGCTCTCGAGCGGCTCCAGAAAGCCGCCGGAGAGCCCGATAGCCACCACGTTCTTGTCCCAAAATTTCCGCCGGATGCCCGTCGTAAAACGCAGCTGCCGCGGATCTGCCAAAGGCTCACCGTCGAGGTTTTCGAGCAAACTCTGCAACGCCTTCTCATCGTCTGTATACGATGAGCTATAGACATGACCATTGCCAGTCCGGTGCTGTAACGGAATACGCCAGCGCCAACCCGCCTCATCGGCAGTTGCGATGGTGTAAGGCTTCGGCGGCTCCACACGAGCACAGGGCACAGCCACCGCACGATCCATGGGCAGCATGTCGGTCCAGTCGTCGTAACCAGCGCCCAGTGTCTTTTCGATCAGTAGGCCAACGAAACCCGTGCAATCGATGAAGAGCTCACCAGAGATCTCTCGACCGTCATCCAGCCCTAACTGGCCGACAAACCCTGTCTTGCTGTCCTGCTTAACAGATTGAACGCAGCCCTCCCAACGTTCAACACCGCGAGCCTCAGCGTAGCGACGCAAAAACTTGGCATAGAGCAAAGCATCGAAATGATAGGCGTAGGCGAGCTTCGAAAGGGGCGACCTTGGATTGCCATCGGGCAGCGCAAATCGTCCGGCAGACGCCACCGCAGCATTGAGACAGTAGGCATCGATAGGCGTGTCATCACCAGCCATCTGTGCACGGCGCCAGAAATGGTGAAACTCCGTCCCTTCTAGATCCCAGCCATAGGTGCCGAAGGGATGGAAATAGTGATCGCCCTTTTCACCCCAGTCCCGAAACTCGATGCCGAGCTTGAACGTGGCCTTCGTTGCTCGAACGAATTCCCGCTCATCAATGCTCAGCATACGGTTGAATGTGGCAATCTGTGGTATTGTAGCCTCGCCGACGCCGACGGTTCCGATGTCCTCAGACTCGATCAACGTGATCTTTGTACTGTCGGATGGGAGATAACGCGACAGAGCAGCGGCCGTCATCCAACCTGCCGTACCGCCACCGACGATCACCACGCTCTTGATCCGCTCGGTCATGCGAGCACCTCGGTGGCTACCCAGGGCGCACGCTCGGGTTCGCCGAAACGCGCTGTCAGCAACGCGCGCCACTCGCCCTGTTCGAAGGCGTCGTCATCCATCGGCGGAACTCGACCAATCGCCCGCCATAACTGCACCCGGTGAGTCCGCTCCTGCTCGGAAGGATTGCCGTGGCAGAGGTCATGCATCTGTTCGATGCTAGGCATGGCCAGCATCGCGACCCGCTGAAGCTCTTGCCGTTCTACATCCGTTATCGGCATACCCGGAAGTGCAAAGGCAATCTTCTTTATGGCGAGCGTGACTGCTAGGTGTTCAAATTCATCCGCAGACGCTGCAGGAGACGAAGCTCCGGCAAGCTTGATCGCGGTGGGAACCGTGGCTTTATCCTCGCTGACTTGGAACTTCAGATCACCATCAACATCCGTCACTTGCAGACTGGCTTGGGCAGCAACTTCTTTGAGAAGGCTAACGTAAGCTTGCTGCGTGATCGTGAATCCGAACGCCCCTGACGCGCCAAACGGAATGGCGACACCGAAGGCTTCACCCCAATGGTCTTTTCTCTGTGCTCCAGCAGCAAGCAGCCGTTGAGCCGTAACGCCAAGTGCCTGATGCAGGGCCATAGCCTTCGGCTTGATCAGCACCTGTCCATCCTGCGGCCCCAAGTCAGTTACAGCAATTATGGTCCCGTCTGCTGCAAAGCGCGCCAGGGCACAGCCGACCAGCCATGGTGCGAAACCCCGTCCGCGGACGGTATAGCGCAATCGCCCAGTCACGCTGCGTTCTCCACAATGGCTGGGCAATTCTGATCGATCCAAGCCTGATGCGTTGGCATGTTGCCTACCGCTTGAGCGATGAAGGTTTTCATTTGATCGAACTGCTGGTGGAGAGCACCTTGAGGTGGCTCATCCGCGCGCTGATCATAGTTTTGCGGAACAACACGCTGCCCTAGATACACAGCCAACCAACTAGCTTCGAGGAACAATCCGTGATCATAGGCTTGGACACGACCTCGCTCGCGGAACAGATCCATCTTTTCGCGCAGGGACGTAGGTATGCGCAGAGTCCGCATATCATTCCAAAATTCCGTGTCATCGCGCTCGGTAGCGTGGTAATGCAGAACCAAAAAATCGCGGATGCGCTCGAATTCGAGATCCATCATGCGATTGTACTCGTTCCGAACAACATCGGGTGTAGGACCAGCCGACAGCATTTCCACCAGGTAGGTGATACCTTGCTGGATCAAATAAATGGACGTGCTTTCTAACGGCTCCAGGAAACCGCCTGCTAGGCCAACAGCCACCACGTTGCGGTTCCACAGTTGCCGGCGCTTTCCCGTTACAAACCTGAGCACACGAGGGTCAGCTAACAACTCGCCTTCGAGCGATTGCGTCAGCTGTTCGTGTGCAGTGTCATCATCCGTATGCGCACTGGAGTAGACGTAGCCGTTACCCGTTCGATGCTGAAGGGGGATCCGCCACTGCCACCCGGCATCACGCGCTGTGGCCCTTGTGTAGGGCAAGAGAGGTCCTGCATGGCGACACGGCGCGGCAACAGCTCGATCGCAAGGCAACCAATGGGTCCAGTCTTCATAACCCGTATGGAGACAATCTTCGATCAGAAGACCACGGAAACCTGAACAGTCGACGAATAGGTCAGCCTGTATCTCTTCGCCCGACCGCAGGTGAATGGCGGCCACATCGCCCATCTCGTCCCTGACCGCACGAATGACTTCGCCTTCGATCCGACGGACACCTCTCGCCTCAGCATGGCGGCGGAGATAGGGGGCATATGTCGTCGCATCGAACTGATAGGCCCACCGATACGATGACCTTATAGAGCGGGGGTCATCGGAGGGCGGAGCAAACTTTCCTGCCGCTGCCATTGCGACGGGCAGAGAATAATGACCAATGTCACCTGCATGCTCCATGCCTCGGCGCCAGAAATGGTGGAAGCCGACACCGTCACTCGCAACGCCATAATCCCCAAACGGATGAATATAGCGATCACCAACCCGGCCCCAATTGACGAACTCAATACCGAGTTTCACCGTGGCGCGCGTGGCTGCCATCACGTCCATTTCATCAAGACCTATGGTGCGGTTGAAGTGCCGCAAATGCGGGAGCGTCGCTTCGCCGACACCCACGATGCCGATCGCCTCGGACTCCACAAGGGTGATATCGAGATGCTGACCCAACAAGCTGGCCAGGCCAGCAGCCGTCATCCAACCGGCGGTGCCGCCGCCTACCACAAGGACTCGCTTCCGCTTTTCAGCTTCCGCCACGCTGGTCTCCTACCCCGATACAGCCTCCATTGAGCACCCGCTTGACCTACGTTGTCAACAAGACAACGCCTGATGCCTAACGCCGCGGTCCAGTCGACCCTCGCAGCAACAACTCA
>JABSRH010000149.1 GCA_013215175.1 Parvularculaceae bacterium | reverse complement strand
GCGTCAAAATTATAGAAGAATGTGCTCTTCTCGGAGTAGAACCAGCCCTCGGCCTGTACCTCCGTGACCGTGATGGCGAACTCGAGTGCAACCATCAGATCTGGCAACAGCACACAGACATCGTCGCCGATGTCGTGGCCGACGAGCCCCTCGCCAAGAAGAAGCCTCTCCGTACGCGCCTCTAGGATTAAGAGATCATCGCCGGACAGAATAGTGGCGTTAGGCGGTGCGCCTAAAGCGACACCACCTGTTGTAAGCCCGAAGGCCAATCCGCCAATGCCGGCACGCCAAGCCACATGAGTGTGCTTGACTTAACCCAAGGGGTCGAAGGTCACGCTGACCTCGGAACCCTTAGCTGCATCGCGCTCACTAAAGCTGACCACAAACGGTTCTGATTTCAGCCGGTCGGCCAAATCAGGCTCTATCGCCAACCGGACATGACGGCGATCATTCGGTACGTACACCGCGATACCGCGAAGCTCGGTGAGCTTCTGTCCAGACCGAGCCGACTTGACGGTGATGTCGCCATAGATCGAGCGCGAACCCGTCCGCATCAGATCTATCGTCAACGTCTTCAGACCATTCCAGGGCTCAAGCCGGGCATTGGACAGGCCAGGTGACGCCACAGGGTTACCATGGCGAACAATGACAGGGATCGTCAGGCCATAGATGGGAGTCAACTTGATCGACAGCCCGCTGGCATCCGTCGCGGTTCTTTCTACCGAGGCAGCGCCAGCATCGTCGGGTACGGCTGCAAAATGAAGGTGCGAGCGGTACTCACCTTCGGCCAGACCCGAGGGCTTACGGAGAAGCAAGCGGATCGTTTGTGACTCGCCTGGTCCTAGATCGACACGACGGGGCGCGTATCGAACAAGTTTCTCCGCAAACAAATCACCTGGCCCGGCTTGCTCAATGGGAACAAACTTGCCGTCATCCGTCATACGACGGTTTTGAAAATCGACGCGATAAGTCCGTGCACGACTTGCACGGCTTACAAGCGTCACCTCGGCCACGCGGTCGCGGCCGTCGAAAACCACACGAACCGGTGCGACTACGAGGTCGCCTGGTCCCTGAGCCGCAACAGGGCTGTTGTTCAAGAGTCCCGCCGACAGGACGGCCAAGACCTTCACCAAAGATGCTTTCGACTTGAACATTTGCCCTGCCCCGTTTTTTCAATCGTTAGAGTTAGTTGTACTCAACCGTTACCGTGAACGAGCCGGTATACGCACCTGCTGCCTGGGCCGCACCCACGTTCAGTGTACCGCCGAGTGTAAAGTTAGCGGCGCCACCGAAGAACGTACCAGCGTTGCCTGGCAGCGAGGTCGTGAAGTTATCGACGAGCATGTTGTCACCGCCGCTCGTGATGTTGGCCGCTGCAGGCAGCGTCACCGTGAAGGCTGCGCCGGTCGCACCGGTCACGTCAAAGGCCGCTGCTGCAGCCGTACCCGAACAGGTCAGAACCGGGTCACAAGTTCGCACGCCAGCGGCAGAAATGGCAACCGTACCTGCGGTCACGGCGTCAGGCGCAATGTTGGCGAACTCGAGGTCAGCCGTTTTCGTCACCGTGATGGCTTCAAGGATCGTTGCGCTAGCATCAAAGTTTGCCGAGTCGGCAAGAGCGGTCGTGCCGAACAGTACAGCAGACGAACCAACAAGACCGACGGCGGCCGCAAGAATCTTTTTCATGTAATCTCTCCACATACCTTCCAAGGGGGCGCTGTCACTCACCTGACAACGGCCTGGAGAAGATCGCGTACGGATCTTGATCGAATCTTGCCGAAAATGGGCCCCATCCTGAACACAATCTGAAGCGACCCCGTCACATTGTCGGGATCGATAAGAAAACGGTTCACAAGGGCGTGGACATTCGCAGTGTGGAGGAACCTTGATCGCAGGCGCCGCACGGCCTGTTACCGGGCCAGATACATAGCTTAGCGACAGCGCTGGGTTGAAATAAGGCAACATTCAGACAGGAGCGCCTTATTTTATCCTGTTGTTTTAATTTCTCCTTCCGCGTCTCACTTTCGCGGCTGGTCACGCCTGGCTCCCTAAGGTCTCCACCGCCATGCTTTTGTCGACAGACTTCAAGGAGCCGAGCCCATCGGCGGTGCGCGTCTAATCTTACTAAAATTGTTCGAAGACGGACAAGTGAGGAGTAAAGATGCCCATGAATCCGCTGCACACTTTGCCGCAGTAGAAATGGACAGTGTGCCGCGCCTGTAGACAGACCGATTGGAGTACCAGGCTACTTAGGCCGCTTCGTCAGCCTTGGTGATCCGACCACCGATGAAGTCCGCAAGAGCTTGCTCTTCTTCCGCACTGAACAGCGGTGCCAGCTTTGAGCGCCGCTGCAGCAGGTCAGCTGTGCTTCGCACCCACTCGTTCTTCATCAGGTAGGAGACTTCCGCCTCGAACAGGCCGTGGCCGAAGGATTGGCCTAATTCATCCGTGGACTTGGCATCTCCTAAGACCCGCACCAATCGTGCACCATAGGCCTTGAACATGCGATCGAAGGCCTGCTCGCCAACGAAGCCATAGCGTTCGAAGAGGCTGCTTCGGGTGGCGGCGAGTTCGGAGTAACCGCCTTCTCCACCAGGCAGTGTGGCCGCGCGAGTCCACGCGCCGCTAGCGGCCGGAAGATCGCCCGCAAGCTTCTCCAACGCGTGCTCAGCGAGCTTGCGATAGGTCGTCAGCTTACCGCCATAGATCGACAAGAGAGGCACCTCGCCGGCTTCACGCTCAATGTCGAACGCGTAGTCACGGGTCACGGCTGACGCTTCGTCTTTGCCCAGATCATCATAGAGGGGCCGGACCCCCGAGAAGTCGCCCACGACCATATCTGGCGTGACGGGTGTCTTGAGGTACTCACTCACGGATTCGCAGAGGTAGGCCGTCTCCTCCTCCGAGATTGATGCAGAAGCAGGATCACCCTCATAACTGATGTCGGTGGTACCGATCAGCGTGGTGTCGTTCACGTAGGGGATCGTGAAGACGATCCTGCCGTCAGCATTTTGGAAGATGTACGCCCGGTCGTGGTCGTAGAGCCGCTCCGTGAGAATGTGGCTGCCCTTCACGAGCCGGAGCTTCTTGCGCGCTTCTACGCCATCGATCCGCGAGATCAGTCCGGTCACCCACGGGCCAGCTGCGTTGATCAGCACACGTGCCTGCACCGTCTGACGCTCACCATGCGGCCCGACAATCTCAGCATGCCAGACGCCGCCTTCACGCTTCGCACTGATGAGCTCTGTGCGGGTGCGGATGTCCGCGCCTCGCTCTTGCGCGTCAATCGCATTGAGGGCGACCAGCCGTGAGTCATCTGTACGGCAGTCGGTGTATTCGAATCCGAACTTAAAGCGGTCGGCCAGCGGCGCGCCAAGGGCACTCGACTGCAGATCGACGCGTTCGGTCCCCTGCAGGTGCTTTCGGCCGCCGAGATTGTCATAGAGGAAGAGGCCGATGCGCAGCATCCACCCGGGGCGCAAGCCTTTATGATGAGGCAAAATAAAGCGCAGCGGCTCGATCATATGCGGCGCAGCGTTCAGCAGAACCTCACGCTCCATCAGGGCTTCACGCACGAGCCGGAATTCTTTGTGCTCGAGGTATCTCAGGCCGCCATGGATGAGCTTGGTACTCCAGGACGACGTATGGCTCGCCAGGTCGTCGCGCTCGCACAAAAGCACCGAGAGGCCACGGCCCGCAGCATCCCGGGCGATACCGACGCCATTAATTCCGCCACCAACCACCAAGAGATCATAGGTCGACATGGTTCGACGGCCCTCACCAAAGTTCACTTTTTTACATCATATGTTCATTTCAGAAACAAGATGTCGGTGAATGAATAGTGGAACAATTGCAGAAAGTGGCCTTAGGTCGCGCCCCATCCCCATCCCACACGCAGGGTCCGGCCGGGCTCTGGAAGGCCTGCCTGGGGAAACAGCGCCTCATCAGCCACGTTGTCCCAACGGGCGAAAGCCAAGCCACGTGATGTTCGATAATTGACTTCGAGCCCTAGCAACTGACCACCGGACAGGGTCGCTAGGCTGCCATCCGCGTCGAAGGAGCGGACCGCGCCACGATGGCGGGCCACCAGATCGAATCCCACCCCGCGTTGCGGAGCGTAGCGGAGTGTCACCGCACCGGTGCTCTCTGGCCGCTCGGTGAGCGGTTCACTTTTGTCTTCGCGCTGCAAATCGAGCCAGGTCCCCAGCGCCTGCAACGACCAGTCGGCGCTGAATTGCCATCGCGCGAGCAGATCCAGGCCGGCGGCACGATATCCTTCCGCGTTGAAGCGCTGCCGCCGAACACCCGCTTCGGTGAGGATCGCGCGTTGGTCGATCACTGAATCCCACAGCTCTACGAACGGCTCAGCCTTCAGCGCCCAGGATTCGCGCTCAGCACCTAAAGAGACCGTGCCCACATAACCCTCTTCCGGGCGCAGATCGTCGTTCGCGACAAAGCGCCCTAGCGCACCTCCGTAGAGCTCCCGCTGGCTGGCTAATCGGCCAACCTTGGCCAGGCTCATCTGCCAACGGAGCGTCGAGGTTTCTGGACTGCTCACGGTGACATGACCCGACAGCAATCGCCGGTCACGGGTCATGTCACGGCCACCCGCCTCTTGGGTGCTATAGCCCTCAACCCGCCCTGAGGCAGCTAGTGCGACGGGGCCGCCATCACCGGTCGCGTAGCTGGACCAAAGAGCGTAGTGGTCCCGCGCGAAAGTTTGGTGAGCGGCATCGTCCTCTGCCTGCTCATGCCGCTGGCGCTCATAAGAGCTACCCAGGGACCAACCGCGGCGGCCGACCTCCAAGCTGGTGCCCAAAGACGAGCCATCATTACGCTGGCGACCATCGGGGATGTTAAAAGCGGCATCAGCAAAGCTGTCGATCCGCCGACGGGTTTGCTGTGCCCATCCCTTGAGCGCAATGGTTCGTTGGCCCGACGATTTGGCCAGCGAAACCGTGGCCAGCTGGCGCTGGTCTGCAGGAACCTGCCAAAGTCGCCCCTCTTCGCTCGGGACATGGCCCTCGGGCGCAACGCCGTATCGTGCCGAGGTCAGCAAAAAACTCGTTTGGAAAGACAAATCATCGAGCTGAGCGTGGGCATGATGATAGAACCCAAACTGGTCGCGCTGGGTATTGTTCCGTATCCGCCCGTTAAACTGCGATTCTAGACGAGCATTGTCAGCCAGGGGCAAGCCGTCCCGTCTCTGACCTTCCAGGGCGATGAAGGCATGCTCACTCGATGATGTAGCGGCCAGACGCGCGAAGCCTAAGCTGCCCGCCGAGATCGTTGCGCGGTCACCATCCTCCGTCGGACTCGTCAGCACAACGATCGCGGAAGACGCATACTGAGCGTTACCGAGAGGTCGGACGGTCACTTCCCTACCCAAACCGGCTGGCAGGTGTGAAAGGTCGATGCGCGAATCCCAGGGATCCCGCAAAGCGATCCCATTAACGACCAGCGTGGCTTCCCGTTCGCCCCGCGCGCGCAGGTTGAGAAAGCTCTCACCGCGCGAGTTCACCGCCACACTGGCGCCGGGCAACGCCTGCACCACTTGCGCCAAATCCAGGGGCCGGAAGCTATCCACCACGACGGGCACAGCTTGTTGCGCTGGCGGACTGCTGACCACCAGTTCGTCATATAGAAAGGGCTCGGCTGCGCTAGCAACCGAGCCGATAAGTGAGGAAAGAGGCCAGGCCGAGAGTAGCGGCCTAGCCCAACACTTACTTCGCAGGGATCTTGCCTCCCGCGACGTAAGGTGCACCCGCTTCCATCAAGGCCGCTTCGTAGGCTGGAATGTCCGTACCACGCATTTTCTCGATGCGCTCAACAAGACCATTCAGTGCCTCTTCGGCCCAATCCACGGACTGAACATGCGTGGGTGCAGGGCCATAAGTGCTGCTGCCGACGCCCGACGCCGCGAAGCCGAGACGCGCGTTGACGTTCGGCAACTGACGATCGCCGACCTCGCTACGCGCTGGGTTGCCCGACAGGTCTGCCTTGATGGCTTTCAGCTCCGCATCCATGGCCGACCATTTGTCGTGCATGTCCAGCGGTGCCTCGCTGCGCATCAGAGCCGCGTGAAGAAGCTCAAGCTTTTTCTCCGCCTCGTAGACGGCAGCTTGGGTGGCCGAAGAGCGCTTGTAGAGACCTGCCAAGCGATCCCAGAAGGCCGCAACCGCTTCCGGATCAGCGCTTTCGAGAGCACCATCGCGTAGCTTTTCAACGGTGAACGACTTAGGCGCTACCAGCTCCGTGGTCTCGCCGCCTTGGCGCTTGACCAACGACACGGAGTATTCGCCGGGTGCCACCATCCAACCATCGTCATCATTGGCTGAGCCTGACGGTGCCGACCACAAGGCGAAGGTGTCAGCACGGGTCAGGTCCCAGGACACCCGGTGCATGCCTTTGCCCGTTGGGCCCGTCAGACGACGGACCATCTTGCCGTCGCTGTCGCGGATGACGAGGAAGATCTCGGGATTCTCTTCGTTCATCTCCTCCGCGATGGTCTCGTAGCCTGGGAACGGAATGTCTTCGAAGGCCTTCTCAGCATCCTTCTCCGACTCCTGACGAACCTTCTCTTTGGTCTTGAGGCTGTCTTTCAGGAAATAGGTGAAGACTGCACCGAACGGTGGGTTGTCGGCGGTATAGTAGCCGTCACCCTGGCTGGCTTTGTTGCCGCCACCGAGAGGACGCTCTTCGATGTACCACCACGCTTTGCGCGACGGCCACAACATGGCTTCTTGCTCCAGCGCCTCGGCATCCACATCGCGAAGTGGCGAGATGTCGTCCAGGATGTAGAAGCCACGACCGAAGGTCGCCGCCACGAGATCATCCTCATCGCGTTGGATCGTGATATCCCGCACACCGATGGTTGGCATACCACTTTCAAGCTCAGCCCAGTGCTCGCCGCCATCGACGGTCATGAACACGCCGAACTCCGTCGCGGTGAACATCAAGTCCTTGTCTTTGTGGTCTTGAACGATCCGCCAAACGAGATGACCCTCTGGCAGGTCATCCGCCATGGAAACCCATGTGTTGCCACGGTCTTCTGACTTGAGAAGATACGGTGCGTAGTCACCATATTTGTGGTTATCCAAGGCGATGTAGACCGTGTTTTCGTCATGGATGTCCGCGCGGATATCGTTGACGAACGCCGTCTCTGGCACGCCCGGCAGAGCGCCCGCTTCGATCTTGCGCCAGGTCTCGCCACCATCTTCCGTGATTTGAATGACACCATCATCCGTACCCACATAGATGAGGTTCTCATTGAACGGGCTCTCACCCAACGAGGTTACCGTGTTGTAGACCGACATGGCTAGAAGGTCCCAGCCTGCATCCCACGACCACTGACGACCCATGATGGGCAACAGCATACGGTCTTCGTTGCGGGTCAAGTCGGGCGAGATGGCCTTCCACGTGTCGCCGCGATCATCAGACCGCCACACACGCTGAGAGGCGAAATAAAGCCGTTTTGGGTCGTGGCTCGACACAAGAATCGGCGAGTCCCAGTTCCAACGCTCAATCGGCTCACCAGGCGCAGCTTGCGGCTTGATATAGATGCGCTCGCCCGTGGTGCGGTCAACACGGGTCAGGTTCCCCTGCTGCCATTG
>JABSRH010000148.1 GCA_013215175.1 Parvularculaceae bacterium | reverse complement strand
CGATACGCTAGAGCCGATCTCGCGCGGCGCTTGCGCGAGTCGCGTACCTTCAACGATGATAACATCGGTATCGGGATCAGTTTCTTGAGCTAGCGCCGGCGAAATAGAAACGCCGACGGCGGAACATAGCAATAGTGTTCTAGGCAGCATGAGATAGCCTCTGAAGCTGTCCCTGCCACCCCACGCAGGACCCTTCTTTTGTCACGACAAAGGCCCACGGCGCCGAGGCACCATGCGGGCGGCCAGCCAGTTTTCCTTGCCGTTGCGAAGGAGAGGCGCCTGCCCTTCCCGCCCGCTGAGAACTATTCCCGGCCTCCGGACGAACGACGCGATGGCAGGTTTCCTGGCTCACCGATCAGCGCTTTTGGCCGCCTTCCTAGAAGCTGGCCCTCGCGAGCGTCACTTCCAGTGGCATGTTGGCCATCAGCTCCCGGCTGACAGTTGCGGGTACAGCCCCGGATTCGCGCCGGGTTCCCTCTTAGCCACCGATTAGGGCGGCACCATCTGCTGCGGTCATGCTGCGGGCTTAAAGATCTGTCAATCAGATTTGGCGGCGATATAAGGATTTCTTTATATCGTGGATTTGGAACGACCCAAACGGGGTTGAGAGCAAGTGATCCCAACCGCGCGAAAGACGCGCATTCCTCGGCGCCCTTGTCGCGCAGGGCGCTACCAAACAGCCCTCGCTATTTCCTCTTCCCTCGGCTAGGGCGCGCCCAGTTTGCGGCATGCTGTTGCGACAGCGCTGCCACGGGCTCGTTGGAAAGCCCCTCGATTGAACTCCGTTTGGACCCGCACATGACCACCATTTCCGAGGCTTCAGGCCTTTCGCCTGTCCTTTCCCGCGCGCTGGACGCAAAGGGCTACAACACCCTGACCGAAGTCCAGGAGAGCATGCTAGCCCCTGAGATCGTTGGCCGTGACCTCCTCGTTTCTGCCCAAACCGGCTCCGGCAAAACCGTTGCCTTCGGCCTAGCGATTGGCGGTGATCTTCTGGAAGGCGATGAACGAGTCGCGAACAATATGACGCCGAGCGCCCTCGTTGTTGCACCCACCCGGGAGCTGGCGTTGCAGGTCGCTAAAGAACTCTCGTGGCTTTACGCTGAAGCCGGCGCGCGGGTCGCCACCTGCGTCGGCGGCATGGACATCAGGACGGAGCGCAAAGCGCTGAGCCGCGGCCCTCACATCGTTGTGGGTACACCGGGTAGATTAGTCGATCACATCACGCGAGGCGCCCTTGTGCTCGATCAATTGCGTGTGGTGGTGTTGGATGAGGCCGACGAAATGCTCAACCTGGGTTTCCGGGAAGAGCTTGAAGCGATCCTCGACGCTTGCCCGGAAGAGCGCCGAACACTGATGTTCTCGGCCACCGTCGGCGGCGGTATTTCGAAGCTGGCCTCGCGCTACCAGAACGACGCGCTTCGGATTTCCGCAGGTAGCAAGTCGAACGCCCACGGCGACATCGCCTATCAAGCGATGGTCACAGGACGACATGACGGCGAACGCGCCATCATCAACACGCTCCGCTATCACGAGGCCAATAACGCCATTGTCTTCTGCTCAACGCGCGCAGCTGTGGCGCGACTAACCAGTCGACTGGCGAACAGAGGCTTCTCGGTCGTATCCTTGTCAGGCGAATTGAGCCAACAGGAGCGCGCTAACGCGCTGCAGGCGATGCGCGATGGCCGTGCTCGGGTGTGTGTTGCCACCGACGTGGCAGCCCGCGGGATTGATCTGCCAGGCCTTGAGCTGGTGATCCACGCCGACTTGCCGAAGAACCAAGAAGGCCTTCTTCACCGATCAGGGCGCACGGGACGCGCCGGCCGCAAGGGGACGAGCGTTCTCATCGTACCGCCCCGCGCGAGCCGCCGGGTCGAATTCCTATTCAAGGATGCGCGGGTTCAAGCGGAATGGATATCTCCTCCGAGTGCCGATCAAGTCTATGCGAAAGACCAAGAGCGGCTGCTCAACGACCCCTTGCTCACCGACGACACTGAGGTCACGGAATTGGTAACGGGGCTCACGGATCGCTTTTCCGCCGAGCACCTTGCAGCAGCTCTCATCCGCATACACCAGTCTCGACTTTCGGCGCCTGAGGAACTGTCAGAAGTGCACGAGGCGCCCGCAAAGCGCGAGCGCACGCCGCGTGTTGAGATTCAAGACGGGGTGTGGATCACGCTCTCCGTAGGTCGCGCCCAACGAGCCGAAGCGCGATGGCTGCTTCCAATGCTCTGCAAGAATGGCCCCATGAAGAAAACGGCGATTGGTGCCATCCGTATACGAGAGGACGAAACCTACATCCAATTGGATCCTGACGGCGCTTCAGAGTTTCTGGGTCGAATTGGTCAGGGAACAACCATCGAAGACAGCATCCAGGCGCGCTTTGCAGAGGGTCCACCTCGCCCTCAGGAGCGCGGCCACGAAGGTAAACCGCCGCGCCGAACGGCGCAGAGGCCGCCACGGGATCGCTCGCCAGCGGCAAAGCCGCCTAGACGCAAGTTCGAACCAGCGGCCCACGACACCCGAACAACAGAGCAAGAGACACCAGCGGCTACTTCGTCTACGGAGCAAAAGCCGGCGAAACTGAAGCGCAAGCCCAAGAAACCGCGGAAGCCAGACTTCAAAGCGAAATCGCATCGCCCCGCAGACGGCAGCGGCCCACGCAAGCGCGCCAAGACACCGGATGGCGCACGAGGGAAAAAGAAGCGTTCGAGCTAGTAACCTGACCAGGCCGAACACTCAGTACCGATAGGTGAGACCCACCATGGCGTTGTTCCCGGATGCTTTTCGTCCGGTCCCGGAAAAAACCCCACCGGCATCGAAATGCCCAGCGTAGCCAATCACCGCTAAACGGTTGGTCACGTTCAACTTGGCTGTGAAGCCAATATCGACACCAACAAAGTCACTGTTCCCCGTATTTCCAGCGAGCAAGGGCGTATTGAAGAGGGTGTAAAGAGCATCCTCGTGCTCAACCCGCCAGAAGCCATGCACATAGGGCGTAAGCTGCAGTGCATCGCCAATCTTGAACGGTACAGAGCCTTTCGCCCAGGCCAAGTTGCCCGGGCCCAATGGCTGCGTAACGTCTTCGTAGACAAGGCCCGAGGCGGCGGGAACGAGGAAGGTGGTCACCTTTCCATCCGTCGGGTCATCGTCACCGGTCGTGTAGAGCACTTCTATGGTCGGCGAAGGAGCGCCCCGTACACCGCCGAATGATCTCGAGACGCGGCCGCCGATCTGGAAGCCCTGAATGTCTTGGTTCGTCGCTTCGACAGATCCAAACTGGAGCGTGCCTTCCACATCCCACTCCCACTGCTCAAGAGCCGTCCCGTAAGCACGCGCACCTGCATAGTTGCGTGTGATGTCGGAAAGGCCCTCTAACGTCGCGATGTCTTCGCGCTGCCAGCGAAGCGAATACAGGTCGAGATTGGTTTTTTTGAGACGCCCACTTGAATAGATACCACTGAACTTCGCCTTATCGTCCGTACCATTATCAAATGCATCGGTGCCATCTTCCACAGCAACAAAGCCGAAGGCGTCGGTTACCCACTGGCCCCGACGATAGCGCACCAAGGCACCATCATAATCATCCCGCATGAAACGCCCAGCGCGAATGGCTAAGACCCGTCCAGCGCCATAGTGCAGCTCTTGACGACCCACACGGACCAATAGGTCTTTTCGAGACTGTCCTAGAGCGTCACCCACCGCCACCTCCAAGAAGCCTTGATGGAGGTCGACCGTATCAGAAATAGCTCCGGGCTTCGGTCCGTCTCGGCCCTGAACACTCGCATGCTTGAGAGCACCGTAGATACGTATGCGGTCGTTAAAGCTGATTGAGGCCCAGGGCGTAGCTAGCAGAAAGACAGATTCATCGCTGCCAGGCACGCCGCCAAAGGCTTCATTTTGGTAGGTTTCGACATGAAGTCGCGCATCAATACCAACTGAGGTTGAGATCGAGCCATCCGAGGTCCAACGATACCCCTTGAACGCGGGTGCGTCAGGTCCTGCAGTGCTCCAGTCCTCATCCTGCGGAAGAAAGGCTCGGACCGGTGGCGCTTGGACAGTGCCCGGCGTCCGTGGTTGGGCATCTGGCTGCGGCGTCGACACGGCGAGCATGGTGAGCAACAAGGCAGTCAGCATAGTTCCAGCTCCGATATCTGTTGAGGGGTTACGTCAGTGAAAGAGCCCAGCGGTGACGCCAGGCTCCAAGCACGTGCTGCTCGCAGAACAGTTAGTTCGAGGACTGCGAGTGCGCGATGAAGCTCTCGATCACAGCACCGTACTCAGGTGTCACCAGCGAATAGGCTTCAGCCATCACAGGCGTGTTCTCTTCGTCCCAAGTGTCGTGGACCTGGCTCAGGACCGAGAACGTGCTCTCTACGATCACGCCAGCTTGCTGCAGACGAGCAATCGTCGTTTGGCTTGCCAGGTCGGAATAGTCACCAGACGCATCAATCACAGCGATCACGTGATAGCCTTCTTGAGCCATCTCGATTGCAGGAAAGGCGACACAGACGCTGGTCAGGATACCGGAGATGACAACCGTTTTACGGCCCGTCGCCTCCACTGCTGCGCGGATGCGTGGATCGTCCCACGCGTTGATGGGTCCGGACCGATTGATAACGTTCGCTGACGGAGCATTCTCCATCACTTCAGCAATCAGCGGGCCGTTCGGACCCGTGGGTACGGACGTCGACGCGATCACGGGGATGTTGAAGAACTCGGCAACCATGCCCTTGGCCGCGACATTGCGGCGAAGCTGGGTCTGATCAATGTCGTTGACGATCTGCATGAGGCCGGCCTGGTGGTCGAGCATCAAGAAAACCGTATCATTCGGGTCGAGCAACCGCTGACCATTTTCCGTAACCGGTACAGCTTGGGTCACAGGCGGTTGCTGGGCACAAGCTGGGGTCGCGAGAAGGCCGAGAGCTGTGGCGGCAACGGCGACGCTCCGCATCGGTGCTTTAAACAGTTGAGTGAACATGATGGTTCCTTTCGATAGGTGGGCGGATGATTCGTTTGCAGGGTTGATGAGCGGTCCGGGCGTCACCGCTGGTAGCGTGTGCGGCCGGGCTCTTGTCGCCGGCAGGCCCAGAGGAGACCACGCCTTTTGGATGTTCCGATATAAATCATCGCGAGGCCTCCCTTCCGTGTTGCCGTCGATGGCAGACAGATGGAGCGCAGGGGGTCCAGTTTCTTTCAGAATTGTGCGGCTACTTTCAATTCTGTGCGATAACTTCTCTCGAGGTGTTGTGAAGCGTGCCGCGCCACGCCACCTCACAGCTCATGAACAAGACAAATGAACCCAACCCGCCCAGCGCAGCTGACAAGGCCGGATCCTTTGATGGCCCTCCCTTAAGGGCCTTTCCCGATTGGGAGGGTGTCGCGAGGGCTTCTAGCATGCAGTTTGCTCTGCACGCGCCGCTCGAATTCGAACTCTCTTGCCAGATCGACTCTTATCTCATCCTTGCACCTTATACCCGAG
This sequence comes from Parvularculaceae bacterium, assembly GCA_013215175.1. GTDB lineage: Bacteria > Pseudomonadota > Alphaproteobacteria > Caulobacterales > Parvularculaceae > Parvularcula. The sequence goes on along the minus strand of JABSRH010000148.1, from coordinate 2,204 downwards.
CGGTACTGGACCTCTCGATCGACAACGGTCCGTTAAGGCGCAAAACAATTCCTGCTGGCTCTGGCTTAATCATTCCCCCAAACATCATCCTTCGTAGTCGGATGGTTGAACCCGTGGAGTTCCTATTTCTCGAGGCCGCGCCCGAACCGGTCGAAACCATCTTCCGAAGCGTAGCTCGCGATCGTTCGTGGGCACCGGAATTGATCGAAACCTTCACCGACGCCGGGTTCGCCGCACTGACAGAAGAAATCCGGCGATCCCTGTTAGGAGACCCGCTGAAAGAGCCGGCTTATCTCTCGGCCTTAGCGGAGAGCATCTTCGCCCGCATCGGCTGCCACTATGCCGGCATGGGCCTGCACACACCCAGCGGTAAGGAAACCCTCGCGCCTGTCGTCCTAAAACGCGCCATACAAACGGTAGATGATCGGTTGGCCGAAACACTGAGCGTCGAGGGCCTCGCCGAAAACGCAGGTTTGTCGCGATCCCACTTCTCGCGCGCCTTTCAAGCCTCCACCGGCGAAAGCCCGCAAGATTTCATCATTGGGCGGAGGGTCAGCAAAGCACGAGAGCTCTTGGCCAACACCAACATGCCCTTGGCCGAAATCGCATCGAAGACAGGCTTCTCCAGCCAGGCTCACTTCTCCACCGCCTTCAAGAAAAGGCTGGGACTGGCTCCTGGCAAATACCGTAGTGCCTTTAGGCATCAGTCGGATTGAAACAGCGAAGGAACTGGCTTGCACGCGGCCTCTATCCTGGGGATACAACGAGCCCGCCGCGTCTTTGAGGTCAGTTCCTTTGCTCGCCGTTCACGTTGTGCCATCTGCATTGTCGACCTCGACACCGACGACATCACATAACGAGCCGGTTGAACATGTCAGCTTGTGACGATCGAAAGCTCATGCAACTTCGCCTTCAATCTCTTGACGACCTCATGAATGGCCCCTTCCCCACTCACGACATGCACATACCTGTCGAGAGTCAAAGCCCGCTGCTGGCTATCCAAAAGAGACACCCCCACGAAATGATCCCTCCGGTTCTGTAGGCGGCGGCTCAATTCATCGCGCGATACCTGCAAACAGATAAAGTCAACGGCACCGGGCAAATCATCCCGCATCCATTGGCGCACTTCAGGGTTCAACGCCGAACATGCCAAGACAGCCAACGGCCCTGATAGCTCTGCGCGAGCGCGACCCAGAGCTGCGACCCAGGGGCGCCGATCGTCATTGGTGAGACCGATCCCCGCCGCCATCTTTGCTCGATTGGTGTCGGGATGAAAGTCGTCCGCCTCGATGAACGGTACGGACAGCGATACCGCCAACCGCGAACCGGTGGTCGACTTTCCAGAACCAGCCGTTCCCATCACCACTATTGTTCGCACACGACCATCCTCGATCAACTCGTCCCAAGTGTTCGTTGCGTCTGCAAACCCCTGTTAGAGTACAACACAGGCCAAGTCAGACCCAAGCGCAACTCAAAAATTCATAACCTTTACAATGACGAAAAAAGCAGGCCAACGGCTCGTGCTTCAAGTTCTAATCCAATACTCCGCATAGCAATTGAATGACATTCACCCAGGCCCCTTCCACGGCAAGTCCAAATACGCAGCTGGTGTTCAGGGGCCAGGCCAATCGAAGCAGTCACCTTGGCTATAAACCACGGAAAGACCACTCATGGTTGAAAACAATCGCTCTGTAAGTCGAGAATCGGCGGCGCTAGCCTGGTCGAACCGTATGCATTTACGGTGTGTTCGCGATACACCTTGATAGATTGTTCATGTAATTTCGCCAGCTGACGCCGTTTTTAACTGCTCAAAGCGGTCCGCTAGATCTTTCAAGAAGCGTGTTCCGGCGAAGGACTTCCTCCAAACCGCCTCTTCTTCAACCAGTGTTTTGTCGTCGATGGCGGCTAGGCTATCCTTGACCCGCCCTAAAGTGATGCGCGCTGACGATGACGCGATCATTTCCCTCACTCCGCAGCGGTCGATAAACTCTTCGTAGCTAGCACGGTAACGGTCCACATCAGCGACTTCAGCCGCGTGCGTCATGACATCATGGCAACGCGGCTCACCTGAGTCGTTGCGATAACCACTACGATTTGCATAAAGACGGGTTGGGCGGCCTGGCCACGACATCTGGCATCGCAGACCATACTCGATCTCCGAACGATTACGAGCATGAAAAATAAACGGGTGCTGACGATAATCA
>JABSRH010000147.1 GCA_013215175.1 Parvularculaceae bacterium | reverse complement strand
CTGTTTTTTGAGGATACGTTGGAATTGCTTGGAGACTTCAGCATCCATACCTGGCGTGATGCGATCGAGGAATTCCACCACCGTCACCTTGGCACCCAGACGACGCCAAACCGAGCCCATCTCCAAGCCAATATAGCCGCCGCCCACGACGACGAGGTGCTCCGGCACCTTCTTCAGCGACAGCGCACCCGTGGAGGAGACGATCACTTCCTCGTCGATATCCACACCCGGCAGCGAGAGGATGTCAGAGCCAGTGGCAATGATAATATTCTTAGCACTGAGGGTCTCGGCGCCCTCTTTCGTCGTAACAGAGACCTTGCCAGGGCCTTCGATCTTGCCCCAACCCAGATAGCCGTCGACGCCGTTCTTCTTGAACAGGAACTCGATGCCTTTGGTCAGGCCGTCCACCGCGTCAGCTTTTTGGCCGAGCATCTTATCGAGATCGAGCGACAGACCTTCAACTTTGACGCCGAGGTCAGCGAAATGGCTGCCAGCGTGCTCATAAGCTTCCGATGCGTGCAGCATCGCTTTCGACGGAATACAGCCAACGTTGAGGCAGGTGCCGCCAAACTTCTCGGTCTCGCGCTTATCGATACAAGCCGTCTTGAGGCCCAACTGCGCCGCACGGATCGCAGCGTTGTAACCGCCAGGACCGCCACCAATGACAACAACGTCGTACTCTTTGCTCATCGTCGTGAACTCCTTGATCGGCCCCGCTGGTAGGAGCGAGGCGATAAGGGGTCAACTCTACGAAAGCCCTAAGACAGCCTCGCGAAGCAGCAAAAGCCCGGTGATCAGCAGATAAACGCCAAACACAGCGGACAGCCGCTTGGCCGAGAGCTTATGGGCTAACGCGGCGCCTAAAGGCGTGAAGATGGCTGTACCGAGGGCCACGGCGAGAAAGGCTGGCCCATGGACAAATCCTATGGCCCAAGGCAGCGCGCCCTGCCCTAGGCCCAACAGCGCAAAGCCCAACGCGCCCGGAACAGCGATGGCGAGCCCGAAGCCAGAGGCGGTCCCCACCGCCTGGTGCATCGGCCGCCCGGCCAAGGTGAGAATGAGGACACCGATCACACCGCCACCAATGCCCATCAAGGCCGAAAACAGCCCGACGCCTGTGGCCAAGCCCCGCTCCACGGCCGGTGAGAATGTCAGCGTACGGCTCTGCTCGCTCCTACCGATGAGCTTCTGAATCGCGATGCCAATCACCCCCACGGCGAAGACGGCGAGCAAGATCTCGCCGCTGATCACCCGTGCCGCCAACGCACCAAGCACGGCGCCGAGAGCGATGAACGGACCCCACACACGCAGCACGGAGAAATCCACGGCACCGCGTTGATGGTGCGCTCGTATCGAGCGGGTCGATGTCACAATGATGGTAGCAAGCGACGTACCCACCGCCGTCTTCATGGCAATTTCAGGATCTGCACCACCGGCAGTGAAGACAACGAAGAGGACGGGCACGATGACCACACCGCCGCCAATGCCGAACAAGCCGCCAAGCGTGCCGGCGAAGGCGCCGGTGAGCGCGAGAAGGACGTATTGGATCACTCGGCAGCCATGCTCTCGGAGGGCATCGAAGTTATCCCCTCTTGCTCAATGATCTGTAAAAGGAGGGATGGCGCAGCATCGCGTGCCTCCTCACTGATCCTCCGACGCCAACGGCGTGCCCCAGGGCGACCAGCGAACAAACCAAGCATGTGCCGGGCAAATCGCCAAAGTCGGATATCGTTCTCCTCAGCATACGCCACCACCCGCGCGACAACGTCTTCGGGTGTCGGCAAAGGCGTGGCATCGCCGAAATAGAGCCGGTCCACATCGCAAAGCTCGGCCGGCCGCTCGTAAGAGGCGCGCCCGAGCATCACCCCATCGAGCCGCTCAAGGTGTTGAACCCCCTCCGTAGGCGAAGCAATACCGCCGTTGAGGATGATGGTCAGATGCGGGAAGCGCTGCTTCATCCGCACCACCAAGTCATAGTCAAGCGGCGGGATCGTGCGGTTCTCCTTCGGCGACAGGCCTTTCAGCCAAGCCTTCCGGGCATGGACGATCACCGTCTCAACGCCTGCGGCCTCCACATGCTCGAGGAACCGAGGGAGAATTTCCTCAGGGTCTTGATCATCGATGCCAATCCGGCACTTCGCCGTGACAGGCAGACCTTGAGCCTCGCGCATAGCGATGAGGCAATCTCGCACCAGCTCGGGCTCGGCCATCAGGCAAGCGCCAAACCGCCCTGACTGCACCCGATCCGACGGACAGCCGACATTCATGTTGATCTCTTGATAGCCGTAGGTGGCACCGACACGGGCCGCTTCGGCCATCTTGGCAGGATCGGAACCACCCAGCTGAAGCGCAGTGGGGCCCTCGTGGTCGTAGCCCAGAAGGTGGTCCTGATCGCCGTTGAGGATGGCCTCAGCTGTGACCATCTCCGTGTAAAGCAAGGCGTGCCGCGTCATCTGCCGGTGAAAGAACCGGCAATAACGGTCCGTCCAATCGATCATCGGCGCGACGGAGAAGCGATGCGGTGGCAAGCTCATGCCGCGCCTATACCGCGATGATGATGCGTTGCGAAGCCCGCGGATGGACGCCGTTAAGCCAGGCGGAAATAGCCCAGTGCTTCTTCGTTGATGCTGCCGATCCACACCATACCATCGCGCTCCCGCACGCCCGTCACATAGTGGTAATGCGCCGGGTCACCATCCAAGATGTGGACAAGCCTCCCTTCGCGGTCATAGGCTACCACACGACAGCAATCCGGCACCTTCGGGCCCAAGCTCTCAGGCAGCATTCCGATCAGCTTACGGATAAAACTGGGCAAACGATGGATCGATTCGAGCGATTCGTTGGGCAGCGCGGGAACAGCGCACCAGAAGAGCCCATCGGAGCCGAGAGACAGGTTGTCCGGATACCCGGGCACCTCAGCAAAAATATCCGTACGGCCATCATCAAACCAAACACGGTGGATCAGGCCCTTGCCCGTTTCTGCCACGAGCACAAACTCCCCTTGCGGATCAAGCACCACGCCATTGGCAAACGTGAGTCCCTCAAGCAAGACTTCCGGTTCTTGCCCCGACCGCCATCGCAGCAGTCGGCCCGTCTTGGTGTCTTCGATAATGTCCTTACGGAAGTTCTCGAGGTGATAGCCCTGGCAGCTCTCCGATACATAGACGGTTCCATCAGGAGCAATGGCCGCGTTGTTGCAGATGCCAAACCGCTGACCGAAGAGATCAGGGAGCAAGGCTTCAACTTCACCCGTATCCACATTGACTGCTTGAAGCCCAAGGTCGGCGTTGCAGACCAAAATGCGGCCGTCGTCCATCAGCTCACAGCCCAAACCGCGACCACCAATATCGGCGACGACTTCGGCCTTCTCTTCTCCAGGGCGTACACGAATCAACTTACCGTCATTGCGCAACGCGGAGAAAACAGTTCCATCGGCTGTAATGACCGTGTCCTCCGGACCCAGGGCACCCACAGGGACACGGGTGATTTTCGGCATCTTCTTAGGATTGTTCATCATTAAACCTCTCAAAATCCACGGAATTCGGCAATCTCAGCGACCGAAGCTCGGCGGCTGCGCCATTGGTTGACGGGTGCATCGACATCGGGATGGCCAAGGGCCAAACCGGCGTAGACGACCTCGTCCGCATCAAGATTGAACTGGGTATGAAGCGGCTTGCGAACCACAGCCCAAGCCTCTTGCATACAGCTGCCCAACCCCTGCTCTTCAGCCAGGAGCGTGATCGTCTGCATCAGCATGCCAAGGTGCGCCCACTGTCCGTGGCCGAAGCTCTTCCGTGTAACGAAGAACAAGCCGACCGGTGCGCCAAAGAAGCTGAAATTGTTAGCAACCCAAGCATAGCGAGCCGGCCTGTCCTCCCGCGCGACGCCTAGGGCCGCATAGAGATCTTCACCGACTTGGTACCGACGCGACCGGAAAGGTTCCTGCAAGCCCGGCGGGTAAATGGGATAACCGTCGTCGTCACCTTTCGGGTTAGAGAAAAGCTCTGCCTGCGCCATGCGGGTGAGAGCATCTTTCTCTTCGCCTGCCACGGCAATGATCCGCCAAGGCTGCACATTGCCGCCAGACGGCGACCGGAGCGACCGCTCGATCAAGTCCTGCACAACGTCTTTGGACAGAGCGTCTGGCCGAAAGGCCCGGCAAGAACGGCGGCGCTCTACCGCCTCAGAAACAGATGTCATTGTCGAGCCCTCTCGATTTCCAAAAGAACGGTCTCGGCCCTTGCGCGCGCCGCCTGCGCGTAACTGAGCTGAAGGACATGAGCGGCCTGCATATAACTGACTTGGCCGATGTTTTGCTGTAGCGCCTCGACGTTGCGCACGTCGCTCGGCTGGAAAATTTCGCTTTGGTCGTTGATTTTGACGACACTGAAGGCCACCCGGTCGGGGTGAAATCCCCTTAACGCAAACTCCAGCCCCGATGCACCAAGACCCGTGGCAGCATCGTATTCGATGAGGGCACTACGGAGCGCCTCACTATCCAACGTACTCAGCGCACCCGCCGATTGCATTTCGACAAAGGTCGATGACACTGGTGCTGGCCGCGAGGCTGATATCATGGAATTCATGTGGGGAGCGACCGCATCAGGCGTCACGATTTGCCCCGAAGTCAGCACACTGTATAAGGCTTCCACGCCCGCTTTGAGGCCTTCAGTGCGCTCTATGGACTGATCAATGATCTCGATGTTGGCCTCGAAGCTCTTTGCAAGCGCTCAAGATAGGCCTGCTCGCGCCGGTCATCCGCCCGCTGCTCGTTCCAGTTGCCAAACTGGATGCCGAGAAAAACACCAGTGGTGACGATCATCAATTCGATCGCCACCGTGAACCAATTTTGCTCTCGAACAGCCTTGGAAACTCGCTGAAGGATCAAGGGGCTTCTCCGCCCGCGAACTGTTTCGCCATCGCGGATAGAGGCGCCACCATCTTGCCGTAGCCCATGGCCTTTTCGCTCGAGGCGTTACCGTCTTTCGCTCGCTTATAGACGCCTTGAACGATGCCAGCGAGGCGGAAGAGGTTGTAAGCGAAGTAGTAATTGAGGTCTTCAGGAACATCCGTTCCCGTCTTTTCGCTATAGCGCTCAATCAACTCTTGCTCGCGAGGAATGCCGAGACTTTCGAGGTCCTGACCCACCAGGTTCTCGCCGCGGCTTGGATCCAGGGGGATCTTCCAAGACAGAAGGTAATAGGTAAGATCTGCAAGCGGATGGCCAAGGGTCGACAACTCCCAGTCGATCAGACCCATCGGCTGAGGGTCACCCTTGGTGAACATGCAATTGTCCAGGCGGAAGTCGCCGTGGATCAGGCATGTTTTATCGCCGGCCGGTATGTTCTTTGGCAACCAATCGATGAGCCAGTTCATGGCATCAACATCGTCGGTCTCAGACGCTTTATATTGTTTGGACCAGCGCCCTACCTGGCGGGCGATATATTCCCCCTCCGGACCAAAATCACCGAGGCCCACAGCCTTGTAATCGACAGAATGCAGCGCTGCGAGGGTATCGGTCAGGCGGTGGTACACCTGGCCGCGTTGCTCCTTAGGCAGATCAGATAACAACGGGTTCCAATAGATCTGTCCGTCCATGAACTCCATGATGAAGAACTCTGATCCGATCATATCGGGATCTTCGCCGTGGAAGAAAACGCGCGGCACGGGGACATCTGTATCCGCGAGGGCGGACATGACCCGGGCTTCGCGACCGACCTGGTGCGCCGAACCCAGCAATTTTCCTGGCGGCTTACGACGAAGGACGTAGCGGCCCTCGCTTGTGGTGATCAGATAGGTGGGGTTCGATTGCCCGCCTTTGAATTTACCCACCTGCACGTCGCCGTTGAGGCCGGGCACTGCGTGTCCTGCACCCTTCTTCAGGCCCTCAAGGTCGAAAACCAGGTGCTCGGGGACATCACTCAAACCCGCAAAATCGTTTGCCACACTCTTCCTCCGACTTTTTCCTTTGTCTTGGACGAGAACGGCCGGGAACCCAAGGGGCGGAAGCTGCTAGGCCGTCGGCCCGTGCAGACCCGCCATCATGCAGCGGGCGCTACCGCCAGATTTTTCAATGGTGGGCAGCTGCGGGGTGATCACCGGCATGACCGATTCGATTTGATCTCGTTGAACGTCGTTAAGGCTCGCCCAACCCGTCGCCGACATCACGAGCACGGGACCATTGGGCGTGTCGATTTCGAGAGCATTGCCGGCAAACGATTCGATCTGCTCGGCTGTCAGCTCGATCAACGGTCGGTCGACTGCCGCTAAATGGCGCCGCACATCCGACCTTTGCTTGTCATCACCGATCGTAGTGAGGCCTGCGAGAGCTAAATGTTGGCCTACCGCCATCATCACATTAGTGTGGTAAATCGGTGATCCGTCTCGACCCGCTGCATCGAAGGCAACGACCCGATAGGTAAGACGATCACAGAGCTCTTCGAACAGCGTCACCTCAGCACGGCGAGATTTTGTCAGAAATGCGCAGCGCTGGCGATGATCGAAGACGATCGCTCCGGTGCCCTCGAGGATACGGCCTTCCTCTTCCTCATGGGATAGATCAAGAATGGCGCTTTCGGCGGTGGCCACGCGGTCGATGATATCTTGGCGTCGCTCTCTCCTCCTTGACGGCACCGCCATCGGATAGATGACCAACGTGCCGTCCGCATGGGTTGAAAACCAGTTGTTGGGAAAGACCGCGTCCGGCGTATCTGTCCGGTCTTGTTCTATCACATGAACAACGACGCCAGCCGCACGAAGGCTGTCGACCATGGCATCGAACTCTTGGACCGCTGCCCCTGTATCCGTCGGAGATCCCTCGGCTTGGAAACTGTTGTCGGCGGCGGTCTCGGCATTAACTGCAAAGTGCAATGGCCGTATCATCAGCACACTGTGCGGATTGTTGGATCCTGTGGTCAACATTCCATGAGAGTAGGGCGAACCTGCAGGTACCCCAAACAAAAAAAACCGCCCCGAAGGGCGGTTGTTGTTGGGTGCGGGAGTAGGATTTGAACCTACGACCTTCAGGTTATGAGCCTGACGAGCTACCGGGCTGCTCCATCCCGCAGCAAACTGCGCGCAGCAAAGGTCGCTTTATGCCCCGGTGGCAACAAGCATCGCTGCTGAAGAAGATCATCATCGAGAGGGAACATGCTCGCTCGGCAGGCCTGGCGACGACCTACTCTCCCACGGCTTAAGCCGGAGTACCATCGGCGCAGCAGGATTTAACGACCGAGTTCGGGATGGGATCGGGTGGGGGCCCTGCGCAATAATCACCAGGCCGGCGAAACGAGCATGTTTGCGAGAGTAAAGTCTGTGCACTTACCAATGACGAGGCGTTCGCCACGCATGGGTGTCTGTTCCTCAAACCAATGAAGGCATGGGGAAACGATCAAGCCTATCGAACAATTAGTACCAGTCAGCTTCATGCATTGCTGCACTTCCACACCTGGCCTATCAACGTGGTGGTCTTCCACGGTTCTCAGGGAAATCTAGTATCGAGGGCGGCTTCCCGCTTAGATGCTTTCAGCGGTTATCCGTTCCGTACATAGCTACCCAGCTATGCTGCTGGCGCAACAACTGGTCCACCAGAGGTACGTCCACCCCGGTCCTCTCGTACTAAGGGCAGCTCCTCTCAAATTTCCTACTCCCACGGCAGATAGGGACCGAACTGTCTCACGACGTTCTAAACCCAGCTCACGTACCGCTTTAATTGGCGAACCGCCAAACCCTTGGGACCT
>JABSRH010000146.1 GCA_013215175.1 Parvularculaceae bacterium | reverse complement strand
TGCGGACGCCGAAGGACTCAGCGGCCTTGCGCAGTTCGTCAGCATCGACGGTTTCGCAGGCGAGCACGCCGCCGCCGGCTCCGGAGCCGTAAAGCGCGGAAGCCGGACCGCGCACGACTTCCGCGCGAGCCACGAGGTCAGGGTCGAGGAAGAAGCGACCGTCGTGAGCCGACAGGAACGACTGTCGCGCGCCATCGAGTAGCACCAAGACGTTCTCGCCCGAGAGACCCCGGAGCGACGGCACCTCGCCTGTCCGACGCGGACCGCCGGAGAACTGAAGACCTGGCACATCGCGCAGGCCATCGGCGATGGTTGATACAAGGCGAGCTTCCAGCTCGGCCCGATCCACCACCGAGACTTGGCCCGGATAAGCAATAGTCGGGAGCGGGTTCGACGTGCCGTACACGGTGACGACGTCGTCCTCTTGGTCGATGCTGCTGCCGTCCTGAGCCCAAACGCTCCCCCCGATTGCAACGCACGAGGCCGACACGGCCAACACTGACTTGAACATTGACTTGCCCTTCTGCAAATAACTCGCAACTACATCTACCAAGCTATCTGCGAATGCAAGTGAGAATTGTTCTCGTTTAGAACCTCCGGCGAAGGTTTATCCGAAGCTGTCGTGGCTCAACGGGATGGAAATGGATGTCTTCCCGAGCCGATACCTCGCCGGGAAGCTGCGACTCGAACAAGTAGGTGATGTCAGCATCTTGCGAGTCGAAAAGGTTGAGCACATCGACGCCGAGTGTCATCGGACCGAGCTCGTATTCAGCACCCAAATTGACAATTGTGGTTGGATCACTGGTCACAGATCCGTCTTCGATCAACGGCGCCTCGCCAAAATGGCGAAGGCGGGCGCTTAGAGTTAGAGGATCAAACCGAGCGACAGCGCCAGCCGACAAGACCGTTTCCACGGCACCGGGAATACGAACTTCGTCGCCCGGCACATCAAACTCGGCATCGGTGTAGGCAGCTGAGGCATCGAGCACTAGCCAATCCAGAGGCGTCCAGAACATTGTCGCCTCGACACCCTGTCGGGTCGTGCCGTCGTTGGGCTCGGTAGCACCAGCATCCCCAACGAAGACGAGCTCAGAGTCCAAGTTGAGCGTGAACAGGGCCAACGTGGCTTTCACAGCCCCCTGTTCAAACCGCAGCCCGATCTCACCGCCTTCTGCCTTAACAAGGATCGGCACCTGATCCACGGCATCACCACTCACCGGATCGATGGAGATCGTGGCGCCGCGAACGTCGTTGGAATGGAAGCCCTGACCGTAGCTGGCATAGACCTCTAGGGAATCGGAAGCGCGGAATGCCAGCGAACCCGTCGGCGTCAACAACTGATCGTCTGCCTCGCCGCTGTTCTCCTGGAGGCTCAAGGCGTTGACATCCGCGGTGTAATACGAGGACCGCAAACCAACATTCGCCCGCAGTCGCGGTGTGAGCTCCGCCTGAAGCTCAGCCCAACCCGCGAACGAGAACTCCTGAACTTCATCCGAACGGACGGTGGAGAGCCGCTGGCGTGCCGCCGTGCGGAAAAGACCGAGGTCGGTTATATCATCGTAGCGCAGCTCAGCGCCTGCCCGTAGCGATAACCGATCTGTAAAAGGACGAATGTGCGTGACGTCTCCACCTAAAATCCGACGACGATCCCGTTGTTCGAATTCGTCGCCATTCACTGGATCTTCGAGAAAGTAGGTAAAGTTTGAGAACAGACGAAAGTCGTAAGACACCGCATATCCCGACACGCTCGTGATCGAGCCATCTGCGTGGTCATAGGCGCCATTCACCGCCAGAGAATACCGGCTCGTCTCGCCACCTAGGTCGTCGTCGATGAAACCAAATCGACCAATGCGCCCGCTGTCGATGGCGCGCTCTGGCACCTGGTCCGTAGACGTCCATTCGCTGTTATACGCGTTAGCGATGACGTGAAAATGGCCTCTGTCGCTGTCCCTCGTCCATTTGGCGAAACCGTTGAGCTTTTGAAGATCTTGCTCAAGCTGCCAGGGCCCGTCGTAAACCTGGCCCTCAAGCGCCAACAGCAAGTGACCTCCGGCGACCTCGGAACTCGCTGCTGATACGGCGCGGAGGAAGCCGAATTCGCCAGCCGTGAGCTCAACGAAGCCTTCATCGAGCTGATCGTACGTGCGGTAGCGTGCCGCTCCCGCCGCCGAGAAATCGCCGTTGTCCGGACGGTACGGGCCCTTGCGGAAATCGACCCGCTCAACCACTTCAGGGATCACAAAATTGAGATCGAGGTATCCTTGTCCATGGCCATGGGTTCGCAGGTTCACGGGCACACCATCCACGTGTACTGAAAAGTCCGTACCGTGATCTAGGTTGAATCCTCTTAAAAAATACTGGTTTGCCTTGCCCTCTCCTGAATGCTGGGTCGCGACGACGCCTGGAATGACCTCCACCAGCTCACCGACACGCGACAAGGTTCGGTCCTCGAAATCTGCATAACCAACAACGCCTTCGGATGCTGCTTCGACTTCGCCGATAAGCGAAAGACCGCGGCCATAGACAACGATCGTGTCCGCTTCGTCGGCAGCCACACCCGTGGCGGCGGCACTGGACAATAACAGAGTCAAAATCATAGGGTCCCCGGATGTTTCATGCTCCTCGGACCTAGCAGATGGCAAACGACCGAAGGCGCCAACAGCTTTATTTGATTGGCTAACAAAACAGTAATTCGCTGGTGCGCTTCTCCACACCGGTGGCTGCACTCGTCTCTTTTTCTTTTGCATGTCAGCGCATTGGGAAAAGTTTGGACATTCGAAGGTCTCCGCACGAAACAAGCATTGCAACTGATAATTGTTCGCGATAATGAGGCTCCACAGTTTGGAGTTTGGACCGTTGAAACACCTGTTCCTGGTGGCCGCAGCCACCGCCGCTCTCGCCGCCTGTGCCTCTGTTCCTACCAGCGATGTGGCCACCCCCACCACGTCAGCGAAGGTCTCTGCTAGCCAGTTTGAGCAGGATCGCACGTCGATCCTCGCCATGGCTGGTACCTACAAAGTAAAGTTCGACTTCATCGAGACGGTGGCGTTGAGCGACGGCTATAAAGTGAAAGACCGCAAGATCTCTGGCGCCTACGAAGTGGTGAAAGTGATCGAAGATCGCGGCGACTTCATCAGCCTCCAGCATATCCTCTACGTTGGTGGCGAAGAGAAATTTCCGCTGAAGCACTGGCGCCAAGACTGGCAGTACCAACCGAAGAAGGTGCTGACCTTCATCGGCGGCAATGCTTGGACCACGCACGATGTGACGGCTGCGGACCGCAAAGGCGCGTGGTCGCAAGAGGTCTATCAGGTCGACGACTCGCCCCGCTACGGCGGCGTTGGACGCTGGAACTATGAAAATGGTCTCGCCGCTTGGGAGCCTGCTCGCGCCTGGCGTCCCCTGCCCCGTCGCGACATGACCACGCGGGATGACTACCACGCTGTGGACGCCGTGAACCGCCACGCGATCACGCCAGATGGCTGGGTCCATGAGCAAGACAACATGAAGGTCGTGCTGTCCGGCGATAAGCCAACGGCCCTGGTTCGCGAGATCGCCGTCAACACCTATGTGCACACGGATGATGTGACGTCGGATTTGGTCGACGCGAGCTGGGATACCACCAAAGACTATTGGGCCGCTATTCGCGAGTCTTGGGAGATTTTTGAAGACGCGCGGGAGCCGTTTGCTCTGACGCTCAAGGGTGAGCCGCAGGACCTCTACATGGCGCTTCTCGGCTATGCCTCAGAAGTGGAGAACGGCGGGATGACCACGGAAGAAGCGGTCACCGAAGCTCGTGAAGAGATCGGCAACTACACGACGATCACGCTTCCTGCGCTGAAAGACCGTCTACGATAAGCTAAAACTGGTACGGCTCGTCGAGATCAAAGATCTCGGCGACGTTCTCAGGGTTGAGAAGATTTTCCGGGGAACCGCTGTCCACGGTGGTTCCCTTTTTCATGAGCACAACATCCGTACACCAGCGACGGACAAGGGCCAGGTCGTGCAGAACCGCGAGGACCGCCCAGCCCTCGTTTGCGAGACGCGCGAGCAATTTCATCAGAGCAATCTGATGCTTAAGGTCGAGGGCGGCCGTCGGCTCGTCCAGCAAGAGATAGCGATGCCCCTCTGCTGGTGCCTCCCAAACCTGAGCTAGAGCGCGGGCGATCATCACGCGTTGGCGCTCGCCGCCGGAGAGGGTCAGGTAATTTCGTTCCGCATAAGGCGTAACACCGAGCCATTCCATCGCCTGCTGACAAATGGCATCGTTCTCCGCCGGTGAAGTTCGCCCCTCATGGGGGGCGCGTCCCATGGCAACCACCTCGTGAACGAGGAATGGGAAGCTGAGCTGGTGGCGCTGAGGGACGACGGCGCGACGCTGTGCGAGGGCTTTACGCTGAACTTTGGCAATAGGCTCGCCATCCAAGGTGACCAAGCCATCGGTGGGCTGAGCGCTGCCGTCTAGCAACGATAACGCGGTGCTCTTGCCCGCGCCATTGGGACCACAGATGGCGACAAACTGGCCGGGCGTGACGGTGATGTTGGCCTCGTGCAGGAGAGTTGCCCCACCGCGTACGACATGACCGTCGGATAGTCTGAGGGTCATCCGAAGCCTCCGCGTTGCTTGTCGCGCAGGAGGAGCCAGAAGAAGAAGGGCGCCCCCAAGGCTGCGGTGACCACGCCGAGAGGTAGCTCTGCCGGCGTGACGGCCATGCGGGCGATGAGATCCGCACCGAGCACCAAAGCGCCGCCGAGCAAAGCGGAGCCTGGCAGGACGAAGCGATGATCCGGACCCGTCACAAGCCGAACGAGATGGGGGACGACTAAGCCGACGAAACTGATCACCCCACAGACAGCCGTGGCGGCACCGACGCTTAAGGCCGTGAAGAAGGCTGCTTGCGCCTTGGTGGCCTCAACATTGGTGCCGAGCGCAGCGGCATCGCCTTCGCCGAACAGAAGACTGTTGAGAGGCCGGGCTAGTCGCAGAAGGCCGATCACGCCGACGATCATGAGCATAATGGCTGGCAAAGCTCGCGCCCAGGTGGCACCACCGAGACTGCCAAGGGTCCAAAAAGTGAGGTCCCTCAATTGTGTATCGTCCGCGAGGAATGTGAGATAGCCAATGCCCGAGACGGCGAGTGAATTGGCAGCGACCCCCGCCAGCAACATGGTCGCGACGATCACACGTCCGTCCTGCATCGACACGCGATAGATGGCGGTGACGATGGTCAGTGAGCCGACGAATGCCGCGATTGGCATGGCGAAAGCGCCTAAGAGCCCTGTGAAGCCGGACAAAGCCGCGCCGCCTAAGACGATCACGGCAACAGCAGCCAACGCGCCGCCGGAGGACACGCCGATCAAAGCGGGGTCCGCTAGCGGGTTGCGAAAGAAGCCCTGCATCGTGGCGCCCGACACCCCGAGGCTAGCGCCCACGAAGAAGCCAAGAAGCATACGTGGTAGGCGGATATTGAGTACGACGCCCGACTTGACCTGGCTGACATCGTCCGAGCCGATGATGATCTTGCCAATGTCTACCAACCCGACATTCAGGGGGCCGACAAGGACACCCATCAGCGCAAAGAACAAGCCTAAGAGCCCGCATGCGAAGACAGCGGATCGTCCGATGGCAGCGCGCCGCGCAAGGGGGGACGTGGGACTAGTCACCCAGGGTCTCAGCGATGTCTTCGGCCAGGTCAGCCACCGCGTTGGGGGTTCTTGGGCCGAACTGCATGACCGTGGCGAGGTCAACGGCGAAGACCCTGCCCTCTTTCGCGGCGGTGGTGAGCGCCAGAGCCGGATGCTTCCGGACGCCCTCCACGCCTCCGATGCGGGCCGCGTGATGGGTCATGACGAGGATCACGTCGGGGTCAGCTGCAACGGCAGCTTCCAACGAAAGGGATGTGTACCCCGTTTGACCAGCCAAGACGTTGGTGCCTCCGAGCATGTCGATAAGGCCGGCTGCAGCGGTGTCGTCTCCCGCCGCACGGGGTGCGCCGTCTGGCCTAGCTGCGAAAAACAGGACAGATGGCTGGGTGTTCAGCGCCTCGACTTTTGCATTGGCCATGGCGATATCACGCTCGATCGTTGAGCGGAACGCCTTTCCCTCTGTCTCTAAGCCGAGCGCCTGGGACACAAGGTCGATCTTTTGGAGAATGATGTCAGCGGTGTATTCTGTTTCGATACTGACGATGGGAATGCCCGTCGCAGCGATCTGGTCGAGCGCGGTTTGGGGCCCTGCGGCACCACTGATCAAAACGAGATCAGGCTCCACCGACAGCACGCCCTCGGCCGATAAGCGCCGGAGGTAGCCGACCTTGGGCAAGGCTCGCGCAGGTTCAGGGAATAGGCTCGCGTCATCGGTGGCGACGAGGCGGTCTTCCGCGCCCAGAGCGTAGATGATCTCCGTGATGTCACCGCCCAAGGATAGCACACGCTCCTGGGCTTGCGCGGGCGCGAGGGAACCTAGCGCTGCGGCCACGAAGGCGACGACGGCGATGAGGCCGGACCGGAATAGGCGAAGGGACGTCATGGGGTACTCACTCTTCCAGGGGCACAGATAGCCAGCGGCCATCTTGCGAATGCGTCGCAATGACTAGCGACGAAAGGCGCGCGAAGCAAGGGACCTGTTGGCCAGC
The DNA here is from genome assembly GCA_013215175.1 of Parvularculaceae bacterium. Taxonomy (GTDB): domain Bacteria; phylum Pseudomonadota; class Alphaproteobacteria; order Caulobacterales; family Parvularculaceae; genus Parvularcula. Next base: position 1,116 of record JABSRH010000146.1, on the reverse strand, counting down.
GATGGCTACGAGCCACCTCGGTGACATCGCCCCACACAGAGGCCCTTCTTGGTCAGCCACGAGCAGTGCCTTGCAGCGGAAAAGGTGCCGTTGCTGATGGTTTAAATTTGAATCAAATTCGCACCAAGATGAATTGTGAAGTTTCTGTTTAAACATTGTAAAGCATGGGCTTTCTCGTTAGTTGATCTTCGATCACACACGCGAAAGCACCCCGGCTTAAGCCAGCTGAGAGTCGTCTTGCGGACAAAACGAAGAGAGCTCTCACCATGACATCATCGAAGCAACGCCTCGCCCTCGGGACGGCGACCATCGCCTTGCTGGCAAGCCTCCCAACGACGGCTTGGGCTGACTGCTCTATCGAGGGCACGACGATCACTTGCGACGCGGACGCGACCGTCGATGACGTCAATGCTGCGCTGAACGCGCTTGGCGGCGCGGATGTAAGCCTCATCGTTTTGGAGGGAGTGGCCATCGATGGTCAGAGCACGAGGATTCAGCTTCCACAGCTCGGTGCTGTGTCAATCAACAATGCGGGGACCGTCGGTGATGGCGGCTTCAATGATGGAATTTATTACTTCGGGGATCCTTCCTCCACCGAGAACTCATTCAGCGTCGTCAATAGCGGCCTCATCGATGGGGCGATAAACTTATCCGGCGTTGGCGGCGACGTTGACATTGTGAGCGAAGGCGATGTTTCGTCGACCATCTATGCCTTCGCCCTCGGTGACTTAACCGCAACTGTGAATGGGCGTGTTGGCAGGCCCTCTGATGAAGTCCGATCAGAGGAATTCCATGGTGTGACTCTGCAGTCGGGAGGCGGGACAACATCGATCGTGATCGGACAGGAAGCGGTTGTTGGCAGCTTGGCCAGCACTGGCCGGTCGGGGGCATCTGTGAACGTACGCGGGCGCGTCGGATCTGCTGAAAGGGGTCACTCAGTTGCTGCTGACGCCTTCAACACGACCTTCAATAGTGAAGGGATTTTCGAAACCGGCGATGGCTTTTTGGTGTCAGGATTCACCGATCACATCGTCGCTGTCGGTGGTGCCGCAGAGATCTCGGTTTCAGAGACAGCCGTGGTTTGGGGCAGCGCGTTTGCGCAGGGGTTGACGCAAG
>JABSRH010000145.1 GCA_013215175.1 Parvularculaceae bacterium | reverse complement strand
CTCCGACCGCCCACCTTTGAGGCCCAATCGACGGAAAAGTGCCTCGCCAAAAGCAGGGCCATAGGCTTCGGGGAAGACCTTCAAGGCCTCCTTCAGCTCGTCTTTGCCCGCCAGCGGCCGCAACGCATCGGCCAACGCCGCGACATTCCAATAAATCGCCTCCGCCTGACGACCATAGGAATACAGACCCGTATGATCGAAATAGGCCGCCACGAAGGCAGGGTCGACGTTCGGCACAAACCGCCAAGGGCCAAAGTCGAAGACCTCGCCCGTGATGTTCATATTATCCGTATTAAGAACACCATGCACGAAGCCAGCCGCCATGACGCGCGCCGCTTGTGTGGCCATACGAGCCGACACGGCCTTCAAGAAGCCAACCGCATCGCCTTGCTCCGTCTCCGGATAAAACTGCTCAATGCTATAGGCGAGCAGCTTAGCGAGCCCCTCATCATCGCTCAGCGCCGCCAATCGCTGAAAGCTGCCGAAGCGAATATGGCTATGGTTCAGCCGCACCATCACCGCCGAACGTGTGGGCGACGGCTCATCCTGGCGGATCAGGTCCTCACCCGTTTCGATCACGCTGAAGGTTCGCGACGTGGGCACCCCCAACGCCTCCAGCATCTCCGTCGCGAGGATCTCCCGCACCGCGCCTTTGAGGGTCAGCCGACCGTCGCCGCTGCGTGAAAACGGCGTGCGCCCCGAGCCCTTGGTGCCCAGGTCCATCAGCCGCCCGCGCTGGTCCTGCAGCTGCGCAAAGAGGAAGCCGCGACCGTCACCAATATCGGGATTGTAGCTGCGGAACTGATGACCGTGATACGCCATGGCCATGGGCGCGGTCAGGTTATCCGGCAACGGATCAAACCGCGCGAAGTGCTGAACCCAAGCCGCATCGCTCAACCCTTCGAGCCCCACCTCCGCTGCCGCGCGATCATTGCGATAGCGCAGCTTCGCTTGCGGGAAGTCCGCCGCCCTCACCTCATAGAGAAGGACGTCGCTAAGGCTGAGGATCGGCGGTGAAACCGGCTCTGAGGTCAAAACCGGTCTTCGCTCGGCTTTTCAGCAAAGCTTGAAGGAGCCGGATCGATCACCCGCACGCCCGAGCGGCTGAGCTCAAGAATTGCCAGGCCACGCTCCACCACGCCAGCAGGCGTCAAGCGGAACAATCCGTCTGCACCGTAAAAGCCATTGGGGTTCGTCAGCAGACCCTGCGAATACGGATTGGGCACATCGGCTTCTGCCAACCGCGCGGCGACCAAGGTCGCGTCATAGGCCAACGACGCCAGCCGCGGCGGCGCTTTGCCATAAGCCGTCTCATACCGCTGGCTAAAGCCCTTCGCCACGTCGGGATCAGGCGCCGCAAACCAACCGCCCGCCAGCGCTGGCTCGCCGCGCAGGTTCGGGTTGTTCCAAGAACTCACGCCGAGCAGCTTAATCTCGCGCACGTCCACATCATTGTACGGAAGAAGCGGCGCGAGCGCCCGCAGCATCCGGCCGGATTCAGGAAGCAACACCGCCTGGAAACCGTCGAAGACGGGGTCATAGCTCTGGTTTGGAGCATCGACCTGGCCCAGCGGGCTTTGACCAAGCAAGTCACCCGCGTCAGTGCTCACAGTCTCGCGGCGAGGCCGGAAGGGGTTCGCCACGGCTCGTGAGCCAGTCCGGCGAGGACTGACATATTGCGGGATAAAGCCGGGAGCGGCGTACTCAGCCAACCGCCGGGCCGGCTCCTGCATGTCCTGCACGTTGCGGATATAGCGTTCCGAATGAACAAGCTCACCGCCGCCTTGATAAATCTGCTCACGGAACGCATCACTCACACGATCACCATAGGCGGTGATCGGCGCCAGCAAACCGAAGCGCGCATAACCGCGCGAGATGGCGTAAGACGTCACGCGATCGATTTCAGGTTCTGGCGGGAAGCTCAAAAGATAAACGCCGTCACCCGCTACCGAGCTGTCGTTCGAGAAAGCGACCACCGGAATGTTCCGCATACGGGCCACATCAGCCACGGCGCGGACACTATCGGATAGGAGCGGCCCCAGGATGATATCCGCGCCGCCTTCGATGGCTTCCGCTGCTGCCTGGCGCGCGCCCATCGGTGTACCGCGCGTGTCGCCCGGGATCAGGAGGAAGCTTTCATTGCCACTCTCGAAGGCCACCATCTGAGCCGCATTGCGCATGGCGATGGCGAGATCTTGGATCGGGCCGGACCGCGATGACAGCGGCAGCAAGATCGCCACGCGAACGATCTCGCGTTCTTCGAGATTGGGCAGCGTCGCGGGGTTCTGAATCTCGGTCGGGTCGCCCGTCGCCTCAAGCGGCAGATCGACCGTCTGTTTCGGCTTCGGCGTCGACTCACAAGCCGCGAGCACGAGAGCCGCAAACACAACCATCAGGCGTTGTGGCGTCAGCAGTGACAGTAAGTTGGACATCGAAGCGCCTCCCATCAGTCTCTCGCATACCCAGCCTTGGGCTTGGCCTCAACAGAAGAGACTGCATCCTTACGAGCGAATTAGGTTTCAACCTGGGCCTGTGCTACGCGGTGCGACCAAGTTCAAGGGCATCGGGCATGTACAAGTTTTTGCTGGAGTTGCGCCGACGCAGCGTTTTCCGCGTCGCGGGCGGCTACGCCGTGCTCGCTTGGCTGCTCATCCAGCTCGCCATGGCCCTCGAAACCACGCTGCTGCTGCCAGACTGGTTCGATACGTCGATCACGGTCACGCTGATCTTGGGCTTCCCCGTGGCGATCATCCTCGCCTGGGCCTTCGAGATGACGCCCGAGGGCTTCAAACGGACCGAAGCCGACCATGACATCGAGCAACGTAACCACAAGCTCCGCGTTGCCGACGGCATCATCGCGGCAGGCCTCGTCGCCCTCGTCGGCGTGAGCTACTGGACCGGCACGCGACCTCAAACGGTCGTCGCAGCGTCTTCGACCCGCGCAGAAGGCAACGGCACGGCTTCATCGCTTCAGCAATCGATCGCCGTTCTACCATTCCAGGACATGGCTGCGGACAATCAGGAATATTTCTCCGATGGCATCGCTGAGGAGATCCTGAACGCTTTGGTGCGCGTGCCGGAGCTGCGCGTTGTCGGACGAACGTCCGCCTTTGCCTTCAAAGGTCAAAACGCGACGCTGAAGGAAATTGGCGACCAACTGGCCGTCAAACACATCCTTGAGGGCTCCGTTCGCAAAGCCGAGGACGTGGTTCGCATCACGGCCAGCCTCACCGAAGCCCAAACCGGCACCACCGTCTGGTCACAGACCTACAACGACAGCCTGCGAGACATCTTCGACCTGCAGGAAACCATCGCCCGCGATGTCGCGAAGGAACTCAGCGTCGTCTTAGAGTTGAGCGAAGGCACCCGCCTCGCGGATGAGCTCACCGACAACCCCGCCGCGTACGAGGCCTTCTTAAGAGGCCGCGGCTTGGTCAACGACGCATGGGGTCAACAGACGATCCCCCTCGCCGTCGACTTTCTCAACATCGCCGTAGAGCAAGACCCAACCTTCGTTGAGGCCTGGGAACTTCTGTCGTACGCAAATTTTCTCTACCCGACTTATGCTATCGTCCCCTCAGAGAAGCCTTACCTCAAAGCCGCCGAAGCAGCGGCGGATCGAGCTCTAGCCCTCAAGCCTTCGAGCGCTGATGGCTATGCCATGAAATCTGTGCTCCGGCTGGCCGAGAACCGGTTTGCTGAAGCCATAAGGCTCATCGACTTCGCAGCGATGCTCGAGCCCGACAACGCTGAGATCCGCTACGCACGGGGCTACCGGCTCAGCAGCATCGGGCACACGGACGATGCGCTACCGGACATCCGAGCGGCCTTACGCGACAACCCAAACAACCCGTTCTGGCAGATTGCCGAAGCGGTGACGCTGTTGAACGCTGGCCGCCTTGACGAAGCCGAGAGCGCCGCCCAACGCGTTCTCGACGCGGGCTTCGCTGGCGCGGCCTACGCCATGGCCGACATCCTTCTGGTGCAAGGAAGGCGGCAAGAAGCCTTCGATTTCATGATGTCGATGCATGACGAGATTGGCTATATCAGCCCCGAATTCCAAGACTTTGAAAACTGGCAGACCGCCGGCAAAGCCTTCTACCTCGAGGACCCGCAAGCGCTCGCCCAAATGGATATGTTCCTGCAAGGCATGCTACAAAACCCCGACATTCCCATGAGCACGGCTATCATGAACGGCCTCGTCGGCTTCGGCGATCCAGAGCTCTTCATGGAAGCCTTCGCCAACCGTCCGTTTGCTAACGGTTCCTACGTGCTCAGTCGCCTCTGGGATGGTCGCCAAAACCCAACCAAGATCCGTACCCATCCCGACTTCCCCGCATGGGCTGACAGGATCGGCCTTGTCGAGACATGGCAAGAGTTTGGCTGGCCGGAGAAGTGCACGCCCGAGCGGGGCACGGATGGCTCGAACGGCCGCTTCTCCTGCACCTGAGCGAAAGACGACATGAAAACCCTCCCTCCTGGTCTCCACGTCGCGGCCACCCCCATCGGCAATCTGGGCGACGTCTCCGATCGCCTTCGCCAAGCCCTCGAGCAAGCCGACCGCATCCTCTGCGAGGATACGCGCGTCACGGGCAAGCTGATCTCCGCTTTAGGCCTCATCAAACAGCCGCTTACCGCCTATCACGAGCACAGTGCCTCTGAACTTCGTCCACGGATCATTGCCGAACTCGAAGACGGCGGCAGGATCGTTCTGGTCAGTGACGCAGGCACACCGTTGATCTCAGACCCTGGTTACAAGATCGTCCGTGATGCCCGCGATGCTGGCATCAAGGTGTTCTCCATCGCTGGACCCTCGGCGCTCACCGCTGCCCTATCCATCGCGGGCGCGCCGACGGATCGCTTCAGCTTCTTGGGCTTCATGCCAAGAGCCGACGGCCAGCGCGCCACCCTTCTGCGTAGCGTCATGAGCCGCGCTGAAACCCTCGCCTTCTACGAAACCGGCCCGCGGATCAGCGCCAGCCTCGCTGCCGTGGCAGAGGTTCTCGGCAACCGCACCGTCAGCGTCGCGCGCGAGCTGACCAAGCTGCACGAGGAAGTCATCGAGGGTGAGGCCGCTGAACTGTCATCAAGATTCGCCGATCACCCCCCCAAGGGCGAAATGGTGGTCTTGATCCACCCCGGCCAAGCCGAGGCCCTCGACCTTGACCAGGTCCTCACCGACCTCCTCGCCACCAAATCTGTGCGCGAGGCATCCAAGGAAGCGGCAGAGCTCACCGGCCTTGCGAAGAAGGACTGCTATGCCCGCGCCCTCGAGCTCAAGGAGACAACTGGCTGAGCATCGAGGCCGCGTCGCGGAAGCCATCGCGGCGTGGACACTTAGGCTGAAAGGCTACCGCATCTTAGCCGAACGATTTGCCGCCCCCGGCGGCGAGATCGACATCGTCGCCCAGCGCGGCAGCACCTTAATCTTCGTAGAGGTGAAGTACCGCAAAAACCTCGAAAAGGCGTGGCTGTCCGTGACCCCGCGGAACCAATGGCGCATCAAAGCCGCCGCAGCCGCTTGGCTTGCGCGCAAAGCGAGGCGGGTGGACGTGCCCTTGCGCTTTGACATCTTTGCCCTCGCACCGTGGCGCATCCGCCACCACCGCGATGCCTTTCGCTAAAAAGGATTGGAAGTCTTCGCGACGCTCCATACATTCCCGGCGAGTTAACCATGTTGGAGGCCCGATGATCCGTCGCCTGGCGCTTGCCCTCTCCGCCCTACTTCTCGTGACCGCTTGCGCCCAGAACCGCAGCCTCGGTGACCGCGTGGACGACACGTCCGCCAGCCTGAACTTGAAGTCGAAGCTTCTGTTCGATCGCAAGATCGACACATCAGACATCGATATGACCCTGTACGAGGGTCGACTGCTGCTCGCTGGCACCGTCCGTTCCGAGGCCGACGCCATCGCTATTGAAGAAAAAGCCGCCGGCATCCGCTCCGTGAAAGAGATCATCAACGAGCTGCAGGTGCTGCCGAAGACCTCCATCGGCCGCGGTACCAAAGACGCCTTCATCGACCAAAAGCTCGAAACCGCGCTCATCGCTGACACGGGCGTCGCTGCTGGTAACTATCGCGTGCTGGTGAGCCAAGGCACGGTCTATCTCCTCGGTATTGCGCAAGGGCCGAACGAGCTGCGCCGCGTGACTGGCCAGGCCCAGGCCATTGACGGTGTGAATGAGGTGGTCAGCCACGTGATCTACGTCCGCGATCCTCGGCGCCTACAATGACCAGCACCTTTTTCAGCAGCACCATTGGGCTGACCATCCTCAGCCTCTTGTCCGTCGTGAATACGGGTTTCTCCGTGTTCCACGTGGTGAATGCTAACTATATCCCCGCAGCGCTCGCTGGCGTCTCGGCGGCTGCGTGGATTGTTCTCCTCATCTATTCGTTGCTTCGCCGGAACTAGGCCCCCATGAAAATCGCGATCCAAACCGACCCCTTCCGTGGACTGACCACGGCGGGCGACACCACTTTTGCTCTCGCCCTCGAAGCGCAAGCGCGAGGGTTTGAGCTTTGGGAGTACCAGCCCGAGCACCTGCGCCTCCACGGCGACCAAGTCACTGCTAACGCCCTGCCACTCACCAAATTGGTTGATCAGCAAGGGGATCATGTTGAGCACGGCGAACCGACGCTGCTGAACTTAGCGGACATGGATGTCATCCTGATCCGTCAGGACCCACCCTTTGACATGGTCTACATGACGGCGTGCTACCTGCTCGAGAAACTGCCTGACGGTGTCTTGGTCCTTAACGACCCCGCCGAAATCCGCGGTGCGCCGGAAAAGCTTTTCGTCATGGATTACCCCGACCTGATGCCGCCCACCCTCGTCACCTCCGACGAGGAAGCCATCCGCGCGTTCCGCGACGAGCATCAAGACATCATCCTCAAGCCGCTCTACGGCAATGGCGGCGCGGGCGTCTTCCGCGTGCGCCCCGATGATGAGAATTTCAGTTCACTGATCGAGATGTTCCTCGGCCAACCGCGCAGCCTACCGATCATCGCTCAGGCCTACCTCAAAGAGGTCCGCGGCGGCGATAAGCGCGTCCTCATCCTCGACGGCGAGCCTGTCGGCGCAATCAACCGCGTCCCGGCTGACGGCGAAGCGCGCAGCAATATGCATGTGGGTGGCCGAGCCGAAGCCGTAGACCTCACCGAGCGCGACCTCGAAATCTGCGCGGCCATCGCGCCAGAGCTGAAGGAGCGCCGCCTTGTCCTCACCGGAATCGACGTGATCGGCGGCATGATGACAGAGATCAACGTGACGAGCCCCACAGGCATCCGCGAGCTCAAACGCTTCGGCGGTGCCGACATGGCGGCGTTGTTCTGGGACTGGTGCGAGGCCAACAAACCACAATAAAAAACGCCCACGGAGGAAACATGACCGAGCTACAACAAGAAACCGCTGACGGCATCAGCACGATCACCCTCAATCGCCCCGACGCGATGAATGCTTTCACGCCGACATTGCTGGAAAGCTTGGTCAATGCGCTACAAGACGCGGCGAACACCTCCCGGGTCATCATCCTCCGGGGGGCTGGTCGCGCCTTCTCAGCGGGCGTGGACCTCAAGGTACTCCAGCAAGCAACGCTCAAGCATGGCCGCGTTGGCGGCGTCTTCGACGGCCCAGCAGCCGAGGCCGCAGCGGCCGTGCGCCAGGCTCCCGTCCCCGTCATCGCGCAAGTACACGGCGCCTGCTTCACCGGAGCGCTTGAAATCGCCCTCCATTGCGATCTTCTGTACACGACCACAACGACCAAATTCGGCGACACGCACGCCAAGTTCGGCATCCGCCCCACCTGGGGAATGAGCCAGACTCT